>CAUVRI010000005.1:0-42742 GCA_963554405.1 uncultured Streptococcus sp. | reverse complement strand
AACGAAGTCCGTAACATGTTTGGTTACACAGGGACTTACAAAGGTCACCGTGTTTCTGTTATGGGAACTGGGATGGGGATGCCATCGATCTCTATTTATGCGCGTGAGTTGATTGTCGACTACGGCGTGAAGAAATTGATCCGTGTGGGAACGGCTGGTTCTTTGAATGAGGATGTGCATGTTCGTGAATTGGTCTTGGCACAAGCAGCTGCAACCAACTCAAACATTATCCGTAACGACTGGCCTCAATACGATTTCCCACAAATCGCTAGCTTTGATCTTTTAGACAAGGCTTACCACATTGCCAAAGACCTTGGTATGACAACTCACGTCGGCAATGTCTTGTCATCAGATGTTTTCTATTCAAACTATGGTGAAAAGAACATCGAGCTTGGTAAATGGGGCGTCAAAGCTGTGGAAATGGAAGCAGCGGCTCTTTACTATCTTGCTGCTCAACACCATGTTGATGCCCTTGCTATCATGACGATTTCAGATAGTTTGGTCAATCCAGATGAGGACACAACTGCTGAAGAACGTCAAACTACTTTCACAGACATGATGAAAGTTGGTCTTGAGACCTTGATTGCAGACTAATGGCAAAATTCTTTCATGATGAATGGCTCTACGATCTCCAAAATTATCACTACAGCCGGGCTCTGCGTTCTATCAAGCAGCAGGAAGAAGTACCGGATTTGTTGGTGAGTTTACTGCAGTTAATGGCGGAGCGTCGAGAGCTCAATATCCAACCCGTCATGAATCAAAAGTTGAGAACCGAGTTGCTAGAAGCGACTGGTTTTCAGCTTTTTTGGCATGAAGAACCAGAAGATGAGCAGTTGGCCAACTACCTCTATGATCTAGAAGCGAAATTGCGAAATGAGCAGATTATTGACTTTGTTCGTGCCGTTAGCCCAGCCATCTATCGGATCTTTATGCGATTGATTCAGTTGAAAATTCCTGATATTACCAACTATATCCATAACTCCAAAGAATCCAGTTATGACCGTTGGAAATTTGAGAGCCTGCATGCGTCTGACAACCCTATCCTGCAGCAATTCCACAGCGAAAGTGTGGTCAATTCATCCAGTTTGACGGAGTTGATTGTGCAGTTGGACTTACCAGATAGCGTCAAAGTTGCGGCCCAACAATTGCGGGAGTTAGAAAAATCAGTTCGCAATCCCCTGGCCCATTTGATCAAGCCCTTTGATGAGGAAGAGCTCCACCGGACGACTGGTTTCTCTTCTCAGGATTTTATGAAGAATTTGATTGACCTTGCAAGCTACACAGGCATCCATTATGATCAAGCTAACTTTTATTTTGATCAGGCCAATGCTGTCATGGAAAAGCTACTAAAGGAGAAGTAGATGGATAAGATTGCTCAACTACAGGAGATGATTGATCAGAGTCAACGGATCGTGTTTTTCGGTGGGGCAGGAGTTTCCACGGAGTCAAATATTCCAGATTTTCGAAGCTCAGACGGTGTCTATAGTGTTCAGGTAGGACGGCATTTGACAGCTGAGCAATTGGTCTCCCATACCATGTTTGAGCGCTATCCAGAGGACTTTTTCGACTTCTATAAGAAATATCTACTCTTCCCAGATGCCAAGCCCAATGCAGCCCATCGCTATCTGGCTCGGCTTGAGGAGACTGGTAAGCTCAAGGCGGTGGTAACACAAAATATCGATAGTCTCCATGAAATGGCTGGTTCAAAAAAAGTTTTGAAGCTCCATGGTAGTGCTGATCGCAATTACTGTACGGGTTGCCAGCGATTTTATGATTTGGAAGCCTTTCTAGTTTTGGAAGGACCGGTTCCACATTGCCTGAACTGTGGCAAGGTGGTCAAGCCTGATGTGACCCTCTACGAGGAGCCTCTTGATATGGACGTCTTTAGTCAAGCAGCACAAGCCATCCAAGAGGCTGATCTCCTGATTATCGGTGGAACTTCCCTTGTGGTCTACCCAGCAGCTAGCTTGATCCAGTATTTCCAAGGGAAGAAGCTGGTTGTCATCAATAAAACCAGTATCCCACAAGACAAGCAGGCAGACCTGGTTATTGAAGGGAAAATTGGCCAAGTATTTTCACAATTAAGACAATAAAAATATCTGAGTGAACATGAGACACTCAGATATTTTTTACTTATCAAACTTCACTTCCTCAAGCAAGTACTCGATGAATTTTTCTCCCATTTTTGAGAGGGCTGTTTTTTCATGTTTGATGTAGACCAGCTCGATCGGGTCTTCGATATCAAGGGGAATGGAGACGATGTTATCTCCGTTGAGATTGCTGTTGAGGATCCCGGTCGCAATGGTGTAGCCATCCAGACCAATCAAGAGATTAAAGAGGGTCGCCCGGTCACTGACGACGATGGATTTCTTATGATGCTCTTGAGAGAGGATCTCTTCTGAGAAGTAGAAGGAGTTATGGGTTCCTTGGTCATAGCTAAGGTATGGGAAATCTTCCAGATCAGACAAGTGGACAATCTCTTTCTTGGCAAGAGGATTGGTCTTGCTGACAAAGATATGAGGTTGCGCCGTAAAGAGGTGGGTAGCAATCAGATGATTATCATCCAGCATCTTAGAGAGCACATCTCGGTTGTAGCTATTCAAAAAGAGTACGCCAACTTCGCTTCGGAAATTCTTGACGTCATCGATGATCTCCCAAGTCCGCGTCTCCCGTAGGAAGAGCTCGTATTTTTCCATGTCGCTTTTCTTGAGGAGAGAAACGAAGGCCTCAACCACGAAGGCGTAATGCTGTGAAGAGACACTGAAAAGCTCACGAGAACCCACGGGATTTTTATAGCGCTCGGACAAGAGGTCAATCTGCTCCACCACCTGGCGAGCATAAGAGAGGAACTCCATCCCATCACGGGTCAAAGTGATCCCTTTAGGATTTCGGATAAAGATTTCAATTCCCATCTCATTTTCCAAGTCCTTAACGGCATTGGAAAGGCTAGGTTGCGTGATGAAGAGTTGTTTTGCGGCCTCATTCATAGAGCCGGTTTCGACGATTTTGATAATGTATTGTAATTGTTGTATTCTCATGCTTTTATTTTAACATAAAAGAGCGCGTTTTTCCCGTAAAATGTGGTCTTTCAAGGACTGTATCAGAGTATAATGCAGGCTGAGGTAGGTAATAAGAAGTAGGCTAGATCAAATATTTAAAAAATAGAAAATTGGAAACAAAATCTCCATCTGGGGACTGATTTTGTTGGAAAAATACAGTTTTGCCTTGATTAAGGGGAGATCTGATTGATAGAATGGTAAAAAATTGATTGAGGAGATCTTATGAAAAAACTAGTTTCCTGGTATAAGAAAAAGGATAAGGAATTGGAAACCCATTTCACAGCCGGTCTGTTGCAGATCAATTTTGTGACAAATGCACTGATTCTATTAGCCTTTTACATTTATTTGGTCATTAGTCAGTCGATCTATGCTCTATCGGATCCATTCATTCAATTTAGTGTTTGGGCTATCATTGCCTTCACCATGGAGATCTTTCCTTACGGTTTGACTCTGGCCCTCTTTGTCCCCAATATTTTTGTCATCATTTATGGGATTGGTCGGTGGTCTAGCCTCCAGTTCAAAGAAGCAGAGGAAGAAGCTCTCAAAGATCCGGATCTGTTTGAAGAGAGAGGGCAAAAGGAAGGAGAAGGGACAAGAGAAGATGACGCATTCCTTATGAATGAAAGGCAAGAATCACCTAGTCCTAAGCCTACCAAAAAGAAAAAGCAACAGCCTACAATTGTTCTTTGGTTTGGTCTCTTTGGTTGCTTTCTCGAAGCGATTTTCATTTACATCGTCAAGGAGATGACTTTTTACGATTGGAGTGAGAGTTTGGTCAATTCTCAGAAGCATGCCCTGATCTGGTCTGGCGCCTATCCGACCTTCTTCACACTGGCAACTCTTACTTTACTAGCCTTGATTATCTATTCCTACCGGGATGCGAATTCACTCTCGCCGTTAGCAAATGTCTTCTGCATCAGTGGCATTCTAGGAGGTGTGGTTCTTCTCTTAGTTTTCGATAATCAACTGCAGGTAGCAAGTTTTCATACCTTTTTCTTACTGATCTATTCCATCTATCTCTTATGGGTTCGCATCAAGGAGTGGCAGGAAGATCGAACAGAGATGGCCTATGAGAATCGCTTGCTTCAATTCTTCCATCAGCTCTTAAATCGGTCGCGTAACTGGCCATGGCTAGCAGTTCTTGTTGCCCTTCCAACACTTGCTCTCGTTGTCCTCGTTCTCATGCTCTTTGGGCAGCAACCGGATTCTATGATCAAGGCCTGGACCAATACAGCTGACTGGGCCTTCTCACAGAAGATCCCTCCTCAGAATCTCATCATTGATGAGCACTATCTCTGTACGGTTGCGGCTGGTGGTCATGAAAAAGTTGTTAAACCCCAGCGGATGGGCATCCGCCACGGTCATCCGGTTGTTGTCAATCGCCAGCTTTGTATTGCCAATGCCTTTGAACAGGTACTAGAAGAAAAGACGCCACGATTCCATCGCTTCTTGCGTCGCAATTATGACCGCTATGGTTATCCCTTTGCCAAACATATCAAGAAGAAATGGGCTATGGACCTGATCTATTACCTGATGAAACCTTTGGAATGGCTCTTTTTACTGGTTCTTTATCTAGTCGATCGCAAGCCTGAAAACCGAATCGCCATGCAATACATCAAGCCAATTCCAAAAGATTTTGACCCCAAGAAAGCTTCTTAAGTCACCGATTTCTACTTGACAAGCGAGAAGGAGCGCGATATAATGAGACAAATTTAACCTTTAAGAGGTCCAGAGAGGCCTGCAAGGAAAGACAGAAAAAAGATCAGCAGACTGTGTCTAGCTGATCATTTGTAGGGCCTTGCTTTTGCGAGGTCTTTTTTGCTGAAAGAAAGAAGAGGAAATCAATGGTCAGTGAAAGTTGTAAAAAACGCTTTGGCAAAATCATGATGGAGGAGATGGAGCTGGTCGCTCAAGAAGAGATCGCTCCCCGCATTTATTCTATGATCTTAAAGGGGGAAATGGTGGCGCAGATGCTTCCAGGTCAATTCCTTCATATCCGCGTCCCCGATGGGTCCAAGCTCCTTCGCCGTCCGATTTCAATTTCTGAGATTGATCATGAGACACAGACGTGTCGTTTGATCTACCGCATCGAAGGTGGGGGGACAGCTATCTTTTCCCAATTGCTAATCGGTAGCAAACTCAGCGTCATGGGCCCTCAAGGAAATGGCTTTGACCTAAAAGGTCTTAGTCAAGGGGCGCGTGCTTTGATCATCGGTGGCGGGATTGGAGTGCCTCCCTTGGTCCAAGTGGCTAAACAACTACATGAGCAAGGAGTAAAAGTTGAAGTGGTTGTCGGTTTTGCGACCAAAGAAGCCGTCATTTTGGAAGAAGAGCTTTCTCAGGTAGCTCATGTCACTGTGACAACTGACGATGGATCTTATGGCACAAAGGGATATGTCTCCACCATCGTTGACCAGATGGACCAGGAGTTTGATGCCATCTATTCCTGTGGAGCACCTGGCATGCTCAAATACGTCAACAGCAAGTTCTATGACCACCCTCGTGCCTATATTTCCATGGAATCCCGCATGGCTTGTGGGATGGGAGCTTGTTATGCCTGCGTGGTGCATCTGGAAAATGCAAGCCAAGCAGCCAATAAGCGCGTGTGTGAAGACGGACCGGTCTTTGAAACTGGTACAATTGTGATGTAGGGAGGAAAGTATGACAAGCAATCGATTAGCTGTATCCTTACCAGGATTAGACTTGAAAAATCCCATTATTCCAGCTTCTGGCTGTTTTGGGTTTGGCCAAGAATATGCCAAATACTATGACTTGGACTTATTAGGATCTATTATGATCAAGGCGACGACAGCAGAGGCTCGCTTTGGAAATCCGACACCACGTGTTGCTGAGACTCCTGCAGGCATGCTTAATGCCATTGGTCTCCAAAATCCAGGCGTAGACGTTGTCCTAGCAGAGAAACTCCCTTGGTTGGCCCAGCATTATCCAGATTTACCGATTATTGCCAACGTAGCTGGCTTCTCTAACGAAGAGTATGCGACGGTATCTCGGAAGATCTCGCAAGCACCAAATGTCAAAGCGATTGAGCTCAATATCTCTTGTCCAAACGTAGACCATGGCAACAACGGCCTCTTAATCGGGCAAGTTCCTGAATTGGTCTATGCGGCTGTGAAAGCGGCGGTAGATGCTTCCTCCGTCCCTGTCTATGTCAAATTAACGCCAAGTGTGGCAGACATCACCCAGGTCGCAAAAGCAGCAGAAAACGCAGGGGCCGCCGGCTTAACCATGATCAATACCTTGGTCGGGATGCGCTTTGACCTCCAGACTGGCAAACCGATCATTGCAAATGGTACGGGAGGGATGTCAGGGCCAGCTATCTTCCCAGTAGCCTTGAAACTCATCCGCCAAGTAGCCCAATCCACTAACCTGCCTATCATTGGAATGGGAGGTGTCGATTCAGCAGAAGCAGCGATTGAAATGATGATAGCAGGCGCTTCAGCAATTGGAGTTGGAACTGCTAATTTTACCGATCCTTATGCTTGTCCAACTATTATCGAAGACCTGCCACAGGTCATGGATCGATATGGTATTGACACCCTTGAGAACTTAAGAAAACATGTACGGGAAAATCTACTGTAAATCCTTGACTTTTCCCAAATATCGTACTACAATAAATAAAAACCTTTAAAGCAGTCCAGAGAGGCTCCTAAGGTCTAGACGGTGAATCATGGTAGTTTTTCCTACCTAATTTTCGTGTAACCTTGCCTCGGGCAAGGTTTTTTTGTGAACAAAATGATCAATCAAAAAAGGAGTAATCCATGCGTGAAGAACGTCCTATTATCGCCCTTGACTTCCCAGCTTTCGAGGATGTCAAACACTTTTTAGAGCATTTTCCAGAAGATGAAAAACTATTTGTAAAAATCGGTATGGAATTTTTCTATGCAGTTGGTCCTGAAATTGTACACTACCTAAAAGGGCTTGGACACAGTATCTTCCTTGATTTAAAATTGCATGATATCCCAAATACAGTCAAATCAGCTATGTCTGTATTGGGTACTTTCGGAGTGGATATGGTGACGGTTCACGCAGCCGGTGGTGTAGAGATGATGCGCGAAGCCAAAGCAGCTCTTGGTGAAGGAGCTAAATTGGTAGCCGTAACCCAGTTGACTTCTACCAGTGAAGAAGACATGCGTGATTGCCAAAACATTCAAACAACGGTCCAAGAATCAGTCGTTAATTATGCTCGCAAGGCCCAAGAAGCTGGCTTGGACGGCGTGGTCTGTTCAGCCCATGAAGTAGCCTTGATCAAAGATGCCACTTCATCAGACTTTGTCTGTGTCACACCAGGGATTCGTCCTGCTGGAGCTGAAATCGGTGACCAAAAACGGGTTATGACCCCACAAGAAGCTCATAAAATTGGATCTGACTATATTGTCGTTGGACGTCCAATTATTCAAGCAGAAAACCCATGGGACGCTTACCATGAAATTAAGAGACAGTGGAATGCGTAAGAGCTACTAAAAGTGAAACTTTTGTAGCTCTACGGGAAGTCCTACTGGACCTTCCCTAACGCATTCACTAGATCACAGAAGAGAAAATGATCGTTTCTCTTCTGTGATCGTCGGAATAATTAAGCCCGATAGGGCCTTCCCTAACGCATTCACTAACCTGAAATGTTGTTGTTTAAATCAAAGAAATGATTTAATTCGTATATGATTAAAATCGTAAAAAGGAGTCGTCATGTCATTAGCTAAAGATATTGCTAGCCATCTTTTGAAAATCGAAGCGGTTTATTTGAAACCAGAAGAACCTTTTACTTGGGCATCTGGGATCAAGTCCCCTATTTATACAGATAACCGTGTAACCCTCGCTTATCCTGAAACTCGTACCTTGATCGAAAATGGATTTGTAGATAAAATCAAGGAAGCTTTCCCTGAAGTAGAAGTAATTGCAGGAACTGCAACAGCAGGGATTCCTCACGGAGCCATTATTGCAGACAAGATGAATTTGCCATTTGCCTACATCCGTAGCAAACCAAAAGACCATGGTGCTGGAAACCAAATTGAAGGCCGTGTACCACAAGGTCAAAAGATGGTGGTAGTGGAAGATTTGATTTCTACTGGTGGTTCTGTTTTGGATGCTGTTGCAGCTGCGAAACGTGAAGGAGCAGACGTCCTTGGTGTGGTAGCGATCTTTACTTACCAATTGGAGAAAGCTGATAAGAAATTTGCGGAAGCTGGTGTTCAGCTCGAAACCTTGTCAAACTACACAGAATTGATCCATTTAGCAGAAGAACAGGGCTACATTACCTCCGAAGGATTAGAGTTGTTGCGGCGTTTCAAAGAAAACCAAGAAACTTGGCAAGATAAATAATAGGACGGAAGCGTTTCTAACGCTTCTTTTTTATACTATTTTCACTAGTTGGTGGTTAACTTGAATCTCAAAGTAAAATCCGGTATGATAGTAGTAATTGTTTTTATGGATGAAGGAAAAACTATTTTTAAGGGAGAATAAGATGACAAAAGAACATTATTTGCAAATGAAGAAGCAGGCTCGGGTCTGGTTTACCGTCAATATCATCATTAGTTTGATTGCTATTGCGGGAGGAATTTTAGTGGTCATTAGTAAATCACGTCATATCCCATTTCTATTGATGGCCTTGGGGGCACTGACCTTGATGAACCAATTCTTGGTTACCCCTGCTTTCAACGCCAAAAAAGAAGCTGAGGAAGAACATCCAGACTGGAAAGTCTTGTCTACTAAAGATACTAAAATAACTACAGAGAATCTGCAGAAAGGTTTTTTGGTATCAGCTACGGCTCTTCTGATTGTCATTATTGGCTTCTTCATGTTCTATCGTCCTCTTCCGACAACAGACGCAGGAACTGAAGTGATCAATA
Organism: uncultured Streptococcus sp.; assembly: GCA_963554405.1. GTDB lineage: Bacteria > Bacillota > Bacilli > Lactobacillales > Streptococcaceae > Streptococcus. The sequence goes on along the minus strand of CAUVRI010000005.1, from coordinate 33,822 downwards.
CCTATCGAGAGATCCAGTCTGTGCCAGAAAATTCGACAGAAAAAGAATCTAGCACAGTCTCTAATTTAACCCCGAAAGATGTTCAAACTTTACAAGAATTGAAGGAAGAGATCGAATCTAATGCCCCATCAGATTCAAATTCACTAGATCTCAATAAAGCAAAAGATCTTGCAGAAAAAGCACAGCAACAGAATTGGTTGAAAAGAGGAGAGTAAAAATTTTTTCAAGGGATTTGAAACCAACAAGTTTATGTGAAAGGGTAAAAAATCAATGACAGTAACAACATTCTGGCTTAGTTTGGGCATTCTGACACTTGTTTTCTTGATCATGCTGCTCATCTTTTATACCTTGTATCGTCGTGAAATAAAAGTGAAAACAGAATCAACCGCAAAAGTTATGGGAGAAGTAGTTGCTTTTGATTCCAAAAATCAACTGCTAATTTCTCTGCCTGTGGTGGAGTATCAAGTCGAGGGTGAAAGATACCAGAAGAACTTTACCTACGCTTATTTCAGAGAGACTTCTTCTAAGTCAAGACAAACCAATGTTTTCGATAGAACCTATGTTCTTGGAGCCGGTAAAAATCTGGATTTGCGGATGATATTCCCAATTGGGTCTCCCATGACAGTCTTTTATAATCCAGTCGACCCACAGATCGGTTTTGTCGAACGATATGCCGGCTTAGTCGGTTTCTATAAAATCGGAATGATTCTAACAGTTGGGATTTATCTTGTTTTATTATGTATTCTAATCCTAGTGTTTTAGGTTAGTTAAGGTTAAGAGTTAAAAATTGGTTGGATAAAATGAATGTATCCATAATTACCATTTTACAGTTGATAGTCAGTCCAAAACAGCAGAAATGCTGTTTTTTTGATATAATGGACCTATGTTATCGAAAAGTAAACGTATTCTATTTGGGATGCTTCATGTTGTCATGTTGCTAGTGATGGTCCACTGGTTCTTGATCAGTGTGACCTATCTGAGAGAGATTTCATGGCTAGCCATTTTAGGTGCTGGATTGCTATTTCTGCTAGCCTGGCTGAAACGCGATGGGCTAAAGAGTGCCTTTGCTTGGTTGACTCGGCATAAAAAAGGCTTCTTACTTGGAGCCCTTGTCTTTCAGTTGATTGTTATGGTTTGTGCGGAGCTCTTTATCCGTCGGGATGCTGCGGTTGTTTTCAAAGGGGCTTTTGATCTTCTTAAGCAATCTTCTATCACCAACTACCTCAGTCGCAATCCCAATAACATTCCGCTCTTTCTTTACGAGAAGTTTTTCTATGTCTTATTTGGCTCTAGCGGTCTGTGGGTCATGCAGGCTCTCAATATCCTCTATGTCAATCTGGGTGCAGTCCTCTTGTACAAGCTGTCCCAGAAGCATTTCAATCAAAAAACGGCTGATCTAGTCTATCTCTTCTATGTGAGCTTGATCTGTTACTCGCCGTATTTCTATTCCATGTACACGGACATTCCGCCGCTTCCTTTGATCGCTCTTCAGTTATGGTGGGCCTTGGATCTCTTGAAGGAAGACCAAGCAAGCATCTCTTGGAAGAAGATAGTTGGCTTAGGCATCTTATCTGGCCTATCCATGTTGATCCGTCCAACGACCATTATTGTCATGATTGCCTTTTGGGCTGTGCTTTTCTTTATAGGAAATTGGAAGGCCTTTGGAAAGATTGCTACGGTGACCGTGGTGATGACGGGCTTTGTCTTTGCAGGATTGAATACGGCGGTCAATCATCAAAGAGTTGTACCGATCTTGAAACAAGAAGGGCTGGCTAAAGGACCTCTCTTGTTTATCAATCTGGGCTTGACGGATATGGGCCACAATCAAGAAGATATGAAAGAAGGCTTGCTAGCCTATATTGATGAGGATAAGCGCTCGGATTACAACAATGGCCTCTTTAAAAAAGAAAATGTGATCAAAGAAATCAAGCGCCGTCTCAAGGAGTACGGTCCGTTCGGTTTGATCGGGCATATCTACTACAAGCAATCCTTGACGGTAGCAGAAGGGACCCTGGGCTGGCTCTACCGAGATGTAGAGTATGAGAAGACGCCTTTTATCAATCCTCTCTATGCACCCCTGACTAAAAATAATGGTCTGGCAAAATGGGTGCGGACCTATTTCCTTAGCATTGATCGCCCGCAGTACAAGTATTATGAATTTGTCAAGCAGGTGATTTGGATCGTCCTATCGGCTGGTTTGGTTGGAGCTTATCTCAAACGTCGAGATACAGATGACTTTAACTTCCTTTCCTTAGCGGTCTTTGGTGGTTTGCTCTTCTTAACCATCTTTGAAGGTGGGAAGACCCGCTACCTCATCCAATTCTTACCGCAAATTTTACTAGTCGCTTCGATTGGTCTAGCAGGATTTACCAAGAAAGAAAATACCTAAAAGCTCTCGCTTGTTTGACAGGCAGAAACAGAGAGTGGGACAGAAATCGGTAATTCGTTAGAATTCGATTTCGTCGTCCCACCTCCGCACAGTTGAGTAGGGCTGTAAAAGCTGATGAAATCAGCGTAGTAGAGCCCACTCAACCACTGCGTCTTGCTCGACAATCCAAAAATAATTGAGAGGCTAGGACTTTTGTCCCAGCCTCTTTTTTATCCAGTGGATCTGCTTCAAATGTGGTATAATGGAAGGTAAGAATTTATTGGATAGCGGAGAGTTTCCATGCAGCATTCACCCTGGCATGAAGCCATCAAATCCCATCTTCCAGAAGGGTATTTTCACCAGATCAATGACTTTATGAATGAAGTCTATAGCAAAGGAGTGGTTTATCCACCGCGTGACAAGGTCTTTAAGGCCTTGCAGACGACAGAGATGGATCAGGTCAAGGTCTTGATCTTAGGTCAAGATCCCTACCATGGACCGGATCAGGCGCAGGGCTTAAGTTTTTCTGTTCCAGATCATGTACCAGCGCCACCTTCTTTGCAAAATATTCTTAAAGAATTGCGCTCAGATATCGGAGAGAAGCGTTCCCACGATCTGACCTCTTGGGCGGAGCAAGGGGTGCTCTTGCTCAATGCCTGTTTGACGGTTCCAGCTGGTCAGGCTAATGGTCATGCAGGACTAATTTGGGAGCCTTTCACAGATGCTGTGATCAAGGTGGTCAATGAGTTGGAGGAGCCTGTTGTCTTTATCCTCTGGGGATCTTATGCCCGTAAGAAAAAGCCGCTGATTACCCACGATCGACATTTGGTCCTTGAATCAGCTCACCCAAGTCCCTTATCGGCCTACCGAGGATTCTTTGGTTCCCAACCCTTTTCAAAAACCAATCAATTTTTGAAAGAGGCGGGACGCGAGCCGATTGATTGGTTAAGATAGGAGAAAGAAATGCCACAATTAGCAACGATTTGTTACATTGACAATGGGAAAGAATTTCTCATGCTGCATCGCAATAAAAAGCCCAATGATGTCCATGAAGGTAAATGGATCGGAGTTGGTGGAAAACTAGAACGCGGAGAAACTCCACAGGAGTGTGCTGCGCGTGAGATTTTTGAGGAGACGGGCCTTAGAGCCAAGCCAGTCTTAAAAGGGATCATTACCTTTCCGGAGTTCACTCCAGATTTAGACTGGTACACCTATGTCTTCAAGGTAACAGATTTTGAAGGAGAACTAATCGAGTGTAACGAAGGGACCTTGGAGTGGGTGCCTTATGATCAAGTCCTCTCAAAACCAACCTGGGAAGGGGACCACACCTTTGTCGAGTGGTTGTTGGAGGATAAACCCTTCTTTTCAGCAATGTTTCGCTATGACGGCGATCGCTTGTTAGAGTCGCATGTTGATTTTTATGAATAAAGGAGAATGCAATGGTTGTCATTAAAAATGGTCGCGTAATGGATCCCAAGACAGGCTTGGATCAAGTCTGTGATCTTCGCATTGAAGGAAAGAAAATTGTAGAGATCGCTGAAAACCTCCCAACGGATGGACAAGAAGTCTTTGATGCTACTGGTCTGGTTGTAGCTCCTGGTTTGATCGATGTACACGTGCATTTCCGTGAACCCGGTCAAACTCATAAAGAAGACATCCATACGGGTGCCTTAGCCGCAGCTGCGGGTGGTTTTACCCGAGTGGTTATGATGGCCAATACCAATCCGACCATTTCAGATATTGCTACCTTAGAAGAAGTCTTAGCTTCTGCAGCCAAGGAAAATCTTCACATTCATACGGTTGCGACGGTGACTAAGAACTTTGACGGTCAACACCTGACAGATTTCGAAGGACTGCTTAAGGCTGGTGCAGTAGGATTTTCAGATGATGGGATTCCCCTTCAAAGCACTAAGGTTGTCCGCCAAGCCTTGGAAGAAGCTAAGCGTCTAGGAACCTTTATTAGTCTGCATGAAGAAGACCCTGAGTTGAATGGCATTCTTGGTTTGAATGAGAACATTGCTAAGGAACACTTCCATGTCTGTGGGGCGACGGGTGTAGCCGAATATTCAATGGCTGCGCGTGATGCCATGATTGCCCATGCGACAGGTGCTCACCTCCATATCCAACACCTTTCCAAGGAAGAAAGTGTCAAGGTGGTGGAATTTGCCCAAGGATTAGGAGCTCATGTGACGGCAGAAGTGGCACCTCAACACTTTTCGAAAACAGAAAGTCTGCTCTTGACTAAAGGAAGCAATGCTAAGATGAATCCACCTCTTCGCTTGGAATCTGACCGTCTAGCAGTGATTGAAGGCTTGAAGTCAGGCGTCATCTCCGTGATTGCGACGGACCACGCGCCTCACCATGCAGATGAGAAGAATGTTCCTGATATTACCAAAGCACCATCTGGCATGACTGGGCTTGAAACTTCGCTTTCTCTTGGTTTGACCTACTTGGTGCATGCTGGCCATTTAAGCCTGATGCAATTGCTTGAAAAGATGTCCTATAATCCAGCACGTCTCTATGATTTTGATGCCGGATATATTGCAGTGGATGGACCGGCTGATTTAACCATCTTTGATCCAGAAGCAGATCGTCTGGTATCGGATCATTTCGCTTCAAAAGCTGGCAATTCACCATTTGTGGGTGAAACATTAAAAGGGAAAGTTGCTTATACAATCTGTGATGGACAAGTGATTTTTCAAGGATAAGCGATCGTATTCATATGAATCTCAAAAAAATGATGCAAGGCTTGGTATTCTTTTTAACCAGCCTTCTTGTCTTTGTCTTTCTATTTCGTGCTCTGCTACCAACTGCATCTCCTCGCATGACCAAGCCCAAAACGGCTGCGAAAGAAATCACCTATACTTATGTAGCTCTAGGGGATTCACTGACCGAAGGAGTAGGGGATAGCACCAAGCAAGGGGGCTTCGTGCCCATCCTTGCTCAAAGCCTGTCTAATGAAAATGACGGCCAGTACCAGCCTGTCAACTATGGAGTAGCTGGGAATACAAGTTCTCAGATCTTAGATCGGCTCAAGAAGCAAACAGATCTTCAGAAGGATCTCAAAAAGGCGCGTGTCATGACCTTAACGGTTGGGGGAAATGATCTGCGCAAAGTTGTTGTCGATCATCTGAGTGATTTTTCTCTATCAGATATCCAAAAGCCGCTCAAGAATTATACAGCGAACCTCAAAGAAATTATTACAAAGGCCAGAAAGGACAATCCCCATCTTCCCATTTATGTAGTGGGGATCTACAATCCTCTTTACCTGAATTTTCCTGAATTAACCAGTATCCAGACGGCTGTAGATCGTTGGAATGAGACGACGGAAGAAACCATCGCGCAATATGATCAAGTCTATTTCGTTCCGATCAATGATCTGCTCTATAAAGGAATTGATGGCAAAATAGGCGTATCAGAAATCAGTGACGGGAAGACAACCGTTATCAATGATGCCCTGTATGAAGAGGATAGTTTCCACCCTAACAATACGGGCTATGAAAAGATGAAACAAGCAATATTGGAGAAAATCAATGCCACGAAGAAAACTTGGAGTCAAAAATAATCCCATCAAAGAGAAGGTCCCCTTCCTTCAAAAAATCAATATTTGGAAATGGTTATTTTTAGGTTTGGTCAGCCTTCTCTTAGCCTTCGCTTTAGTTGTGCAAGGACGCTTAGCGACGCCAAGAGAAGATGTTAGCCAGCTTCATCAAGCAGTTGGCACCAAAGATGTCAAAGTTGGAACCATGACAACGACTCGAGATCAACTCAATGATACCATCAAATCGCTTCTGAAAAAATATAAGCTGTCCGACTACAAGGTCTATGCAGACAATCAGCAAATCCTCTTAGAAGGACAGTTGAGTCTCTTGGGGAAGGATTATCCCTTATACATTTACTTTCAACCATCCAAATTGGAAAATGGGAACATTCTCTTGACGGTGAAGGATTTTTCAGTCGGAACCTTTCAAATTCCACAAAGGATGGTTTTGCAGCTTTTGAGCAAGAATAAAACTATTCCAGAATTTATTCAGATTTCTCCAAAGCAGTCTACCATCACCATTGTGTTACCAGAAATTGACAATGACTTTGGAATTTACGTCAAGGCCAATACCATTGATCTCTATAATGACAAGATCGTTTTTGATTTGTATCAGAAGAAGTAGGGTGAAAGAGGCTATTCAAATTGAATTCAAAGTCATCTTAAAAACTTTCCTTAGGTTCAATAATTCCGAGTGCTAGAAACAATAGTGTTTCTAGCACTTTTCTCATGACGGAAAGTTTCTAAGATGACTTTATCTTCAATCTAACTAGAAATGAAAGCTCTATTTTGTTTCTATTCAAAAAATTCTGAATATTGTAGAAAATTCTTGACATTGCTTTTTCCCTATGCTAAAATACTAAACAAGACATTGAACAAAGGAGAAAGTCAAACATGAAAACAGCTAAGTTTATTCAATTTGCTTTGTTGTTGAGGTATAAGGGCTAGTGCAGAAGCATTAGTCCTGTTTGGCTTACCAAGCGGGCAAAAACATCTCGCTTGGTTGACCGAGTGAGATGTTTTTCTTTATATCCACTACATAGAAATGAGGAGACCCTATGCGCAAAGTTGAATTTTTAGATACCAGCCTTCGGGATGGTGAACAGACTCCGGGAGTTAATTTCTCTATCAAAGAAAAGATTGCCATTGCCAAACAATTGGAAAAATGGGGTATTTCTGCTATTGAAGCAGGTTTTCCAGCGGCTAGTCCGGATTCCTTCACAGCTGTACAGGAAATTGCAAAGGTCTTAACCAAGACAGCCGTAACTGGCCTAGCTCGTTCTGTCAAATCAGATATTGATGCTTGTTATGAAGCCTTAAAGGATGCCAAGTATCCGCAAGTTCACGTCTTTATCGCAACCAGTCCCATTCACCGGGAGTTTAAACTCAACAAGAGCAAGGAAGAAATTCTTGAAGCCATTAAAGAGCACGTTTCATATGCACGTTCAAAGTTTGAGGTTGTGGAGTTCTCACCAGAAGATGCGACACGGACGGAATTGGATTTCCTCTTGCAAGTTGTCCAGACTGCGGTTGACGCAGGGGCTAGCTACATCAATATTCCTGATACAGTCGGTTTCACAACACCAGCAGAGTATGGCGCGATTTTCAAATACTTAATCGACCATGTCAAGACGGACCGCGAGATTATCTATTCACCTCATTGCCATGATGATCTAGGAATGGCAGTGGCAAATAGCCTCGCTGCTGTCAAAAATGGAGCACGCCGTGTCGAAGGGACCATCAATGGTATCGGTGAACGGGCTGGAAATGCAGCGCTTGAAGAAGTAGCGGTCGCTCTTAATATTCGCGAAGACTATTACCAGGTGGAAAGTCCGATTGTGCTCAATGAAACCATCAATACTTCTGAGTTGGTTTCTCGTTACTCTGGGATTCCAATTCCCAAAAACAAAGCGGTTGTTGGTGGCAATGCCTTCTCACATGAGTCTGGGATTCACCAAGATGGGGTCCTTAAAAACCCGCTTACCTATGAAATCATCACACCTGAGCTGGTGGGTGTCAAGAGCAACAGTCTTCCACTTGGTAAATTGTCTGGTCGCCATGCCTTTGTCGAAAAACTGCATGAGTTGGGATTGGAATTCACAGAAGAAGACATCCAGCCATTATTTGCTAAGTTTAAATCTCTGGCAGATAAGAAACATGAGATCACAGATGCTGATATCCGTGCCCTAGTCGCTGGAACAGCAGTGGAAAATCCAGAAGGATTCCAATTTAATGACCTCCGATTGACAACCAATGCAGATGAAACGATTACAGCAGCAGTTAGCCTCAGCAATGGAGAATGGGAAGTTCTTGAATTCCTTGCCAATGGTCAAGGGTCAGTTGAAGCCATCTTTAATGCGATTGATAAATTCTTCAACCAAACCGTTCGCTTGACCTCTTACAATATCGATGCGGTGACAGATGGGATCGACGCCCAAGCCCGTGTCTTGGTATCGGTGGAAAATGTCGATACAGATACGATCTTCAATGCCTCTGGTTTGGACTTCGACGTATTAAAAGCCTCTGCCATTGCTTATATCAATGCCAACACGCTGGTTCAAAAAGAGAATGCGGGTGAGATGGGACGAGCGGTCTCTTACCGGGATCTTCCATAAGCCTAAGAGGAAATGAACATGACAAAGAAAATTGTAACACTTGCAGGAGATGGGATTGGCCCTGAGATCATGGCGGCTGGACTAGAGGTTCTCGCAGCTGTTGCTCAAAAAATCGGCTTTGATTATAGCCTAGAAGACAAACCTTTTGGGGGTGCTGGGATTGATGCCGCTGGCCACCCACTTCCTCAAGATACTCTAGAAGCAGCTAAAGGAGCGGATGCTATTCTTCTTGCAGCCATCGGGAGTCCTGAGTATGACAATGCTCCTGTTCGTCCAGAACAAGGCCTGCTCGCTATTCGCAAGGAATTGAACCTCTTTGCCAATATTCGTCCTGTACGGATTTTTGACGCCTTGAAACACCTGTCTCCTTTGAAACCAGAGCGTATCGAGGGGGTTGACTTCGTGGTTGTACGTGAATTGACAGGTGGGATTTATTTTGGAGAGCATATCTTGAAAGAAGATACAGCGCGCGATATCAATGATTACAGCGCAGAAGAAATCCGTCGGATTATGCACCAAGCCTTCAAGATTGCGCAAGGGCGTGGCAAGAAAGTGACCAGTATCGATAAGCAAAATGTCCTTGCAACGTCTAAATTATGGCGCCAAGTAGCAGAAGAAGTTGCCAAAGAATTTCCAGATGTGACCTTAGAGCACCAGCTTGTCGATAGTGCGGCTATGATCATGATTACCAATCCAGCTCGCTTTGATGTTGTCGTAACAGAGAATCTATTTGGAGATATCTTATCGGACGAATCGAGCGTCCTTCCTGGAACATTAGGCGTGATGCCGTCTGCTAGTCATTCTGACCAAGGGCCAAGTATGTACGAGCCGATTCATGGTTCAGCACCAGATATTGCTGGTCAAGGTATTGCCAATCCGATTTCCATGATCCTGTCCGTTTCCATGATGCTCCGAGACAGTTTTGGAGAAACAGCAGGTGCAGAAATGATCGAAGAAGCGGTCAATCAAACCTTGAATCAAGGAATCTTGACGCGAGATCTAGGTGGTCAGGCTTCGACTGCAGAGATGACAGCAGCCATTATTGGGAATCTCTAAGATGACTTGGAGAGACCGCTGTTTAGTTCTTATTGCTATTTGGAATAGTATCGTATTTCTGACCTATGGTTTAGATAAACGAAAAGCTATCCAAAAGAGGTGGCGGATTCCTGAAAAGGTCCTGTTAGTCGAGAGCTGGCTACTTGGTGGATTCGGAGCTCTACTAGGTGGATATCTCTTTCACCACAAGGTGCGGAAATGGTATTTTCAAGCTACCTGGTGGGGCAGTAGCCTTCTTTTAGCAGGTACCCTCTTTCTAATCCTTCAATGGATTTCCTAACAAGAAGATAAATGGAGAAAGTCGATGAGTGGAAAATCTATCTTTGATAAACTTTGGGACCGGCACGTGATTACAGGAGTGGAAGGGCAACCCCAACTCATGTATGTGGACCAACACTACATCCACGAAGTGACGAGTCCGCAAGCCTTTCAAGGATTACGGGATGCAGGACGCAAGGTCCGACGACCCGATTTAACCTTTGGAACCTTTGATCACAATGTTCCAACGGTCAATATTTTTGATATTCGTGATGTGATTTCAAAAGCCCAGATTGATAAATTAGCTGAGAATGTGGTGGACTTTGGGATTGATCATGCTGCCCATGGTTCTGCCAAGCAAGGAATCGTTCATATGGTGGGCCCTGAAACCGGTCGGACCCAGCCTGGAAAATTTATTGTCTGTGGAGACAGCCATACCGCAACCCACGGAGCCTTTGGTGCCATTGCCTTTGGGATTGGGACCAGTGAAGTGGAGCACGTCTTTGCTACCCAAACCATCTGGCAAGTCAAACCAAAGAAAATGTTGGTTGAATTCACCGGAACCCCACAAAAAGGGATCTATTCAAAGGATTACATCCTAGCTTTGATAGCGCGCTACGGTGTTGCTTGTGGGGTTGGCTATGTCGTAGAGTATCGGGGAGAAGCAATTGATCGCTTGACCATGGAAGAACGTATGACCATCTGCAATATGTCGATCGAGTTCGGGTCTAAAATGGGGATCATGAATCCAGATGAGACGACCTTTGACTACCTCCGAGGACGTGAATGTGTGCCGGAAGATTTTGAGGCTGCAGTAGCAGATTGGAAGACTCTGGTTAGTGATGACGACGCCGTTTATGATAAGGTCATCCGTATGGATGTATCTAATCTTGCTCCGATGGTGACTTGGGGGACCAATCCTTCTATGGGAGTGGACTTCGAGACTCCTTTTCCAGAGATTCGCGATATGAATGATGAACGGGCTTATCATTATATGGATCTTGAACCTGGCCAAAAACCAGCAGACATTGAATTAGGCTATATCTTTATCGGTTCTTGTACCAATGCACGTCTCAGCGATTTGGAGTTAGCAGCCAAGTTTGTGAAAGGCAAAAAAATTGCGCCCAACTTAACTGCTATTGTGGTACCTGGCTCTCGTCCGGTTAAGCAAGCCGCTGAAAAATTAGGCTTAGACAAGATCTTTATGGATGCAGGCTTTGAATGGCGTGATCCAGGATGCTCCATGTGTCTAGGAATGAACCCAGACAAGGTTCCAGATGGGGTCCACTGTGCCTCTACTAGCAACCGGAACTTTGAAGACCGCCAAGGATTTGGTGCTAAAACCCATCTCTGCAGCCCAGCAATGGCCGCTGCAGCAGCAATAGCTGGTCGCTTTGTCGACGTGCGCCAAATGCCGGAAGTCGAGTAAAAGGAGGAAGCATGGAGAAATTTACCATTTATACGGGAACTACGGTTCCCTTGATGAACGATAATATTGATACTGACCAAATCCTCCCCAAGCAATTCTTAAAGCTGATTGATAAAAAAGGTTTTGGGAAATACCTCATGTATGCTTGGCGCTATTTGGATGACCAATATACTGAGGATCCAGATTTTATCTTTAACAAGCCAGAATACCGCAAGGCGACCATTTTGATCACTGGTGACAATTTTGGGGCCGGTTCCTCTCGGGAGCACGCAGCCTGGGCTTTAGCTGATTATGGCTTTAAAGTCGTTATCGCTGGATCTTTTGGAGATATCCATTACAATAATGAGCTTAATAATGGCATGCTGCCGATTGTCCAACCACTTGAGGTTCGTCAACAATTGGCAAGTTTGAAGCCGACAGATCCAGTGACGGTGGATTTGGAAGAGCAGAAGATCATCTCGCCTGTAGGAGAGTTTCGCTTTGAGATCGATCAAGATTGGAAGCACAAATTGCTCAATGGCTTGGATGATATCGGGATTACGCTTCAGTACGAAGACTTGATTGCAGCTTATGAGAAGAACCGGCCAGCTTACTGGCAATGATAAAATTGTATATCGAATTACGAATTTTCTGAAAATATATTGAATTTGAGACTATATTTTGATACAATACTAAAAAGAATAGAAAAGGAAAGAGACTTATGACAAAACACATTCAATGGGACGGACAACTTTCACAAGAAGGATTTGATATTCTTAAAGGAGAGGGGGGTTGTATCGTCTGCCCTACCAAAGTTGGCTACATCATCATGACCAGTGACAAGGCTGGCTTGGAACGGAAATTCGAAGCCAAAGAACGCAACCGCAACAAACCAGGTGTGGTTCTTTGCGGAAGCATGGATGAACTTCGTGCCCTTGCGCAATTGAATCCTGAAATCGAAGCCTTCTACCAAAAACATTGGGATGAAGATATCTTGCTTGGTTGTATCCTTCCTTGGCGTGAAGATGCCTATGCAAAATTGCAAGCTTTCGGAGATGGACGTGAAGAACTCATGACAGACGTTCGTGGAACTTCATGCTTTGTCATCAAATTTGGTAAAGCTGGTGAGCAAATCGCCAAAGAAATGTGGGAAAAAGAAGGCAAGATGGTTTACGCTTCTTCAGCCAACCCTTCCGGTAAAGGAAACCGCGGGAAGGTCGAAGGAATCGGTGAGCGCATCGAAGGTGCCGTGGACTTGGTCATTGAAGCCGATGATTATGTAGCTTCTATCCAACCAGACAAGACCATTGAAACTCGCTATGAACAAGGTGTGATGGTCTCTATGGTTGATGCCGAAGGAAAACTCATCCCAGAACAAGGGACAGGTAGCCGTTCTGTCAATACTTGTCCAGTTGTGATCCGTAAAGGATTGGATATCGATAAGATCATGATGCACTTATCTGATCATTTCAACTCTTGGAACTACCGCCAAGGGGAATACTATTAAGAAATAGAAAACAGCATTCCGTTTGGAATGCTTTTTTGTGAAAGGATAAAAGATGGTATAATAGAGTCAAACGATGTTCCATTAGAAGAGGAGTTAGTATGGTCTCCAGAAAAGCATTTATCGATAAAGCCAATCAGGAAGGTTTTTCCTTCAACATCCAAATCCCATGGTGGCGGTACAATAACTTCAAGTCATTAGTTTGGAGAAAAAGGCTCTCTGAGGAGCAACTCTATCAGATCTTTCTTTCACTTTGTAGAGAGGTAGAAGACCGGCAAATGAAAGTAGTAGAGGATAAGAGGAAGTATCAGACCGGATTTTATATAGTGGCATGCAATGGCCGGGAGTTTCGCTTTGAGTTTGCTTTTAAAAAGAACCAACAACTAAGAGTTTATAATCTCTTTGAGACCGTCAATGGTCGTAAGAAACTCACCCTGATGGATCTGCTTGACTACATAATGGATTGACTGTGTATAGAAACAATAAGGGTTCACTACAAATTGATAAAAGAAAGAGTGGTTCTATGATTTCAAGAGATGCATTTTTAGAAAGAATCAATCAGGAGGGCTTCTCATTTAGCATTGAAATCCCGCGCAGAAATTTTTCGGATTTTACATCACTAGTTCGGAGAAGAAGAATTTCAGAAGAAGACCTCTATCAGCTGTTTTATAACTATTGCCAGGAGCTAGAAAAGTGTTTGAAAGAAGCAGGAGATAAGCGTCGCTTGCTCTTCAATAAGTTTCCAGTTAGCCCCGTTCATGATAAATATAAAACGAAATTTGATACAGTGGCACCCAACGGACGCGAATTCCGCTTTGAGTTTGTCTTTAGCAATGACAATCGTTTAAAAGTTTATCATCTTATCGAAACTGTTAATGGTCGTAGGAAAAAAACACCTATGGAAATACTGATGGACCTAGTCGATGCTTTATAGTGGATACTGATCTAAGAGAAATCTTATGAGATACCTATTTCTTCTTGATTCCATTGAGCCTAGTGACTTTAATGAGTGAGTTTAATAAAGCTACAGGTAGACTCTTGTTCCTCTGCTTGTTTGCTCTTACTTTTTCATGTTGGTACTATTTGTAATCATCACAGCTCCAGTAGTTTTATTAAACCGACCTTTCCTATTTGATCGCCTAATAGCTAGTAGTTATCGAAGTAGGGTTGGGAAATAGACAAAAGACAAAAAGGACTCTATTTTTACGTTAGAGACCTTTTTGATAAGTAGGGGGTTGAACTGTAAAGTTTGTGAATGGTAGTAAGAGTTTTCTAACTGGTTGAAATTTGGTACACTAGAGTTATGAAGATGGAAGATACTATAAAAAAAGCAATCATTTTAGGCGCTACAGGAGGGATTGGCCGGCAGCTAGCGAAAGAACTGGCAAGAAGTCTGGATCATCTGATCTTAGTGGGTCGAGATGCTGACAAACTCTCCCAAGTCCAAAAGGAACTAACTGGGAGCAAGGCGCAACTGTCAATCTTAACATTAGATATGCTAGATCAAGTGGCTCTAGAATCTTTTGTAGAGAGTCTAGATGCTGATCTTCTTGTTAATTGTGCAGGTTTAGCTTACTTTTCCCGTGAAAGTGACCTTGATTCAGCCAGTGAGCAAGACCTCTGGCAAGTCAACTACCATAGTCCAGTCCAGCTAATCAAGCAGGTGGTGCAAAAGAATCAGAAGATCAAGCTGGTCCAGCTGTCTTCGTTGGCAGCTCTTTTTCCTCATCCCTATCTAGCAGCCTACAGTGCTAGCAAGGCTGCCTTGCAGACCTACACTCTTGCTCTCCAGGAGGAACTGAGGCAATCAGATTCCCAGGTCCAGCTAGGTCTCTATATTCTTGGACCAGTCCAAACAGCTATTTTTCCAACTAAACTAGTAGAAGCATTGGGAGGTAGTCGCTTGCAGATGAAGCCTGAGAAAGTCGCTCAGCAGTTGATCCGATTCATAGAAAGGGATACTTCCTATGCTGTTATCGGCCTTCGCTATCGCTTGCTAGTATGGCTAGGTCGCTTGCTTCCCCAAAGATGGATCATTCGTCTCCTTGAAAGGTATTTACGAAAGGGACTTAATAGATGAAATTGTTAGTTATATTTTTAGGCGTTGCTTATCTTCTCTTATTTCTCATCCGTTGGTTACTGTCCTTCATTTATTATAAAAAAGGTCAGTCTCATCTTGCGGACTTCCCAGAAGAGCTTTTTACGGTGGTCCAACCCATCCTCTCTGGGGATCCTCGTTTAGAGAGTGATTTGCGGGCCAATCTCCAGCAAACAAAAGTAGTTGAGTTTTACTGGTTAATTGACCAGTCTGACACAGAAGCTCAGCATGTAGCGAACAAAATTTGCCAAGATGAGTCATTTGCCCAACGTATCCGAATCTTTCTCATTGAAGACGTCCCTCAGGGAATTAATCCCAAGAGTTACAAGATTGAGCAGGTTGTAGAGGAGCTGACCCGGCCTTATCTGATTGTTTTGGACGATGATAGTGTGATTGATTTTTCTAAAATGGGTGAGCTGACTACCTATCTAGGTCAAGAGGTCATTCTGACAGGTATTCCCTATAACCAAGAAAGAAGTAATTTCTGGTCCAAGCTGGTCGCAGCATTCGTTAATGGCAATTCCTTTATTACCTATTTTACCATGGCAGAAGTTGAAGCGAATCACTCCATTAATGGGATGTTTTATATCCTACCGGTAGAACTTGCAAAAGATCAGGGGCTCTTCACAGCGATTAAGGACTATCTGTGTGATGATTTAGCTGTGGCCGATTTTTTAAGGAGTAAAGGAGTATCCATTATCCAAACGCGGGTTACCTGTAATGTTCGAACGACTATCAAGGATGCCAAGCAATATTTGCTCCAGATGAAGCGTTGGCTTCTCTTTAGCTCTATCTACCTCAAAGAACACCTGGATTGGAAGCTGTTTAGTCTCATAGGTTTACCGAGTTTTCTACCTCTTCCAACTTTGATCTTAAGTCTTTTTTTAGGTTGGCCGTATTCTCTTCTAGTCTTGGGCTTACTGGGATTCAAGGCAGTATGGATGCTCCTCTATCGACAAAGCATTCTACCCAGTCACCTCCACTTGGATGAAGTCATCTACGAGGTGCTGAATGATCTCCTGCTTCCTTGGCTGTTTATTTATGTTCTGATGACTCCTCCTGTGATTAATTGGCGGGGGCGGAAGATTCGTGTGACGGACGGAAAGATTCGTTATGAGTAAGCTAAAGTCCTATCTAGACCGTTTGTCTGATTTATCTCTTGATCAGACCATGCTAAACTCTAATCGCTTGGTCCTCTTTCTCAGTGGGAGCAGTGACTTCTCCTGTGCCGGACTGACAGCAGGGCAACTAGACCTCCTTCATGCGATTTGTCCATCAGGCTATTCAGTAGTAGCCAGCAATTTTCCCTTCAATCAAGATTTTGAACATATAAAGTTTCCTCAAGTATCCCTACTGTCGGCTTCTGCATCCAATATCATCTATTATTGGCATACCATTTTGAACTCTCGCTTTCAAAAGCTCCTACAACAACACTTGTCTCCCTTGTTGGAAGCGCAGGAGGTGGTTCTTATTTGTAAGAGTTCAGGGGTTAATATGCTGACGCAGTGGCTAAGAAGCGTAGGGAAGGAGGTATCCTTACCAAGGTTGCGCGTGATAGCGCTTGGCCCTGTTTCCCAGCTTCTTTTACGTCAAAAGGAGGTAGAGGTATTGGTTATCAAAGGCAAAAAAGATCCTTATTCACGAATTTTGGACCGCCATTCAGCGGATATCCAAGTGGATACGAATCATTATAGCTATGAATACAGAGAAGATGTGAAAGGAATCATTTATGACTGGATTAAACAAAGTGATAAAAATCGATGTGATTAGCGTCCCCTTTAGTGGTCATTTATTTCCGACTTTGACTTTGGTCAAGCCCTTGCTGGAGGATCCTCGTTTTCAGGTTCGAGTCATCACAGGTTTTCAAAAAAAGGAATTGGTCGAGCAGATTGGTTTCGAATGCCTTGCCTTGTTTCCTGACCGTCCGACAGTCATGGAAGATATAGCCAATACAGCCAAGCAAGCAAATCTCTTTATCATGTACCAACAATTAGGTGCTAATAGCAAACTGATTCCTGAAGTTTTCAACGAGATAAATCGAATTTGGGACTCTGAAGGACAACCAGACTTGATTATTGCAGATTTTGTAGCCGCTCCTGCTGGAGTTTTAGCAGATCGTTTGGGCATTCCCTGGATTACGACCATTCCAAGTCCAGTAGCGATCGAAAGTCGCACGACTACCCCTGCATATCTAGGAGGATGGAAACCGCACCAGGGGACCTTCTACAAGTGGAGAGATGCTCTGGGTAGGCAAGTCATCCGTCTAGCAAAGAAGGTTGGATTAGCGCTGGTTAAGAAGAATCTCGATACCATACAGGATTTTAAACTCTACCGTGAAGATGGGACAGAAGCCATCTATTCTCCGTACTCAATCTTGGCTCTAGGCATGAAAGAGTTGGAGTTTCGAGATGATTTTCCATCCCAACTCAAATGGATTGGTTATCGCTGTCTCTCTTTTGACCACCTTCCTCAAGAACAGAAACAGTATTTTATGAGTTCTAAAAAGCGGGTCCTGGTCACTTGCGGCACTCATTTAAAATGGGAAAAAGAGCGGATGGTGGAGTTGGCAAAGCTTTTGAGCCAAGAACATCCTGACTATGTCTTTTACGTAACCCTAGGCGACCCTAGTGGTTTGGAGCATCCACCAAGGATGTTGTCAGATAATCTTCTGATTTTTGATTACCTCCCTTATTCAGATGTTCTGGATCAAATGGACTTTGCCATTCATCATGCAGGTGCTGGGATTTTGATGGGGTGTATCGAAGAGGGGATTCCTAGTCTGATTTTGCCCCAGGACTATGACCAGTTTGACAATGCGGTTCGGGCTGAGTTACTCCAAGTAGGATTGGTTTCTCGTAAAAAGACAGATTCCGAAGTCTTGCGCTTATTTAATGAATTGGTTTCTCGGGAAGATTGGTCGCACCTAAAGGCTCTGGCTCAGAAAAGCAAAGCCTACCAGCCAACAAAGATTCTTTATCAAGAAATTGAGAGACTCCTGAAAGTGAAGTTATAGAAGAAAGAGGAGGGAGAGACTCCTATTTGCTTTCTTCCAGAGATCTTCTATTTAATGAACATAAAAAACTAGAGCGCTTGCTCTAGTTTTTTGGTTGTTGATGGGTGATATTCTTTCCCCAAGGGATGAGATTTTCTTTTTTCTCTTTGATCCGTTGGATATTGTCCTTGTGACGAAGAATGATCAAGGTCGCTAGTGCCAAGACAATGATTGTAAAAAGTGGATCATAGCTGTGCAAGATCCATCCAGTCAAAGGAAGAAGGAGGACCGAAAGAATGGCGAGTAGCGCAACGGTAACACTCGAAAACGAAATCATACTGGTTAAATAAAGGCTAGCTACAAAATAAACAGCTAAAATGAGAAGCAGGATAGGCGAGAAACCAAGTAAGACACCAGCACTCGTCGCCACTGCTTTTCCACCCTTGAATCCAGCAAAAATTGGGAAAGTGTGTCCCAAAACGGCTAAGAGACCAAAGACCATCGGCGAGATCCCCTGAATTCCAAAGAAAGTCGGAAGGAGAACGGCCAAAGTTCCTTTCAAGAAATCAATCGCAAAGACAATGATTCCAGCTTTCTTCCCTAAAATCCGAAAGGTATTGGTCGTTCCAGTATTGCCCGAGCCATGTTCCCGTAAATTAATATGGAAAAAGATTTTCCCAATCCATAATCCCGAAGGAATGGAGCCTAATAGATAGGCTAAAATTAAAACACTTATTTCTTTTATCATACTTTCATTATATCAAAAAGGCATCAATAGAAAAAGCAATTTTTGGAGTTCAAGTGTGACATCTGAAGAAAGTGTCCAGCCAGCTTTTTTTACTGAGATATAGAAATCTCCATATAAAGAGAAAAAATTTTGCAAAATTTCCTAAAAAACTGTAATATAGAAAAGATGAACAAACAGGAGGTTCCTTGTGGCAAAAAAGGAAATCAATATTAATAATTATAATGACGATGCCATTCAGGTACTAGAAGGGTTGGATGCAGTCCGTAAACGTCCAGGGATGTATATCGGATCGACCGACGGAAATGGCTTGCATCACATGGTCTGGGAGATCGTGGATAATGCGGTCGATGAAGCCTTGTCTGGCTTTGGCTCACAAATCGATGTAACGATTAATAAAGATGGTTCGCTATCGGTAGAAGACCAGGGACGTGGAATGCCGACCGGGATGCATGCTATGGGTAAACCAACCGTTGAGGTGATCTTTACGGTTCTCCACGCCGGAGGGAAGTTTGGTCAAGGAGGCTATAAGACATCTGGAGGTCTTCACGGAGTGGGATCTTCTGTCGTCAATGCCCTTTCTAGCTGGCTAGAGGTAGAAATTACCCGTGATGGAGCTGTCTACAAGCAACGTTTTGAAGATGGTGGAAAACCAGTTACTACACTCGAGAAGATTGGCTCTGCTCCCAAGTCTAAGACAGGGACCAAGGTCACCTTCATGCCAGATCCAACCATCTTTTCAACGACAGATTTCAAATTCAATACCATTGCTGAGCGAATCAAAGAATCAGCCTTCTTGCTGAAGGATGTGACGATGACGTTGACCGACCTCCGCAAGGAAGAAGACAACCATGTGGCCTTTCACTATGAAAATGGTGTCCAAGATTTCGTAGAGTACTTGAACGAAGACAAGGAAACTTTGACACCTGTTCTCTACTTTAGTGGCGAATCAGATGGTTTTCAGGTAGAAGTGGCCATGCAATACAATGATGGTTACTCAGATAATATCTTGTCCTTCGTTAATAATGTCCGCACCAAAGATGGGGGAACCCACGAGACAGGTCTGAAGACAGCCATTACCAAGGCTATGAACGACTATGCAAGAAAGATAGGACTCCTCAAAGAAAAAGACAAGAATCTGGAAGGATCAGACTACCGTGAAGGTTTATCTGCTGTTCTCTCGATCCTGGTTCCAGAGGCCCATTTGCAGTTTGAAGGACAAACCAAAGACAAATTAGGAAGTCCCTTGGCTCGTCCAGTCGTCGATAGCATTGTTTCTGATAAATTGACCTTCTTCCTCATGGAAAATGGAGAATTGGCTTCTAATCTCATTCGTAAGGCTATTAAAGCCCGGGATGCGCGTGAAGCCGCTCGTAAAGCGCGGGATGAAAGCCGAAATGGCAAGAAGAGTAAAAAGGACAAGGGACTTTTGTCTGGTAAATTGACACCAGCCCAGTCTAAAAATCCTAAGAAAAACGAACTCTATCTAGTCGAAGGAGACTCAGCCGGCGGTTCTGCCAAACAAGGGCGGGACCGTAAGTTCCAAGCGATTCTTCCACTTCGTGGGAAGGTTCTTAATACTGAGAAGGCCAATATGAGTGATATCCTCAAAAACGAGGAGATCAACACCATGATCTACACCATCGGTGCTGGCGTTGGGGCAGATTTCTCAGTGGAAGACGCCAACTACGATAAGATCATTATCATGACCGACGCAGATACGGATGGTGCCCACATTCAAACCCTCCTCTTAACCTTCTTCTATCGCTATATGCGCCCTTTGGTAGAAGCAGGTCATGTCTACATTGCACTTCCTCCTCTTTATAAGATGTCGAAAGGCAAAGGCAAGAAAGAAGAAGTAGCCTATGCTTGGACAGATAGCGAATTAGAAGAGTTGCGTCGGACCTTTGGCCGTGGAGCAACCCTTCAACGTTACAAAGGGTTGGGGGAAATGAATGCGGATCAGCTTTGGGAAACCACCATGAACCCAGAAACTCGTACCCTGATCCGTGTCACCATTGATGATTTAGCGCGTGCAGAACGCCGTGTTTCCGTCCTTATGGGTGATAAGGCTGCACCACGTCGTCAATGGATTGAAGATAACGTTAAGTTTACCTTAGAAGAAAATACAGTTTTTTAATCACTTTCTACTTATAAATTAAATAAGCTGGGATGTAGAAATGGTAAGGAATCGACATGAGTACTGATACAGAAATGATGAATCTGATTTTGCAGATAGCTGAGTCCTTGCAAGTGGAAGCAGTGGCCTTATCCGGTTCGCGAGCCAATCCTCGGGCACCCAAAGACGAGTTTCAAGATTATGATGTGGTCTATATCGTTGATGATCTAGAAGACCTGATTTCAGATTTATCCTGGTTGGATCAGTACGGAAACCGATTCATCGAACAGCACAACCGACTGGGACACCGTCGTCTGTATCTCATGCTCTTTGAAGATGGGAATCGCATCGATTTAACCCTCTGTCCCAAGGAGTCTATCCAAGAGTGGGTGGATAGCGAGGCTGGTTTCAAAGTCTTAAAAGATGACAAAGGTTTGTTTGACTCTTACATTCCTAGTCCGAAGCGCTACTGGACCGCTCCGCCTACCGAAGAAGATTTTGCAGCCTCCTGCAATGAATTTTGGTGGGTATCGGCTTATGTCGTCAAGGCCATTCGAAGAAAGCAACTCATCTATGCGACTGATCATCTCTATAGCATTTGTCAGCAAGAACTCCTCAAGGTCTTAGCTTGGCAGGTGACAAGCGATAGGGGAGTAGTTGACATCGGAAAGAACTACAAGTACCTCTTCCACTATCTACCAGCTGAGCAAGAGAAGGAGTTCTCAGCTTTGCTTGATTTATCTAGTTTCGATAAAATCACTCATTCTTTATTTGCTACCATGGGGCTATTCAATCGAGAAGCTCAAATTCTGGCCCAAAAGATGGGGTTTACTTACGATAAGGAAGTAGCAGAAAAAATGACTTCTTATGCTAAAGAGAAACTTTCTAATCATTAATGAATCTATTTTAAACATCGGAAAGGAACGTTTGGTTACTTGGTGTAACTGAATTCCTCTATATATAAAAGACTACTCAACATTCTTTGAAAGGAGTTGAACACGCCCTAAGTGCTGTGTGAAAAAGATAAATTTCTTATTTTCACTTTGTATTTTACGGGCTTTGTATCTTATGTCTAATATTCAAAATATGTCCCTGGAGGACATCATGGGGGAGCGCTTTGGTCGCTACTCCAAATACATTATTCAAGAACGGGCTCTTCCTGATATTCGGGATGGCTTGAAACCAGTTCAACGGCGGATTCTTTATTCGATGAATAAGGATGGTAATACCCATGACAAGGGCTACCGCAAGTCTGCCAAGTCTGTCGGTAATATCATGGGGAATTTCCACCCTCACGGGGACAGTTCTATCTATGATGCCATGGTTCGTATGTCTCAAGACTGGAAGAACCGTGAGATTCTAGTCGAAATGCACGGAAACAATGGTTCCATGGACGGTGATCCACCGGCAGCCATGCGTTATACCGAGGCGCGTTTATCTGAAATTGCTGGTTATCTTTTGCAAGATATCGAAAAGAATACAGTGCCATTTGCCTGGAACTTTGACGATACAGAAAAAGAGCCAACGGTTTTGCCTGCCGCTTTTCCAAATCTCTTGGTCAATGGGGCAACAGGGATTTCGGCTGGTTACGCGACTGATATTCCACCACATAACCTTGCTGAAGTCATTGATGCCGTGGTCTACATGATCGATCATCCATCTGCCAAGGTAGACAAACTCATGGAGTTTTTACCTGGACCTGATTTCCCAACTGGTGCCATTATCCAGGGACGGGATGAGATCAAGAAAGCCTATGAAACTGGTAAGGGTCGGGTGGTTGTCCGCTCTAAGACAGAGATCGAGCAGCTCAAAGGTGGTAAGCAGCAAATCGTTGTTACCGAGATCCCTTATGAGATCAACAAGGCTGTCTTGGTCAAAAAGATCGACGATGTCCGTGTTAACAACAAGGTGGCCGGTATTGCGGAAGTCCGGGATGAGTCTGACCGAGATGGTCTTCGTATTGCCATTGAGCTCAAAAAAGATGCCAATGCAGACTTGATCTTGAACTATTTGTTCAAGTATACAGACTTGCAGGTCAACTACAACTTCAATATGGTGGCAATTGATAACTATACCCCTCGTCAGGTGGGGATTGTACCGATTCTGTCTAGCTACATTGCACACCGTCGGGATATCATTGTCGCTCGCTCGCGCTTTGATAAGGAAAAGGCAGAACGACGGCTCCACATCGTAGAGGGCTTGATCCGCGTCATTTCCATCCTCGATGAAGTGATTGCCTTGATCCGTGCTTCTGATAACAAGGCAGATGCTAAAGAAAACCTCAAGGTTAGCTACGATTTCACGGAAGAACAAGCAGAAGCTATTGTTACCTTGCAATTGTACCGCTTGACCAATACGGATATTGTCACCTTGGAAGAAGAGCATGCTAGTCTCAAGGAGCAAATCGCGACCTTGGCAGCCATCATTGGGGATGAACGGACTATGTTTAACCTTATGAAGAAGGAGTTGCGTGAAGTCAAGAAGCTCTTTGGCAACCCTCGTCGCAGTGAGTTGCAAGACACTGCTAAGACGATTGAGATTGATACAGCCAGTCTTATTGTCGAAGAGGAAACCTTTGTCAGCGTAACCCGTGCTGGTTATATTAAACGGACCTCGCCTCGTTCTTTCAATGCCTCAACACTGGAAGAAGTTGGTAAGCGCGACGATGACGAGTTGATTTTCGTAGAGCCTGCTAAGACCACTCAGCATCTCTTACTCTTTACCAACTTGGGGAATGCCATTTATCGACCAATTCATGAATTGACAGATACTAAGTGGAAGGATATCGGAGAGCACCTTAGTCAGACCTTGACCAATTTTGAGCAAGAGGAAGAAATTCTCTTTGCGGAGATTGTGGATCAGTTTGAGGGAGTAACCTACTTTGCGGCAACTCAACAAGGACAAATCAAGCGCTTTGAACGCAAGGAATTGAGCCCATGGCGGACTTATCGTTCTAAATCGACTAAGTATGCTAAGCTAAAAGATCAAGACGACCGTATCGTAGCAGTAGCGCCAGTTGTCCTTGAAGACATCATGATTATTACCAAAAATGGGTATGGGTTGCGCTTCAATGTTGAAGAGGTCCCTGTCGTAGGAGCCAAAGCAGCAGGTGTCAAAGCCATTAACCTCAAAGACGGAGATCAAGTCGCTGCCGCCTTTAAGTCGACGACTCCAAGCATGTACATTCTGACCCAGCGAGGCAGTCTCAAACGGATGTTACAAGACGATATTCCTGTGACCAGTCGGGCTAAACGGGGACTACAGGTCTTGCGTGAGTTGAAAAATAAACCACACCGTGTCTTCAAGGCAGGTTCAGTCTTCACTGACCAGGGAGATTTTGATCTCTTTACGAGTCAAGAAGAAGTGGTAGAACAAGATCAAATCCTTCAGATCACTTCTACAACAGGTCAGGTGACAGAAATTGATTTGACACAATTAAGCATTTCTGAAAGAACAAGCAATGGATCCTTTGTCAACGATACCATTTCGGATCAAGAAGTTTTTTCAGCTACTATCAGATAAAAGAAATCGTCGGTCCATTCTAGGACTGACTTTCTTTGAAAATAAATTTTCTGAAAATTGAAAATTTCGCTTGAAATTCTCATGAAATGGTGTACAATAGTGTACATAGATTGAGAAACTGAATCGACCTGCATCAGATCGACTAGGAATAGAAAGAATTAAAAGGAGCACTATCATGACAGTATCACTTGATTGGGAAAACCTTGGCTTTTCATATATGAAATTACCTTATCGCTATTTAGCACATTATCGCAATGGAGCTTGGGAAAAAGGGGAATTGACAGAAGACGCGACCTTGCATTTGTCCGAATCTTCTCCAAGTTTGCATTACGGTCAGCAAGCCTTTGAAGGGTTGAAAGCCTACCGTACAAAAGATGGAAGTATCCAATTGTTCCGTCCAGATCAAAACGCTAAACGCTTGCAACGCACAGCAGATCGGTTGCTGATGCCTCAAGTACCTGTTGACATGTTTGTGGATGCTTGTAAGGCAGTGGTGAAAGCCAATGAAGAGTATGTTCCACCATATGGTACTGGAGCTACCCTTTACCTTCGCCCTCTTTTGATTGGGGTTGGTGATATTATTGGTGTGCATCCAGCAGATGAGTATATCTTTACCATCTTTGCCATGCCTGTCGGTAACTACTTTAAAGGTGGTTTGGTTCCAACGAACTTCTTGATTCAAGATGAGTATGACCGTGCTGCTCCACATGGTACTGGGGCTGCAAAAGTTGGTGGGAACTACGCAGCTAGTATGTTGCCAGGTAAGATTGCGCATGATCGTAACTTCTCTGACGTGATTTATCTCGATCCAGCGACGCACACCAAGATTGAAGAAGTTGGTTCTGCAAACTTTTTTGGTATCACTGCTAATAACGAATTTGTGACGCCATTGAGTCCTTCTATCTTGCCATCGATCACCAAGTACTCTTTGCTTTACTTGGCAGAACACCGTCTTGGTATGACACCAATTGAAGGGGATGTCTTTATCAATGACTTGGATCGCTTTGTAGAAGCAGGAGCTTGTGGTACCGCAGCTGTCATCTCTCCAATCGGAGGCGTTCAACACGGTGACGACTTCCATGTCTTCTATTCTGAAACAGAAGTAGGTCCTATCACACGTAAGCTCTATGACGAGTTGACTGGTATCCAATTTGGTGATGTCGAAGCGCCAGAAGGATGGATTGTCAAAGTCGATTAAACCCGAAAGTATCTGAGACCAAAGTGTCCAGGCTTCAATGAGAACGAGTCTTAACCAAAGAACGCAGTAGCTAGTGTTTCTCTTCATTCGCTTTTAGGAATAGAAGGGTGCCGAATGACTCTTGCGGGGGTGGGATAAAGAAGGAATTTCTAACTAAATTCTTTCTGACCCACTCCCTTTTCTCTTGCGTCATCAAGAGAATTTTTGTAAAATAGAAAAAGTGAAAAGAGGGTTGAAATGAGTAAAAAAGATAAGAAAATTGAGATTCAAATCGTTGATAGTAAAGTAACCGTCGGAAAAGACACTTTTGATGGTTTCACTTTGTCCATTGGAAAGAAAACGATTGGTGAAATTGCAGATATGGCTGGTCAATATGCCATTATCAAAAATGGAAATGTGGATTCTCTTTACAAAAAACTTGAAAAAGCCGTTGAAATTTTGATAGAAAATTATAATTTGAATAAATAAGGGCTTGCAATCATAATAAATCAATGGTATAATAGATCCTGTTGATTTATATGGAGAGATAGCGAAGAGGCTAAACGCGGCGGACTGTAAATCCGCTCCTTCGGGTTCGGGGGTTCGAATCCCT
Organism: uncultured Streptococcus sp.; assembly: GCA_963554405.1. GTDB lineage: Bacteria > Bacillota > Bacilli > Lactobacillales > Streptococcaceae > Streptococcus. Next base: position 7,806 of record CAUVRI010000005.1, on the reverse strand, counting down.
CTCTCTCCATTAGCGTTCATTGTGACGATGATAAAGTGACAGATGTCAGCGCTCTTTTTGGGGTATAGCCAAGCGGTAAGGCAAGGGACTTTGACTCCCTCATGCGTTGGTTCGAATCCAGCTACCCCAGTTCTTAGGTAATATCAGATAAGTGATAAAATATCTATCCAGGTATTTTATTTCTTTATAGGATGAGTCGTTAAAGATTGTAGTTGATCTCATTGCGAGTGCTTGCTTAGGAAAAATAATTATAAGTATGTCAAGTTTTAGAAAACTTGATTGTTGGAGGATTTTTTAGATGAATGAATTTGAAGATTTGCTAAACAGTGTTAGCCAAGTTGAACCAGGTGACGTTGTTACTGCTGAAGTATTGACAGTTGACGCGAATCAAGCTAACGTTGCAATCTCTGGAACTGGTGTCGAAGGTGTCTTGACTCTTCGCGAATTGACAAACGATCGTGATGCGGACATCAACGACTTGGTAAAACCAGGTGAAACACTTGAATTGCTTGTTCTTCGTCAAGTAGTTGGGAAAGATACTGATACAGTAACTTACCTTGTATCTAAAAAACGTTTGGAAGCTCGCAAAGCATGGGACAAATTGGTCGGACGTGAAGAAGAAGTTGTTACTGTTAAAGGAACTCGCGCTGTTAAGGGCGGACTTTCAGTAGAATTTGAAGGACTTCGTGGATTTATTCCAGCTTCAATGCTTGATACTCGTTTTGTACGTAACACTGAACGTTTCGTAGGTCAAGAATTTGATGCTAAAATCAAAGAAGTAGATCCAAAAGAAAACCGCTTTATTCTTTCACGTCGTGAAGTTGTTGAGGCTGAATCAGCTGCAGCACGCGCAGAAGTATTTGGTAAATTGAACGTTGGTGATATCGTAACTGGTAAAGTTGCACGTATCACAAGCTTCGGTGCTTTCATCGACCTTGGTGGTGTTGATGGATTGGTTCACTTGACAGAATTGTCACACGAACGCAACGTATCACCTAAATCAGTAGTAACTGTTGGTGAAGAAATCCAAGTGAAAGTTCTTGACTTGAACGAAGAAGAAGGTCGTGTATCACTTTCATTGAAAGCTACAACACCTGGACCTTGGGATGGCGTAGAACAAAAATTGGCTGCTGGTGATGTGATCGAAGGAACTGTTAAACGTTTGACTGACTTCGGTGCATTCGTTGAAGTATTGCCAGGTATCGACGGACTTGTACACATCTCACAAATTTCACACAAACGTGTTGAAAATCCAAAAGATGTTCTTAAAGTTGGACAAGAAGTAACTGTTAAAGTTCTTGAAGTAAATGCTGCAGATGAACGTGTATCACTTTCTATCAAAGCTCTTGAAGAACGTCCAGCTCAAGAAGAAGGCGAAAAACAAGAAAAACGTCAATCTCGCCCACGTCGTCCAAAACAAGAAAAACGCGACTTTGATCTTCCAGAAACTCAAACTGGATTCTCAATGGCTGACTTGTTTGGGGATATCGAATTGTAATATTCAAAAAGCTTACCTCTCGGTAAGCTTTTTTTACTTGTAAAATTCTCGAGAATTTGATATACTATAACAGTTGCCACCCTTAGTGTAATGGATATCACGTAAGATTCCGGTTCTTGAGATGGGGGTTCGATTCCCTCAGGGTGGATGATTCATAACGAGGCTCCTCGGAGTCTTTTTTGCTCTTTCTTGGAGGAACATGCAATGACAGTAAAATTAATCGCCCATACCTTGATTGAGAAAGACGGGAAGTATCTGCTTATCAAACGCTCGAAAATAAAGCGAGGTCTCCCTAATGTCTATCCATCTTATTGGGATATTCCAGGTGGAAGTGTAGAAGAGAATGAATTGCCCAGAGAGGCTGCTCTACGTGAGGCTATGGAGGAGGTTAATCAAAAGCTTCGGATTAATAAGATTATCCACGAAGATAGTCAATTTGATGCCAGCAAAGATACTGTCTTTACACGCCTAGTTTATGCTGGCGAGATTTTGGAAGAGCGTGATTTTATATTAGATCCAGAAGAGCATACAGACTTTAAATGGATTTCTTCTTTGAAAGACATAGAGAGCAATCTCGTTGTGCCTTATTTGCTTGAAATCCTTGCTGACAAATCCAAATAAAGCAGCTAAAAAACATCCCCTTTTTAATAAGGAGATGTTTTTTTCTTAGTTTTTAGAAGCTTCTTGGAATTCAGGGTTTTTCCATGCTTCATCAATGATTGCTTGCAATTCATCAGCAGAAGCTTTCATTTTTTGTTGTTCCGCATCGTTCAATGGGATGTTCACTGGACGTACAATACCGTGTGCACCTACGATGGCAGGTTGACCGATAAAGACGTTACTAACACCATATTGACCTTCTTGGAATACAGAAAGTGGAAGTACTGCATTTTCGTCATCAAGGATTGCTTTAGTGATACGAGCAAGGGCAACAGCGATACCGTAGTATGTAGCACCTTTTTTATTGATGATGGTGTAAGCAGCATCACGAACACCTTCGAACAATTCGATCAATTCAGTTTCTTGAACGTTTTGAGTGTCTTTAAGGAATTCTTCAAGGTTTACACCAGCGATGTTAGCGTGTGACCATACAGCGAATTCTGAGTCCCCGTGTTCACCCATGATGTAGGCGTGCACTGAACGAGCGTCCACATCCAATTTTTCAGCCAAAGCTTGACGGAAACGAGCTGAGTCAAGAGAAGTACCTGAACCGATAACGCGTTCTTTAGGGAATCCAGAGAATTTCCATGTAGAGTATGTCAAAACGTCAACTGGGTTAGCAGCTACAAGGAAGATACCGTTAAATCCTGATTCAATAACTTGTGTTACGATTGATTTGTTAATGGCAAGGTTTTTACCAACAAGATCAAGGCGAGTTTCACCTGGTTTTTGAGGAGCACCTGCAGTAATTACAACAAGGTCAGCATCCGCACAGTCAGCGTACTCAGCCGCATAGATCTTCTTAGGTGAAGTGAAGGCAAGGGCGTGGCTAAGGTCAAGCGCATCTCCGACAGCTTTTTCGTGCAATTGAGGAATTTCGATAATTCCAAGCTCTTGTGCAATTCCTTGGTTGACAAGTGCAAATGCATAAGATGAACCTACGGCACCGTCACCGACAAGGATAACTTTTTTGTGTTGTTTAGTCAAATCCATGAGTCTAAACGTCTCCTTCATTTTTTTTTTGAGATAGATTCTCATACGACTTCATTCTACCACTTTTGAAAGTCTTTGTCATCTGAAACAGTATGAATCCTTGATGTAAACGTTTTTACGTTTGTGTTCCTAAGAAGAAAAATAGGCTAAAATGTGTTATAATAGTATGGTGAATTAAGTAAAGAGAGGCATTTTTTGAATGCAGGATAATAATCTAATTGATGTGAATTTAACATCAGAAATGAAGACGAGTTTTATCGATTATGCGATGAGTGTTATCGTAGCTCGTGCCCTACCTGATGTTCGGGATGGTTTAAAACCCGTTCACCGTCGTATTTTGTATGGTATGAATGAATTGGGTGTTACGCCAGATAAACCACATAAGAAGTCAGCCCGTATCACAGGGGATGTTATGGGTAAATACCACCCACACGGGGACTCCTCAATTTATGAAGCCATGGTTCGGATGGCGCAATGGTGGAGCTATCGCTATATGCTAGTGGACGGCCATGGGAACTTTGGTTCTATGGACGGAGATGGGGCCGCTGCACAACGGTATACCGAAGCCCGTATGAGCAAGATCGCACTTGAGATGTTGCGGGATATCAATAAGAATACAGTTGATTTTGCAGATAACTATGATGCCAGTGAGCGGGAGCCCATGGTGCTACCAGCACGCTTCCCTAACCTTCTTGTGAATGGAGCTACAGGGATTGCTGTAGGTATGGCTACCAATATTCCACCTCATAATCTCGGTGAAACAATAGATGCCGTCAAATTGATGATGGACAATCCTGAAGTGACCACTCGTGAACTCATGGAAGTGCTGCCTGGTCCAGATTTTCCAACCGGAGCCTTGGTCATGGGGAAATCAGGTATTCATAAGGCCTATGAAACAGGGAAAGGTTCAATTGTTCTTCGCTCTCGTACAGAGATTGAAGTGACCAAGAGTGGTCGTGAACGGATTGTCGTTACCGAGTTCCCTTATATGGTCAACAAAACCAAGGTTCACGAACATATCGTTCGCTTGGTGCAAGAAAAACGGATCGAAGGGATTACAGCTGTACGTGATGAGTCTAACCGTGAAGGGGTTCGATTTGTGATCGAGGTTCGTAGGGATGCTTCGGCTAATGTCATTTTGAACAACCTATTTAAGATGACGCAAATGCAAACCAACTTTGGCTTCAATATGTTGGCGATTCAAAACGGTGTTCCAAAGATCCTTTCTCTTCGTCAAATTTTAGGTGCGTATATCGAGCACCAAACAGAAGTGGTGACTCGCCGGACCATCTTTGATAAAGAAAAAGCTGAAGCTCGTGCCCATATTTTAGAAGGCTTGCTTATTGCTTTGGATCACATTGATGAAGTAATCCGAATCATCCGCAATAGCCAGACAGACGCTGAAGCACAAGCTGAGTTGATGTCGAAGTTCAAGCTCTCTGAACGTCAAAGTCAAGCCATTTTGGACATGCGTCTTCGTCGTTTGACCGGTTTGGAACGAGACAAGATCCAGAGTGAATATGACGACTTGGTTGCCCTGATTGCTGATTTGGCTGATATTTTGGCTAAACCAGAGCGTGTGGCGACTATCATCAAGGAAGAATTAGAAGAAGTCAAACGCAAGTTTGGCGATGCTCGTCGAACTGAGTTGATGGTAGGGGAAGTTCTTTCTCTTGAAGATGAGGACTTGATTGAAGAAACAGATGTCTTAATTACCCTTTCTAATAAAGGATACATCAAACGTTTGGATCAAGCGGAATTTACGGCTCAAAAACGTGGTGGACGTGGTGTTCAGGGAACTGGTGTCAAAGATGATGACTTTGTCCGTGAACTGGTCTCTACGAGCACTCATGATCACTTGCTCTTCTTTACCAATAAGGGGCGTGTCTATCGTCTGAAAGGTTATGAGATTCCAGAATATGGCCGGACAGCTAAAGGATTACCAATCGTCAACCTCTTAAAATTGGACGAAGGTGAATCGATTCAAACCATTATCAATGTGGAGCAAGACCGCAGTGACGAAGCTTATCTCTTCTTTACGACGCGACAAGGTTTAGTCAAGCGGACCAATGTAGCTGAATTTTCGAATATTCGTCAGAACGGTCTCAAAGCTCTGAATCTACGTGATGAGGATGAATTGATCAATGTCTTCCTTACAGATGGCAATGCTGACGTTATTATCGGTACCAAGTATGGTTATTCTGTCCGCTTTAATGAGGCTGTAGTCCGGAATATGGGACGTTCTGCCACAGGTGTACGTGGTGTGAATCTCCGTGAAGGAGACAAGGTTGTTGGGGCTAGCGTCGTTACGGATCAAGATGAAGTATTGATCATCACTGAAAAAGGGTATGGTAAGCGGACAATGGCTAGCGAATACCCAACCAAAGGCCGTGGCGGTAAAGGAATCAAGACAGCCAATATTACAGAGAAAAATGGTTCCTTAGCGGGTCTTTTAACCGTTAAAGGGGATGAAGATCTGATGATCATTACCGATACAGGAGTCATGATCCGCACAGGTGTGGCTAACATTTCTCAAACGGGTCGTTCAACTCAGGGTGTGAAAGTCATGAGACTGGATCAGGATGCGAAAATTGTGACCTTTACAACTGTCCAGCCTGATGAAAAAGATGAAGAAGTAGTGGAAGAAAACGAATAGATAAGGGGACAGCATGTCACGCAAAAGAAAAAAGAAAAAGAGTTTACGCAATACTCTTATCAACATCGTTGCAACACTTTTGATTATTCTCTCGCTTCTCTTGATTTTCAATGCTCCGATCCGAAACATGATTATGGTTTGGCATACCAACCAATATCAGGTTAGTAAGGTCGATAAAAAAACCATTGATAAGAATAAAGAAGTGAAGACGAGCTTTGATTTCCAACATGTCCAGTCACTCTCGACGGAAGCCGTCATCAATGCCCAATGGCAAGCTCAAAAGCTACCAGTAATTGGGGGGATTTCGATTCCTGAATTAAACATGAACCTTCCGATCTTTAAGGGGCTTGAAAATGTAGCCCTCTACTACGGAGCAGGGACCATGAAGGAAAACCAAGTCATGGGGCAAGGCAATTATTCTCTAGCTAGTCACCATGTATTTGGCCTAACTGGAGCAAATGCCATGTTATTCTCACCGTTAGAGAAAGCCAAGGCAGGAATGAAGATCTACATCACGGACAAAGAAAAAATCTATACTTATGTCATCTCGTCTGTTGAGACAGTGACTCCGGACCGTGTAGATGTTATTCAAGATCGTGAAGGTGTCAATGAGATCACTTTAGTGACCTGTGAGGATGCTGCAGCGACTTACCGTACGATTGTAAAAGGAAATTTGGAAACCTCTGTTGACTATGACAAGGCTCCAAAAGACATCCTGGATTCATTCAGCAAGTCTTATAATCAAATGCAACTTTAAGAAAATAAAGCCCATGGCAGAGATGCCAGGGCTTTTTCTATGTAGGAAGCGAAGCTAGGAGAAATTCTTGTAAAATTGTAAGAGATTGGTAATATTATGTAAGGAATTTGTCATAATATTAAGGGAAAATCAGTATATAATAAAGGGGAAAGAGTATGATAAGGAGGTAGAATAGTGACAAAAGAGCGAATTTATCATCTCTTGCATCATTTCTATAATCTCTTAGTAAACGATTTTCCACGAAATGGTTTAATTACGAAAGGAATCTACGAAGTAGAGCAGGTCTACCAAGCTTTAGAGGCCATTCCTCAGAGCCAGGAGTACTTGATTCGCTGTGAAATTCAACATTTTTTAAAGGAGCTTGAACAAGTTCAAACAGGTTACCAAATCCGCTTTAATAAAGATGAAGTCTTAGTGTTAGATGATTTGAAACAAGAAATTGCCTGTAAATAATGAAAGATCGTCGTTTTCTCCATTTATTACGAATTAATAAGTGAGGAGGAAATTATGTACGACATATCATTTATTGAACCATCTTTGCTTCCTAGAGAACGTTTGGTTTCTGAAGGGGTGGATAAGCTGAGTCATCAAGAATTGTTATCCATTCTCTTAAGGACAGGCAATAAGAAAAAAAGCGTTTATGAGATTGCACAAGGGCTTTTGAGTTCGGTTAATAGTTTAAAGGAGTTAAGTCAATTAACCCTAGAGGAGCTACAGGAAATCTCTGGCATTGGCCGGGTGAAGGCCATCGAACTTCAGGCTGTGATTGAGTTTGGACGAAGAATTCATAAAGATGAATTAATGAGTTCTGAACAGATCATGAGCAGTCAGAAATTGGCCCATAAAATTCAACAGGAAATCGGCCATAAGAAACAGGAGCACCTGGTTGCCCTCTATTTAAATACGCAAAATGAAATTATTCATCAACAGACCATATTTATTGGAACCGTGAATCGAAGTATTGCGGAGCCACGTGAAATCCTGCATTATGCACTGAAGCACATGGCAACCTCCATCATTTTGGCTCACAATCATCCATCTGGTGCCGTATTTCCAAGTAAAAATGATGATGAAGTAACGCATCGAGTCATAGAGGCCTGTGAAGTGATGGGCTTAACACTACTAGATCACTTGATTGTATCTGAGGAAAACTATTATAGTTACCGTGAAGAAACCGATTATTTGGTATAAAAAAGAGAGTGGGACAGAAATCGGTAATTCGTTAGAATTCGATTTCGTCGT
>CAUVRI010000004.1:0-45629 GCA_963554405.1 uncultured Streptococcus sp. | reverse complement strand
GGGGCAGCATGTTAAGAACAATACGTCTTTCTCATCCCGCCCGCAGCCTTTTATACAATTTTCACTTTAAAAACAACCTTACGGATGGGGCCTGCTTCTTCAGCTATCAGTCCAGTCTTATGGGCGTCATTAGGATCCAGCAAGAGCAGACTGCCAGGAGTAAATATCAGGTCAAACAAAGCTGGGCCGGACATCTGCTGCCAGTCTCCTTCTGCATCATAATCCCCTTCTTTCATATTGGACAAAAAGTTATAGTGGATGCGCTCCTTTCCTTCAAAAATCAGATGCACATCGTAAAATTCCCTATGACTTTCCCAGACCCGTTCATCGTCGGTCGTAGTCGTCATTTCAATGACATTGTAAAAGAAATCATCAGACACAGGATGGTTGCCCTTTTTATCTTGGCTTACATCATGAATCTTTAAAAATTCTAAGACTTTTTTTAAGGCAAGATGCTGAATGTCTCTCTCAACAGCTGCTCCTTTATATTGAACTAGTTCCATTAGTGACGTACCTCCCAAGATTTATCTGCGTGAATGCTTGCAATATCGTAAACTGTTGTATTCTCTGGCGCAGCCTTGCCTCCAGTTAAGACGGAAACCACATAGCCTACAACCAAAGAAACAACAATTGAAATCAATGAATAAGCCCAGATACTCACCGCTTCTGCTGGCAGAGCGTACTTAATGACTAGCAGGACAATACTGGAAGCGATCATAGCCGCATAAGCTCCCTTGAGGTTGGCACGTTTAGTAAAGATTCCCAGAATAAAGATTCCTCCCAAGACACCCAGCACCAAACCCATAAAGCCATTGAACCAGACATAGGCTGAAGAGATACCAGTATGAGCCATCACGATTGAAACTACTGTGGAGAAGATTCCTACACCCAGAGAAACATATTGAGCAATTTTAGTCCGTTTCTTGTCGTCCAGATTGCTGGACACAACATCTTGAATATCCAGAGTCCAAGAAGTCGCCACAGAATTAAGACCTGTAGAAATAGTAGACTGAGCTGCTGCATAAATTGCCGCAATCAGAACACCGGTCACTCCAACTGGAAGACCATAAGCAATAAAGTACGTGAAGATTTGGTCTTGAGGAATAGAGCTACCCTCGCTACCTGGATGCTGTACTTGATAATAGACGTATAAACCTGTACCAATCAGATAAAAGACAGAGGCGATAAAGATTGATAAAACTCCATTCGTAAACATCATTTTATTGAGTTTCTTCACATTCTGAGTTGTTGTAAAGCGCTGAACGATATCTTGCGAAGATACATAAGAGGACAAAGTATTGATACCAGAGCCCAAGATAATTAGGAAAATAGAATCTTTCAGCAAGTTAGGATTGAAAATAGTTTCTTTTCCTGAGATAAATTTACCACTGGCCAGCTCACTAGCAATATCGCCAAAGCCACCCTTTAGATTAGCAATCAGGAAGAAAAGCCCTACAACTGTACCAATCAAGAGTACTGAACCTTGGATAAAGTCTGTCCAGAGAACTGACTTGACCCCGCCAGTATAGGAGTAAACAATGGCAATCGCACCCATCGCGATAATCAAGATATTGACATCAATCTTCGTCAGAGTAGCCAGAGCCACTGAAGGTAGATACATAATGATGGACATGCGGCCGATTTGATAGATGATGAAGAAGACAGCTGACAAAGCCCTCAAGGCCTTAGAACCAAATCGTTTTTGCAGGTAGTCATAGGCTGTATCAATATCCAGACGTGCATAAATCGGCAAGAAGAAACGAATAGCCACTGGAATGGCAAAAATCATACCCAACTGGGCAAACCAGAGCAGCCAAGTCCCTGCATAAGAGTTCCCTGCCAGTGTCATAAAGGAAATCGGACTTAGCAATGTAGCAAAAATGGAAACAGATGTTACATACCAAGGCACCGTTCCATCACCTTTAAAGAACTCTTTACCCTGCATCTCCTTTTTCGAGAACAGCAAACCAGCTACCAGAACAACTAGTAAATACACAATCAGAATAATCATATCGATTGTGGTAAAACCAACATTTCCCATAGAATTTCTCCATTATTATTCATCCCCAGAGCGTGGGGTGGGCAGGCTTAGACTGCCCTAGACTCTAGTGTCACACTCTTTATATTACAAGAAGTCTTCTCTTACCTGCTTAATCATAGCGGCTGCTTCTTTAGCAATCGCATAGTCTCCCTCAGATAGAGGCTCTAACGGTGCTCGAACAGAACCAATATCCAAGTCTTCATTGAGACGAAGAATTTCTTTCATAACAGCATAGAGATTTGCTCGACCGCTGACCATCTTATAAATCACACTATTAATCGCATGTTGCAGTTCTTTAGCACGATCCAGGTCTTTGTCAATGATGAGCTGGTTAAGCTTCAGGAAGAGGTCAGGCATCACAGCATAGGTTCCACCAATTCCGGCCTTAGCACCAATAACTCGACCGCTGATAAACTGTTCGTCTGGACCATTAAAGACAATATGATCTTCCCCACCTTCTGCGACAAAGATTTGAATGTCTTGAGTCGGCATAGAAGAATTTTTAACCCCAATAACTCGTGGATTTTTACGCATTTCTGCATAGAGGGCTGGTGTCAGGGTTGTCCCAGACAGCTGCGGAATATTGTAGATGACAAAGTCAGTATTCGGAGCCGCTGCACTCATATCGTTCCAGTACTTAGCGATAGAATAGTCCGGCAAACGGAAGTAAATAGGAGGAATAGCAGCGATGGCATCAACACCCAAACTTTCAGCATGCTTAGCCAGTTCCACACTGTCCTTAGTGTTGTTGCAAGCTACATGGGCGATAACTGTCAGTTTACCCTTAGCCACTTCCATGACATTTTCTAAAATTAATTTCCGGTCTGCTACACTGAGGTAAATACACTCACCAGAAGAACCATTAACATAGACACCCTTAACTCCCTTATCAATAAAGTACTGAGTCAAAGCGCGAACACGTTCTGGGCTTACTTCCCCTGCTTCATCATAACAAGCATAAAAAGCTGGAATGACACCTTCATATTTTTCTAATTTTGACATATTCTTCCTCTTTTCTATTCTTTCGTTGCGTCTGCAAACTTCCTTGTAATCAGCTGCGGCCGTGTAATGGCAGATCCAACTACCACACTAAAGGCTCCCAGCTCTAGAACCCTTTTCACCTTTTCAGGGCTATCAATATTCCCCTCAGCAATCAGAGGGTGCTGAATCTCAGCTAAAGCTTTTCGGATGATTTCAAAGTCATTGGCTTCAATCTTATCTCCCTGGCTCTGACTAGTATAGCCCACCAAGGTTGTTCCGATAAAATCAAATCCCATTCGATCAGCTTCCAGCATCTCGTCAAGAGTTGAACAATCAGCCATCAAAAGCTGCTGAGGATATTTTTCTTTCACTTTCTGGAAAAATGCTTTTAAACTCTCTCCTTGAGGTCTACTAGAATTTGTCGCATCTAAAGCGATAATCTCCGGATGGGCTTCCATCAGCTCATCTACTTCCACCATAGTTGGTGTAATAAAAGCTTGAGCGTCTGGATAATCTCTCTTGATAATCCCAATAACTGGCAAATCCACCGCTTCTTTAATCGCCTTGATGTCTATAACCGAGTTAGCCCGAATTCCGCTAGCACCTCCTTCTTTGGCCGCCACTGCCATACGAGCCATGATAAAGTCGCTATGTAATGGTTCGTTTGGTAGAGCCTGACACGACACAATTAACTTATGTCTCAACTCTTCCATTTGATTCCTATCCTCCTTACTCATTATTTGTAAGCCTTTACATTCATTATCTTAACATTTATTGCAATTAGTTTCAATATGTTTTTATTTTTAGAAAGTACTTTCTCTTCAATCCTTCTGTATTACCATTTAATGACTAATTCATCAGAACCCAAACCACATATTCATAAATCCCTTTAAACATTTCAATATTTTTTGGAAAAACGAAAAGAACCTGATAATCGTAAAATCCTATATAGTAGCATGGTTGATAACATCTATTCTTTGAGGCTACTTGAAAATTTTTATGTTTATCTTCTTGCCTTACTTTCTATACATAACAAAGCTCAAATAAGATATTTAAATTTTTTTACTTTCTTTTTCATTTTTCTCATCTTCCTGCGAATAGTTAAGTGTAAGCAAAATCGCTTAACAAACTGTAAAGGAGTAGCAAGATGTTTTTATTACCACTTTTCTGGCCTCTATTTTTCAAAATCTAAAAGATTGGAGATAATAATGAAAGAATTCAAAGAACTAACCAAACAAGAGTTAGAAGAAACAAGTGGCGGAGTTGCCATGCCTGCCTTATGGTTTTTTAGACGCCAAGCCCCTTCAGGAAATCGACGGTCCTCTAGATTTGCACTTCTCATTCTCTAGACCATAGATGAGATAAGGCTCAACCGCTAGTCCTAAAGCTAGCTTCACTTCTACCAACTTAACAGTTGGCAACCTATATAATAAAGGAGAATATACAATGGAAAATATGACAACAATTGAAAACCACTACCTAGCCCTAACTGAAGATGAATTGATGAATGTGGAAGGGGGAGAATTCTTCACTGCTACTATTGCGGGTATTGCTGTATGGAAAATTGGAGTAGCAGCTCTATCTGGACTAAGCCTAGGTTATTTAATTAACCGCTAAAACCCTATACTTATATAAAAGGAGAATAACATGAGTAATTTCAATAGCATTGATAAATATGAAACACTAACTGAGACAAGCTTGGCAGAAATCCAAGGTGGTGATTTAGGAGTTTTAGTCGGAATTTTCGCTGCTGCATATGTTATTGGTAGTGACTTAGCTAGACGAAAAAAATAGACCATTATGTTATCTAAAAAAGAAATAGTTATAACTGTCTTGTATCTTGTCTATGTCATTTTTTATGTATTAAACGATATGCATGTTCTGAAAATTGGCAACCTTCCTAATCTATTAGTTCCAACTATCCTATTTTTCTGTCTAAGGTACGAATTCAGACGAAATAGGGAACATAAAAGAAAGCCTGTGTCCAAAGACATACAGTAAACTACTGCTGGATTTGATCCAAACACCATTTCAGTTGATGTTTGCCAATCAAAAGCCAGCCTATTAATCTAAACAAACCAGATGAGCAATATGAACTCATCTGGTTTTTAAATTCATTAACCAGGATAAAAGAAGTTACTCCATTCAGATAAAATCATCCTATTCTCAACTTTTCAACAAGCAAAACTGTCTACAAACTACCAAACAAGGGGCCAAAATCTAGATAAGATCTGCTTATTGTTATCATTCCATAAAGCCCTTTTGGGGAATATTGAAACTCTTTTGCTGATCAATATACGAAAATCCCTCACTCATGCGAGCGAGGGATTTTTTTATGATCTTTACAGGAGTTTTTCACTCCTTCAGCCATGTACTTATTTACGACGTCCTGGACGTTCTTTGTAACCGTAGTAAGAATCTTCAATGATTTCTTGCATATGGTCAACCATTGGAAGACGTGGGTTAGCTGGAGAACATTGGTCTTCATAGGCAAGGAAGGCTAATTCACGTGAATGTTTCTTCCATTCTTTTTCGTCGATTCCTTGAGCCTTAAAGTTCATTTGGATACCAACGCGCTCACCAAGTTCGTAGACTGCTTTTGCGTAAGCTTCTACACCTTCTTCTGGAGTAGAAGCTGGTAAGCCAAGCATACGAGCAATATCTTGGTATTTTTCATCAGCACGGTAGTAGTTGTATTTAGGCCATGTCGCTGTCTTAGCTGGACGTGTACCATTGTAGCGGATTACGTATGGAAGCAAGATAGCATTTGTACGACCGTGGATAGTGTGGAATTGCGCACCGATCTTATGAGCCATTGAGTGAGAAATACCCAAGAAAGCATTGGCGAAAGCCATACCAGCAATAGTTGAAGCATTATGCATCTTTTCACGTGAATGGAAATCTGCATTCTTCACAGAGCTTTCAAGATTTTCAAAAACAAGTTTGATTGCTTGAAGGGCAAGACCATCGGTGTAGTCGCTGGCCATTTGAGATACGTATGCTTCTGTTGCGTGAGTCAATACGTCCATACCAGTATCAGCAGCAACAAATCCTGGAACCGTTAATACCAAAGCAGGGTCTACGATGGCTACAGTAGGAGTCAATGAGTAGTCAGCGATTGGGTATTTACGGTTGTTAGCCTTATCAGAGATAACGGCAAACGGTGTTACTTCAGATCCTGTACCAGATGTTGTTGGGATTGCGATAAACTTAGTCTTCTTACCAAGCAATGGGAACTTGAAGGCACGTTTACGGATATCCATGAATTTTTGAACAAGGTCACGGAAGTCAACTTCTGGTTGTTCATAGAAGAGCCACATTACTTTAGCTGCGTCCATTGGTGAACCACCACCAAGTGCAATGATTGTATCAGGTTTGAAGGAACGCATGATCTCTGTACCACGTTCAACTGTTGTGATATCTGGATCTGGTTCTACGTCAGCAAAGATTTGATAAACAACCTTATTACGACGAAGATCGAGTTGTTCGATGATGCGATCTAGGAAACCAAGCTCTACCATAGCATGGTCTGTAACGATCATGACACGCTCAACGTCACGACATTTTTGAAGGTATTGAATTGAGTCACGTTCAAAGTATGTTTTTGAAGGAAGTTTCATCCATTGCATGTTATTTCTCCGTCTTCCGACTTTTTTGATGTTCAAGAGGTTGATGGCGCTGACGTTATCTCCAACTGAGTTGTGTCCGTAAGAGCCACATCCAAGTGTCAATGATGGCAAGAAGGCATTATAAACGTCCCCAATACCACCGAAAGTAGAAGGTGAGTTACAGATAACACGAATAGCTTTAACTGCTTTACCAAATTCTTTAGTTAATTCTTCATCTGCAGTATGGATCGCTGCTGAGTGACCAAGACCATTAAATTCAACCATTTGGCGAGCCTTGTTAATTCCGTCTTCACGACTGTCAGATTTCAACACAGCAATAACTGGAGATAATTTTTCACGAGTCAATGGCTCTTTTTCGCCAACTTCTTTACATTCTGCAGCAAGGATATTGGTTCCTTCAGGAACTGTAAATCCTGCTTGTTCTGCAATCCAAGCTGCTGGCTTACCTACGATATCTGCATTGAGCTTCGCACCAGCGCAGTTCTTGCTGTTGGCTTTCACACCGAAGCAGAATTCTTCAAGAAGAGCTTTTTCTTTTTTATTTACAAAATAAGTGTGGTAAGACTTGAATTCTTCTACAAATTCATCGTAAATTTCTTTGTCAATGATAACAGCTTGCTCAGATGCACAGACCATACCATTGTCAAAGGACTTAGACATCACGATATCATGAGCTGCCTGACGGATATTCGCTGATTTTTCAACATAAGCTGGTACGTTTCCGGCACCTACCCCAAGGGCTGGTTTTCCGCATGAATAGGCAGCCTTCACCATTGCGTTACCACCAGTTGCAAGGATTGTAGCCACTCCTTCATGGTTCATAAGAGCGCTAGTTGCTTCCATAGATGGTTGGGTAATCCATTGCACACAGTTTTCAGGGGCACCTGCTGCAATTGCTGCATCACGAACGATTTGAGCTGCATGTGCAGATGATTCTTGTGCAGATGGGTGGAAGGCAAAGACGATTGGATTACGAGTCTTCAATGAAATCAAAGACTTAAAGATTGCAGTTGAAGTTGGGTTGGTTGTTGGAGTAATCCCACAGATAACACCAACTGGTTCAGCAATCAAAGTCAAGCCTGTTACATCATCTTCTTCAATAACGCCAACTGTCTTCGTGTGACGCATGTTGTTTACAACGTGTTCACAGGCAAATAGATTTTTTGTCGCCTTATCTTCAAAAACTCCACGGCCAGTTTCTTCATAAGCATGAAGCGCCAATTCTCCATGGGCGTCAAGTGCTGCAACAGAAGCCTTAGCTACAATGTAGTCGATTTGTTCTTGGTCCAATTTGCGCATTTCTTCAAGAGCAACCAAGGCTTTTTGTACTAGCTCATCTACATGCTTTTCAGCTGCAAGTTTCTTTTCCTCAGGTGACACAGTTTTTTTATCAGCCATATTTTCCTCCATAGCTTTCAAGGAATTTATCCTTTGTTAATTTTTTCACAAGTTTATTATAACCCATTTACTTTCCTTTGTAAACACTTTCGCTTACATTTCACAAACTTTTTTATTATTGTTTGTGAAAGTTTTATCAATATCTGTTTATAGCTGGGGACTCCGCTATTTCTTTGTGAATTTAATCTTTTATAATAATTTTATTTCACATAGATTCATTTACATGTTTTCACAGAAGCTTGTAAAAATTAGGTAAGCGCTTTCATATATTATATATAAAGAACCCGAAGCTCGGGCCTTTATATTCATCATTAAATTAAGGTTTGACAGGACCTTGATTAGCTTCATCAAGTGTAGCCTTGATTGTTTGAGCATATAATTGACCACCTGCAGCAATGCTTTGTGCCTCAGTGCCAAAGTGAACGTAATCTGTTCCATACCAGATAGCAGGATTATCAATAGCTGCTTGATACCAATCTGCTACGTAGACATAATCATATTTCTTCGCCAATTCCAATTGGTACTGCCGAGTTTTTACTAGATCGCTATTTTCATCTCCAGCAACTCGTCCATCATACGGAGTCACTAAGATTAAACGGTGTCCTTTTGGAAGTTTTTCAACCAGTTTATTAAGCACTTCTTCGTAATTAGGAACTGTATTAGCACCTAAAGCAAGGACTACATTTTGTAGAAGAACCTTGTTGCTAATATCTGTTTGATAAACCTCTAAACCTGATTCCAGATTTCGGCTGACAGCTGCATCCAATTGCACACCAGGAATAGCTTCTTGTAACCAGTCATTAGCTCGCAAAGCTACAGAATCACCTATCAAGGTCGTTCCAGGCGCCACATTGTAATCAGTAGCTGTTGTTTGATCCGCTTGGCTACGAGTTAATTGCATCTTACTATCCGCTTGATTTAAGGCATTAATCATTAAGTCTTCCTCAAAAGCTCCAACTTTAGGGGAAGTAAAGATGATAAAGAAGCAGATGAGCCCCAAAGGGATCAGACTATAAAAAATCGGTCTCGCAATTGATTTTACATCAAGCTTAATACCAAACAAATCTGGTTTTCTTCCCGCTAATACAGGCTCTAAAATATAGAAAGAAACTGCTGCAAAGGCAAAGGATAGAAGAGTAGTTAATACTACTGCTCCTGCATTCCCCATCAGCTGACTGAAAATAATGTAAAAAGGCCAATGGAAGAGATAAACACCGTAACTCGTATCAGCAATAAATGTGACCCAGATCGGCTCTTCCAGCTTAGGTGTCTTTTCATGGAGAACACGAGCACCCAAAATCATAGCCAAGGCAGCTATCGTTGCGAGGAGAAAGCCAACTAAATAAGTGAAGATATTATCAAAACGAAGCAGGAAGGTTAGAAGAATTAAGACAACAAAACCACCACCAATAGTGGCTATCGTCTGCTTCATGCTCCAAGACTGTTCTAGTTTCTTGAAATTTGCCCCTACATTTTGAACACCAGAAACTGTAGCTAAAGCTGTCCCAGCAAAGAAGGGGAAGATATGTGTCCAGCTTGAAAAATAAAGTGAAGAAAAATTCTTAGTGAAAAAGCTACTTACAAACATGGACAGAAAACTAAATAAGAAAATCCCTGTCGAAATCAGAAAAATCATCCCTCGAAATTGGCCGAGGCTTCGACTTTTCTTAGCCAAGAACCAGACTGCCAATCCCCACAAAATATAATAATGCACCTCAAGTGCCAAACTCCAAGTATGTACAAATAAATGAGGTACAAACTGACTTTCGTAGCTACCGCCCGATAAAATTTCATAAAAATTTGTTACAAAACCTAGGGCACCCGCTATCTGCGTTCCAATACCAGCCACAAAATCTTTGCGAATGAAGAGGGTAAACGGCAGAGTGATCAGAATCATAAAGACCAGAGGCGGAAAAATCCTATAGAAACGTCGTCTTAGAAATCCTAAGATATCAATTTCTTGACGTTTAGCAAATTCATCAATCAGGAGTGAGGTGATCAAGAATCCAGAAAATGCATAGAAAACGTCCACCCCAATAAAGCCTCCAGGAAACACTCCCTGGAAGAAATGATAGAGTAGAACGAGAAGCAAACCTGCTATCCTTACTAATGAAAACCATTTAATGCGCATTTTGATAAATTCCTTGTTTAAACTTTCCTTTGTAAACGACCTTTTGCTCGGTTGTTAGAGTGCCTTGGCCATCTGCTTGGCCTTTACTAAACTCACCTTCGTACTTCCAACCGCTCTTAGAGGTAAATTTCCCCTTGCCATCAAAGATTCCATTTTTGAAATCTCCTTCGTACTTATCGCCATTTTTGAAAGTCAAAGTTCCTTTACCATCCATCTTTCCATGAACCAGACTGCCATCATACTTAATCGCTCCCTTATCAAGAGTAAGCACTCCTTTATCTGGAATATTAGAAGTAAAAACTAAAATCGCAGACAAAGCAATTAGTGTAACAGCAGCTATCTCAAAATTTGTTCTTGTCAAATAATGCTGGTAGCGATTATAAAATTCTTTTAATTTATCCATTTTTATCCATCCAAACGTTCCAGCCAGCGCTCACATCCCGCTTGAACCAACCGGTAAGTTTCATCAAAATCATTAGTATACCAAGGATCTGGTACACTTTTATCCATAAACTGATATATCTTATCCTGATATTTCCGAGGGGCCATCTTTTTTAAATCGGCCACATTAGAAGCATCCATACCAACGATATAATCAAAGAAGGCAAAGTCCTTTTCAGACATCTGCAGAGAAGTTTTTTCAACATCAAATATAATCGCATGCTCATTCAAAGCTGCTTGAGTTCCTTGGTGAATTGGATTTCCATGTTCCCAATTAGAAGTTGCCCGACTTTCAATATGAAATTTATCAGTCAAGCTTTTCATAACAAACTCAGCCATCGGACTCCGACAGATGTTGCCCAAGCAAACAAATACAATTTTCTTCATAGAAATACCTCTTCTTAATTATATCAGAAAATGACATTAAATAGGTTGCTGACCTCCAAAAAAACTGGACGCTTTCCTGCCAATTTAGCATTTTTCTTCCTTCCAATAAGCAGGAAAAGACCACCTGATTGGGTGGTCTTTTAGGGAGATTATTATGAAAAAGAAAAGTTTTAGGAGTTCAAGCTAAGTATTCTTAACTTATGACTACAGTATACTTGAGCCAACTTAAAATTATCTTAAAGCAATTTTAAGTTTCTTTTTCTGGCAAATAAATGTCCAACCTAGGCCACTTAGATTGCCATTTTTTCTTTTCCAAACGTTCTCTATAAAGTTTGATCCTTTCCTTATCCGCTAAAAAATGCGGTGTGGGTTTGACTTGAAAGTTAACAAGATCAGTCAAGCCATAAGCTATGAATAACTCAAGATCATCATTTTTTAATAAACGTAAACCAAGAGCTGTACAGGTTTCTGGATATTTACTCATAGCGTCCTGTGAACTAGTATAAGGCTTAGTATTAGGACTATGAATATGCATATAAACTTGATTCTTTACTTCCCAGCTATAGAGTGGATAAGCTTCTCTCAAGCGCTTCTCAATTTGTAACGTCTCCTCATAAGAGACTGTCGGATCAAAGAATATCACATCTATATCTGTTTCAAAATCAAATTTTTCCCGACCTGACAAATGATTCCAGATGAAATTTCTAACACTTCCAGCTGCCAGCCAGCTATCCTGTAAATTCAACTCTCGAATAATCTTTACAATAGTCATTAGATGCTGATCATCATAGAAAAGGTCTAGAAGATTTTTCTCTTCTATTTCCATAAGCCTATTTCTCCATATATTCATAACCTAAATGTTCATAGGCTTTTCTAGTCGCAACACGACCAGTTCTCGTCCTCATGATAAAGCCTTTTTGAATCAAATAAGGTTCATACATATCTTCAACCGTTTCACGCTCCTCAGCAATATTTACTGACAAGGTACCTAGACCGACTGGACCACCACCATACATCTCAATCATAGTTCTCAGAATTTTTTGATCGACATAGTCCAAACCTTCATGATCCACATCTAACATGGAAAGAGCTTGATCCGTGATTGTCTCATCAATCAAACCATTGCCCATAATCTGAGCATAATCTCGAACTCGCTTCAATAGACGGTTGGCAATTCGAGGGGTGCCACGACTACGCAAAGCCAGTTCTTTAGCTGCTTCATGAGTGATATCCATCTCAAAAATTTCTGCCGTTCGCTCAACAATCTCAGTCAAATCAGCTTCTTCATAGTACTCCATGTGCCCTGTGATACCAAAGCGAGCTCTCAGAGGATTGGACAACATTCCTGCACGCGTGGTGGCACCTATGAGGGTAAACGGTGGTAAATCAAGATGGACACTACGATTAGCATCCCCTGAACCAATCATGATATCGATGTAAAAATCTTCCATAGCACTGTAGAGGACTTCTTCTACTGCCATTGGCAGACGGTGTATTTCATCGATAAAAAGAACGTCACCAGGCTCTAAATCATTTAAAATAGCAACCAAATCGCCCGCCTTTTCTATTACTGGGCCAGATGTCTGTTTGATATTCACACCCAGCTCATTGGCAATCACAAAAGCCATGGTCGTTTTCCCCAGTCCAGGAGGGCCAAATAAAAGAGCATGATCCAAAGCCTCATCCCTTAGTTTTGCTGCTTCAATAAAAATTTTCAACTGATTCTTGACCTTATCTTGACCAATATACTCCTGCAGATATTGTGGTCGAAGCGTGCGCTCCACCATTTCTTCATCCATCATTTGTTCATTATCTAAAATTCTACTCATGTCACCATTATATCAAAATATCATAGTTTAGGACTATTTTAAATAAAAAAGAGAGCGAGAAACCTTTTTAATGAAGGTTTTCCATCGCTCTCTTTCTTTTTAAACCCAAAGATTAATTAACCTTTTTAGTACGATATAAGAAGACTGAAGCTGCAAGAAGCAGGAAGCCAACAAGAACAGAGAAGGCTGAGGACTCAGCTGTTCCTGTCTTAGGCAATTCTTTCTTCACTTCTTTTTTAGGTTCTTCCTTCTTTGGATCTTCATGCTTATCACCTGATGGTTTTGGTTTTTCTTCAGATGATGTTGGAGGTGTTTTGGCAGCATACGTATTGGTAAAGGTTGGTCCGCTACCAGTAACGGTCGCTACAAGTTTACCATTCGTATCATAAGCAACTTCTACAGTCACTTTGTGAACTGTCTTATCATAAGTCACACCTGCTTCATTACCAGCTTTTTCAGTAATAGTGTATTCATACTTACCTGGTGAAGTGAAGCTTTGTGCTTTAAAGGTTACCGAACCATCCGCTTTATTCTTAGCAGTATCCACTACGTTACCTTGATAAGTCAACTCAAATTCAAACTGACCATCTTTCAGCTCTTTACCAGTCAAGACTTTGTTTGCTTGAATAGTTGCAGTAACTGGAGTTGGTTGTTGCGGATTTGGAGTCGGCGGTGGAGTCGGTGCAGTGTATTTATTCACAAATGCTGGTTTATCACCAGTAATTGTAGATACCAACTTACCTTGGCCATTGTCTGCAACCTCTACGGTTACTGTGTGGACTGTCGTATCGTAAGTAACATTCTCTTCATTGCCAGCTTTTTCAGCAACAGTGTAGGTATGTGTACCTGCTTCTGTATATGTGATTGATGGGAATACAACTTTTCCATCTGCAGCATTTGTTGCCGTGCCGATGACTTTGTCGCCTTCCTTCAATTCAAATTCATATTTACCTGCTTCTAATTCCTTTCCAACTAAAGTTTTTGTTGCTTCAATTGTAATGGTATCAGCAGCTGGAGCTGGTTTTGTATAAGTGTTAGTGAAAACTGGTTGTTCACTAGTGATAGTTGCTACCAATTGACCTTGGCCGTTATCCGCAACCTCTACAGTTACTTCGTGAGTATTTGTATCGTAGGTAACGTTTTCTTCCTTGCCAGCTTTTTCTGAGACGAGATAAGTATGAAGGCCTGGTCCTTTATACTCAATTTCTTTGAAAGTAATGCTACCATCTGCTTTGTTCTTAGCGGTGTCAACAAGATTTCCTTCAGAGTCTTTCAGTTCAAACTCATACTTATCTGCTTCAAGGGCTTTACCGTTTAAAACTTTTTTAGCTTCAATTGCTTTTTTACCTGGTTTTGCAACATAATCGTTTACAAAGACTGGTTTTTCACTTGTAACAGTCGCTTCAAGCTGACCTTGACCATTGTCCACAACCTCTACAGTTACTTTGTGTGAAGTTTTGTCATAAGTTACACCTGGTTCATTACCAGCTTTTTCTGACATAGTGTAAGTATAAGTTCCTGCCTTAGTGTATTCAATTTCTGGGAAACTAATCGAACCATCTGCAGTATTCTTAGCTGTACCAACTACTTTGTCGTTTTCTTTGAGCTCAAACTCATATTTGTCAGCCTCAAGTTCTTTACCATTCAGAACTTTCTTAGCTTCAATTACTGTTTTTCCTGGTTTTGCAGCATAAGTATTGGTGAAGACTGGCTTGTCAGCTGGAACAGTTGCTTCAAGCTGACCGCGTCCATTGTCCGCAACATCTACAGTTACTGTGTGTGAAGCTGTGTCGTAAGTCACACCTGGTTCATTACCTGCTTTTTCAGTAATTGTATATGTATGAGGGCCTGCAGCAGTATACTCAATTGCTGGGAAAACTACTGAACCATCTGCTTTATTTTTAGCTGTACCAACGACTGTATCGCCTTCTTTGAGCTCGAACTCATACTTGTCAGCTTCAAGGGCTCTGCCTTTCAAAACTTTAATTGCTTCAATAGTTGCTGTAGTTGGTTTAGCAGAGTAAGAATTTACAAATACTTTGTTGTCGTATTTAACACTTGCAATCTTTTCTCCATAGACATCTGTTACTGTAACTTCAGCATTAATGGTCTTGTTATCATAAACATAGCCTGGTTCTTTCTCATCTACTTCTTTGATTTGGTATTTGAAAGTACCAGCCTTTGAGAATTTAATTGCTTTAAATTTAACTTGTCCGTCTTTGTTGTTTTTGGCAGTTTCAACCACTTTGCCATCTGGATCAATCAATTGGAAGATGAATTCATCACCTTTCAATGTTCCACCATTCAGTTGCTTTGTAACTTCAAATTCAACTTCAGAAGGGCGAGCACCTGATCCAATTCCTTCAGTAGTTGTTAGAGGAGCAAAGCCATCTACATCATATACACCATCTGATGTTGTCACTTTCACATTGTTGAAAGCTTTCTTGGTGGTATTGTCAACTGGAGCAGTCAAACGAGTACGGTACAAAACATACAGACCTTGTGTACTCAAGTCACCATTACCATTTGGAGTAATAGTGAAAGAATTTGTACCCGTAACATTTACATGTGAAGCATCCAGTCTTGGACGAGCCTCAGCCTTATTCCATTCAGTAAAGTAATATCCAGTAATTTCACTTGCTAAGACTTGACCTTCAGGGATTGTATCCTCAATCTTAACTCCTGTAACAGGTTTTACGTAACGATTGATACGAATACGCCAGTTAACATAATTAGGATCATCAGCATCTTGGACACCCCACTTGGTATAACCAGTAGGATCATCATCTGGTACGATACGAGTCAATCTGTATGTCCCGGCACCAGGAATATCAATGCTGTATTCCTTATTTAACTCGACATCATCCGCCCAAACTACAGTGAATAAAGCAGTCAATTCACGATCTTCTGTCAGATTTTTGAAGTATTCTTCATTAGTGATGGTCACTGTAGCAGAATTAGTTGCAGCATTTGTCTGCAGTTCTGCAATTTTAGTGGCTCCATCCTTGGCATAGATATCTGTCGTGATGTCACGCTCAACTTTAAACTCTTTTGGCACTTTATAAACCATAAAGTCCCCGTTTTTCAAAGTTGCAGAATTATCAAACTTGTAGGTCGGATTCAGATAGAACTTTCCTTCACCATACTTGGCACCATCAACCAACCGATTATTATTAATGGTTGGAGAGGTTGTCATCGTATAGCTGTTTGACGGCAATTCTTCCGCTTTAACTGTGTAACTTGTTTTTAGTAGAGGTATGAATACCGATACTATTAACAACAGCGTCATAAATGCATGAAAGAGCTTTTTATTCATCTTTTTCACAACATTTTCCTCCTTTATATTTGGGCACAATCCCTTACTTTATATTATATATTCTTCTATAACACTGTCAAGGATATTTCATCTAATTTTTATGCAATCCATACATAATAAACACGACAAATAGATTTTATACATAAAATCAAATATAAGGTCATAAAACAGCAGAAAAATGCGACATTTCTTCCTCTTTTTCTATATGCCTACTCCCTTTAACTAGGAAGCTCATGTCTTTATCCTTCGAAAAACAAAAAACCATCAGTCAGAATCAAGGCCTAACTGATGGGGCTATCCAAAAGAATTTTTTATTTATCTAAATGCCACACTTCATCATTGTATTGTTGAATCGTACGGTCAGCTGAGAAGAAACCAGCTTTAGCAATGTTTACAATAACTTTATCCAACCATGCGTCGCGGTTTTCATAGTCAGCAAGCATTTGCTCTTTGACTTTGATGTAGTCTTCCAAGTCAAGGAGAGTCATGAACCAGTCTTTGTTGATCAATTCCTTGTAAAGACGTTCCAAGCGTTCTTTCTTACCTACTGCAAGAACAGCATCACTAACGATGAAGTCAACCAATGGTTTGATAGCTTCACGAGCATAGTATTCGCTTGACTTGTAAGCTGCTTTTGCGTAAAGGTCGATAACAGTTTCTGAATCTTCACCGAAGATGTAGATGTTTTCGTCGCCAACCAATTCAGCGATTTCCACGTTAGCTCCGTCCATAGTACCAAGAGTCAAAGCTCCGTTCAACATAAATTTCATGTTACCAGTACCTGAAGCTTCTTTAGAAGCAAGTGAGATTTGTTCTGAGATGTCACATGCTGGGATCAAGAAACTTGCTGCAGTAACGTTGTAGTTTTCAACCATTACGACTTGCAAGTGTGGAGCTACAGCTGGGTCGTTAGCAATCACTTCTGACAAGCAAAGGATCAAGTGAATGATGTCTTGGGCAATTGTGTAGGCAGGAGCTGCTTTACCACCAAAGAATACTGTGATTGGACGAGCAGGGATGTTACCAGCCTTGATATCAAGGTATTTGTGGATGACATACAAAGCGTTCATTTGTTGGCGTTTGTACTCGTGAAGACGTTTGATCTGGATATCAAAGATAGAGTTTGTATTGATTTCCACACCTTGGTGTTCTTTCAAGTGACGAGCCAATTTACGTTTGTTGTGAGCTTTGATGCTTTCCAATTTTTCCTTGACAGCAGCTTTATCTTCATAAGACAAAAGATTTTCAAGTTCTTCTGCTTCATGGTGCCAACCATTACCAAGAATTTCATCTAAATAGTGAGAAAGGCGTGGGTTAGCATGCATAAGCCAACGACGGAAAGTAATACCGTTTGTTTTGTTGTTGAATTTTTCAGGGTAGATGTCATAGAAAGCTTTCAACTCTGAGTTCTTCAAGATCTCAGTGTGGAGAGCCGCAACCCCGTTAACACTGTATCCATAATGGATATCCATATGAGCCATATGAACACGGTCATTTTCGTCAATGATTTGGACAGCAGGATCTTTGTAAACTTCCTTGACACGTTTGTCAAGTTCCTTGATAATCGGAACAAGATGAGGAACAACTTCTTCCAAGAATTCTAGCGGCCATTTTTCAAGAGCCTCTGCAAGAATAGTGTGGTTTGTATAAGCAGTCATTGACTTGACAATGTTTACAGCTTCGTCAAATTCCAACCCACGTTCTGTCAAGAGACGGATCAACTCAGGGATAACCATTGAAGGGTGAGTATCATTGATTTGTACAACTGCATAGTCTGCAAGATCATGCAAGTTGCTTCCTTTTTCGATTGCCTCATCAATGATCAATTGCGCACCATTTGAAACCATGAAGTATTGTTGGAAGATACGAAGAAGTTCACCTTGCTTGTCACTATCATCTGGGTAAAGGAAAAGAGTCAAGTTACGAGCAATATCTGTCTTGTCAAAATCAATTCCTTCTTCAATCAAGCTAGAGTCTACAGAATCTAAATCGAAGAGGCGCAAACGGTTTTTCTTTTCTGTCTTATAACCTGGTACATCAATGTCATAGAGTGTAGAAGTTAAAGTAAAGTTTGCAAAAGGCACTTGGTAGCTACGAGTAGATTTTACCAACCAGTTTTGATCACTCAACCAGAAGTTAGGGATTGTTGTTTGCTCGTTGTTTTTCAACACTTGTTGGAAGAGACCAAAGTGGTAGTTCAAACCTACACCGTCTCCATTTAAACCGAGAGTTGCGATTGAATCAAGGAAGCAGGCAGCTAAACGGCCCAAACCACCATTACCAAGAGATGGTTCTAATTCTACTTCTTCTACTTCAATCAAATCTTTACCTGCATCAGCCAATTCTTTTTTGACATCATCATAAAGGCCAAGGTTGATCAAGTTGTTTGACAAGAGTTTACCAATCAGGAACTCAGCAGAAATATAGTACAATTTCTTCTTTGAATCATTGATAGGTTTAGTTGCACTGTATTCTTTTGTATAGTTCAAAAGAGCAGTATAGAGTTCTTCATTAGTACAATCAGCAATGTTTTTTTGATACGTGTTTTGTACGTATTGCTGTAATTTAGACATTTTTTTCTCCTTTAGAATTCCGATTTACATTGTTTTTGGGTTTAAGTTTTGTATTAATTCGGCGATAAATAGTTGTTAGAGAGAGCAACTCTGCCTCTACTTCTTTAGACAGTTCGTCTTCTGTCATACGCCATTGCCAGTTGCCACCAATAGTAGATGGCAAGTTCATCCTTGCAGAACCATCTAATTCCAGTAAATCTTGCATGGTTGCAATCGCCATATAGCTAACAGAAGCAAAGATTGTACGAAGCATAGCATGAGGAACTGTTTCATATTCTTTACGGTTGGTATAAACAGCTAAGTATTCCCGTGTCGGATCATCAATCTCATCCTTATACCAGCCAAGAACAGTATTATTATCATGAGTTCCTGTATACATTACTGAGTTATGAGGTGCCAAGTGTGGACTATCAATGCTTTCGTCATCTGGATTGAAGGCAAACTGCAAAATCTTCATTCCTGGAAAACCAGTCTTCTCACGAAGCTCAATGACTTCATCAGTCATAAAGCCTAGGTCTTCCGCAATGATATTTAGTTCTCCCAAAGCTTCTTTCACAGCTTTAAAGAGAGCATAGCCAGGTCCTTTTACCCACTTACCAGTTGCAGCTGTTTCTGAATCCGCTGGGATTTCCCAATAAGACTCAAATCCGCGGAAATGGTCAATACGAACGATGTCATAAATCTTAAAGCTTTCACGCAGACGCTCAACCCACCAAGAATAGCCATCTTTATCCATAGCTTTCCAGTCATAGATTGGGTTCCCCCAAAGCTGTCCTGTTTCTGAGAATTCATCAGGCGGACATCCTGCCACACAAGTTGGTTTACCAACAGCGTCTGTTTTAAAGAAATGTGGTTGTGCCCAAACATCAGCACTGTCTGCCGCTACATAGATTGGCATATCTCCGACAATCTCAATATGATGCTTATTCGCATAATCTTTTAAAGCTAGCCATTGTTGGAAGAAGAAGTATTGAGTGACACGATGGTATTCCATCTGTTCGCTCAGGCGCTCACGGTAATCAGCCAAGGCCTCTGGCTTACGCAGGCGAATGTCTTCATCAGACCACTCTGTCCACGCCGCCAAATCAAAGTGCTCTTTGATTGCCATGTAGTCAACATACAGGTCTAACCAGTTGGCATTGTCTGCCACAAATTTTTTATAAGCCTTCAAATCAGAACTTTGAAGGAAATTTTTAACAGCTTTTTCCAATAGTGGACGACGTGCTTCGAATATCTTAGCATAGTCAACGGCCTTAGGGTCACTTCCAAAATCCACACCATCTAAATCACTTTCTTGAAGCAAACCTTCTTTTATAAGAAGATCTAAGTCAATAAAGTGAGTATTTCCTGCGAAAGCAGAAAAAGATTGGTAAGGAGAGTCTCCATAGCTAGTCGTGCCTAGTGGCAAAATCTGCCAATAGCGTTGCTTAGTTCTTACCAAGAAATCTACAAAATCATACGCACTTTTCCCAAAAGATCCAATTCCGTATTTCCCTGGCAAAGAAGAAATATGCATGAGAACACCACTTTGACGTTCTTTCATCTTGTCACCTCAATATTTTTCTTAGTTAAAATCTACGTTTTGTTCAACGAAAACGTTTGCGTAGTTCGATTATATCTGTTTTTAGTTTTCTATGCAACCATTTTATAAAAATTTTTTCAATTCTTCAAGAGAATCATCTAACTTTTCTTTTTTTCTTCTATAATATTGACAAATAATTTGTCGGATAAAAAATATTTTTTTGATTTTTTGGAAAAACATCTTGCAAACGGTTACTTTTTGTGATATAATTTTTTCAGTTTAAGAAAACGTTTGCGTAAACTTAAATGTAAATTATTACTTTTTTTATTCTTAGGAGGAATAAACATGAAAAACAAAGCTCTTAAAAGTGCTGCTGTATTGGGTACTGTTGCTTTAGCTAGCTTTATTTTAGCTGCTTGTGGTAGCAAGGCTTCTTCAACTAAATCATCTGAATCTGGTGATAAAAACGTTACTGTTTATGTTGAAGAGCAGTACAAGGCTTACATGGAGAAAGCTGCAGCAGCTTTTGAAAAAGAAACTGGTTCTAAAGTTACTATTAAAACTGGTGACCAAATGGGTGGATTGGACAACCTTTCACTCGACAACCAGTCTGGTAAAGCTCCAGACGTTTTGATGGCTCCATACGACCGCGTAGGAAGCCTCGGTACAGATGGACAATTAAACGAAGTAAAATTAAGCAAAGATAGTAAGACAGATAAAACTACTGAATCTCTAGTAACAACAGAAGGTAAAACATACGGAGCACCTGCTGTTATCGAAACTCTTGTAATGTACTACAACAAGGACTTGATTTCAAAAGCTCCAACTACTTTTGCTGAATTAGAAGAGCTTGCTAAAGACAGCAAATATGCATTTGCTGGTGAAGATGGTAAAACATCTGCCTTCCTTGCTGACTGGACAAACTTCTACTACGCTTACGGACTTCTAGCTGGTAACGGCGGTTATGTATTCGGTGACAATGGTAAAGATCCTAAAGATATCGGTCTTGCTAATGAAGGTGCAATTAAAGGTATCGAATACGCTAAAACTTGGTATGCAAAATGGCCTAAAGGAATGCAAGATACTGAAGGCGCTGGAAACTTGATCCAATCACAATTCCAAGAAGGTAAAACTGCTGCTATCATCGATGGACCATGGAAAGCATCTGCTTTGAAAGAAGCTAAAGTAAACTATGGTGTTTCAACTATCCCAACTCTTCCAAACGGAAAAGAATACGCTGCTTTCGGTGGTGGTAAAGCTTGGGTTATCCCAACTGGTGCTAAAAACCCAGAAGTTGCTCAAAAATTCGTTGACTTCTTGACTTCAACTGATCAACAAAAAGCATTTTACGATGCTACTAACGAAGTACCTGCTAACACAGAAGCACGCGAGTATGCAGTAAGCAAGAAAGATGAACTGACAGACGCAGTTGTTAAACAGTTCCAATCAGCTCAACCAATGCCAAACATCTCTGAAATGAGTACAGTTTGGGATCCAGCTAAAACTATGTTGTTCGATGCTGTAAGTGGTAAAAAAGATGTTAAAACTGCTGCTGACGATGCAGTGAAATTAATCAAAGATACTATCGCTCAAAAATACGCTAACAAATAATAAAGA
This sequence comes from uncultured Streptococcus sp., assembly GCA_963554405.1. Taxonomy (GTDB): domain Bacteria; phylum Bacillota; class Bacilli; order Lactobacillales; family Streptococcaceae; genus Streptococcus. The sequence continues at coordinate 23,764 of CAUVRI010000004.1, read as the reverse complement.
ACTCTAGGGGTGGGAATTTTCCCTACCCCTTCTTTATTAAAAAAGCTATTCAAACAACTACGGGTTTCTTAAAAATTTTGAAAAAAGAGAAATATTTTCTAACATTTAGTTTTATATTCTCTGCTTTCAAAATTTTTAGCCCCTCTTTGAATCTTATTCAGGAGACAAATATGACTAGACAACAGAACCCAAGTAAAGCCTTGTTGCTGTCCCTGATTCCAGGACTTGGACAAATTTATAACAAACAGAAAGCCAAGGGGTTCATCTTCTTAGGTGTGACACTGGCCTTTCTAATCTATTTCTTTGCGATCGCTTCTGGTGAGCTAGGAAATCTTATCACACTTGGTGAAATGCGCGGACGCGACAACTCCCTCTTTATGTTGATCCGTGGTGCCTTCCACTTAATTATCGTACTGGTTTATTTCCTATTTTATGCCTTCAACTTAAAGGACGCTCACACAACAGCTAAACGCTGGAATAACGGTATTCCGGTTCATACTACTCTGAAAGAAATGATTCACAGCATCTATGAGAATGGTTTCCCATACTTGCTGATCATCCCTTCTTATGTAGCTATGACCTTTGCTATCATTTTCCCTGTATTGGTAACTCTTCTGATTGCTTTTACAAACTATGATTTCAAACATTTGCCACCAACTAAATTGCTTGACTGGGTTGGTTTGACAAACTTCAGCAACATTTGGAGTCTCAGCACCTTCCGTTCAGCCTTTGGTTCTGTCCTATCTTGGACCATCATCTGGGCTTTATGTGCTTCAACTTTACAAATTGTTATTGGTATTTTCACAGCTATTATTGCTAACCAGCCTTTCATCAAAGGAAAACGCATCTTCGGTGTTATCTTCCTACTTCCTTGGGCGGTACCAGCTTTCATTACAATCTTGACTTTCTCAAATATGTTTAATGATAGTATCGGTGCCATCAACACCCAAGTTATTCCTTTGCTTAGCAAGGTATTGCCTTTCTTGAACAATACCCTCATCCCTTGGAAAACAGATCCTACTTGGACCAAGGTTGCCTTGATTATGATGCAAGGTTGGCTAGGATTCCCATACATCTACGTCTTAACTTTGGGAATTCTGCAATCCATTCCAAATGATTTGTATGAAGCTGCTTATATTGATGGAGCAAATGCTTGGCAAAAATTCCGCAACATTACGCTACCAATGATTTTAGCTGTTGCTGCGCCAACTCTTATCAGTCAGTATACCTTCAACTTCAATAACTTCTCTATCATCTACCTCTTTAATGCGGGTGGACCTGGTAGTGTCGGTGGAGGCGCTGGTTCAACAGATATCTTGATTTCTTGGATTTATCGTTTAACTACTGGTACTGCACCTCAGTACTCAATGGCCGCAGCCGTAACCTTGATTATCTCAATTATCGTTATCGGTATTTCAATGATTGCTTTCAAGAAACTACACGCATTTGACATGGAGGACGTCTAAGATGAATAATTCTGTAAAATTAAAACGTCACTTTAATCATTTTCTGACTTACCTGTATCTCGTAGTTCTGTCAGTAATCATTATTTATCCTCTATTAATTACGATTACATCAGCCTTTAAAACTGGTAACATTGTAGCCTTCAAACTTGATTTTAATATCGATTGGAGTTTTGACAACTTCAGCAGGCTCTTCTCTGAAACACTCTACGGAACCTGGTACCTCAATACGGTCATCATTGCCGTCTTGACAATGATTGTGCAAACCAGTATAGTAGTTTTAGCTGGTTACGCATACAGCCGCTATAACTTCATCGCCCGCAAGCAAAGCTTGGTCTTCTTCTTGATTATCCAGATGGTACCAACCATTGCTGCCCTCACCGCCTTCTTCGTCATGGCTTTGATGTTGAATGCCTTGAACCAAAACTGGTTCCTCATCTTCCTTTATGTTGGTGGAGGAATTCCAATGAATGCTTGGCTGATGAAAGGTTACTTTGATACCGTTCCAATCTCTCTTGATGAGTCAGCTAAACTAGATGGTGCCGGTCATTTCCGACGCTTCTGGCAAATCGTCCTTCCTCTGGTTCGTCCAATGGTTGCTGTACAAGCACTTTGGGCATTCATGGGACCATTTGGAGACTATATCTTATCTAGTTTCCTCCTTCGGGATAAAGAATTCTTTACAGTTGCAGTCGGTCTGAGAACATTTGTCAGCGATGTTAAAAATATGAAAATCGCCTTCTTTGCCGCAGGAGCTATCTTAACTGCTCTTCCAATCTGTATCTTATTCTTCTTCCTCCAAAAGAACTTTGTATCTGGTTTAACAAGCGGTGGTGACAAGGGATAATCTTGTCCCACCCTGTTTTTTGTCGGACGACTATAAAAATTAGAAAGAGCTACTATGTACCCCTACCCTTTTAATTATTTTTCAAGTATTTTTCAATTTAAAAAAGCTTTTGCCAACCGCAAGCTTTTGTCTTGGTTCCAACTGATTTTTACTAGTCTTTTCTTAATTTCTTTGACCTTGATTCCTATGGCATTGCAAACAGCTGCCAAAGAGAGCTATCCATTGGATACCTTTATCGATCAAGTTTTTCAGCCTTTAGATGAGTCTGCTATGAGAGAGCTTAGCAATCATGTTCAGATCAAAGACGGCCAACTAACTTATGATAGTCACTTTGGTGTACAAAAAAATAAAGACGGCCAGGTTATTATCGGACATCACAAGGATACCCAACCAGGAGACAAGTTAACACTTTATTTTGACAAGGATCATCTCCTGATTAGTAAAAGCAAGAAAGAGTTGGCAGCCATTCGTTACCAGGCTATTAACCAGGAAGCTTTAAAGGATAAGAAAAGCTTGAGCGAGGCCATTTCCAAAGATTGGTTCCAGCAAAACCGTTTGATTATCAGTCTCTTTTTACTCTTGGTGTCCGGCCTGCTCTTGACCTTTAACTTCTTCATTGTGACCTTTGGAGCCAGTCTCTTCCTTTATCTGACTAAAAAATCTAAACTCTTTTCATTTAAAAAGTTCAAGGAATGTTATCATTTCACTCTAAACTGTCTTGGGCTTCCGACTCTCATTGCTGTCTTCTTTGGCATATTGGGTCAGCCTTTGACTACCATGATTATGATTCAAAATATTCTCTTTGTATTATTCCTTGTTATCACCTTTTATCGTACGCATTTCCGTGATGAAAATTAGGAGGTCATCATGCCTGTTACTATTAAAGATGTTGCCAAACTAGCTGAGGTTTCGCCCTCAACTGTAACCCGTGTTATCCAGAACAAGTCTACGATTAGTGATGAGACAAAAAAACGGGTTCGCAAGGCTATGAAAGAACTGAATTACCATCCAAATCTAAATGCCCGCAGTCTGGTTAGCAGTTATACTCAGGTCATCGGCCTCGTCTTACCAGATGATTCAGATGCTTTCTATCAAAATCCATTTTTTCCATCTGTTCTGAGAGGGATCTCTCAAGTAGCTTCTCAGCACCAATACGCTATTCAAATCGCTACTGGTAAAGATGAGAAAGAACGGATGACAGCCATTTCTCAAATGGTACACGGCCGTCGGGTGGACGGACTTATTTTCCTTTACGCCGAAGAAAACGATCCTCTGGTTCGGATGGCCTACGAAGAGCAATTCCCCTTCCTTATCCTAGGAAAATCTCTTTCTCCTTTTATTCCATTGGTCGACAACGATAATATCCAAGCGGGGTTTGATGCAACTGAATATTTCATTAAAAAAGGTTGCCGCCATATTGCTTTTATCGGAGGAACTAAAAAGCTCTTTGTAACCCAAGACCGTTATACTGGCTACGAAAATGCCTTAAAAGAGCATCAGCTGGAATTGGATCCTCAGAGCACTGTCTTTGTCACAGAATTTTTGGAAGAAAAAGGTTACCAGTTTACCAAGAGCTTGCTAGCAAAAAATCCAAATATTGATGCCATCATCACTACAGATAGCTTGCTGGCATCTGGTGTTTGTGATTTTCTCTCTTCACAAAACTTAACTATCCCAGTCCTTTCTTTTGATTCGGTAGATCCAAAGTTAGACCTGGCTGCCTATGTTGATATCAATACCCTAGAACTGGGTAGAGTGTCCTTCCAAACCATCCTACAGATCATCAATGATACCAAGGAAAATCGGAAAATCTGCTATCGCCAGCTGATTTCTCATAAAATTATCGAACGGTAAATTAGTATTCTCATCGGAACGTAAACCGAAATATTAAAAACACGAAAATGGAGCCTCAATCCCAGATAAAAAATGACAACCGTAGTTACATTCAAGTTACACTACGGTTGTACTTCTCTTTGGCCTTGCATTTTTATGTTTGTCAATTATTTATACTTACTATTTAATTATTTTTACTAGTAGCCTCTGATGGTGCACGCGCTTTTAGAGCTATCTTATCTTGTATAAAGGAGATTTATGTCTTTTAGAACCTTTCAAGCTTATTTAGATAACATACGACTGATTAATCTTCAGTTACCCATCATTTATGATGCTAAGGACCTGTCCTTTACTTTGGAATCTGACGACCAGGTGATTCCTCTGACTATTCAAACATGTAAATCTTCTACCGAACATTGCCTCTACAGCCTTACTTTGGAAGAAGATATCGATTTGGAACAGCATTATCTCGTCTACGACCAGGACCGCAATAAAACAGTCCTAGCATTCCGACATATTGTCCAAGAACCGATTTTTGATCAAACTTTTGACTACGACCAGGATGATCTTGGTGCAACTTATTCTTCGAAGGCTACTTCTTTTGCCTTCTGGGCTCCTATCTCCGAGCAAGTCCTTATCAAGTTGAAAAAAGATGGCAAAGAAACTGTCTGGCCTCTCCTTCGTCAGGAAAAAGGCGTTTGGAAAACAACGATTCCTGGTGATTGGGAGAGAGCTAGCTACACCTATCTCCACAAGGTCAATGGTCAGTGGCTGGAAGTACATGATCCTTATGCTCTTTCCTCTGAAGCCAATTCTGGTGCTAGCTTTATTATTGATCCAAAGAAACTACTCAATACAACTGGAGTCAAGCGGGCCAAAACACAGCTAAGCCCAACCAAAGCCGTCATTTACGAGATGAGTGTTCGCGACTTCTCTAGCCAAAAGGATGCTGGTTTTAAAGAACCGAGCACATTCCGAGCACTGACAGAGTCTCCCAAGCTAGGCAAACGTAAAATTGGTATGCAGCACTTGCTAGATCTGGGAATCACCCATATCCAGCTTATGCCTGTTTATGATTTTGGTAGTGTAGATGAGAAACACCCTGAACAAGTCTACAACTGGGGCTATGATCCTGTTCAGTATAATGTTCCAGAAGGTAGCTTTGCCAGTGACCCTGAGGACCCTTATGCACGCATTCTAGAATTGCAGGAAACTATCGCAGCCTACCATGAGGCGGATATGAGTTTGATTATGGACGTCGTATACAATCACGTTTATGATGCGGATAGCTTTGCTTTTGAAAAGATAGTTCCTGGTTATTTCTATCGCTTGAATGAACAAAAACAACGAACCGACGGAACTTTCTGTGGTAACGATGTTGCTAGTGAAAGAGCCATGGTCCGTCGCTTCATCAAGCATTCAGTCAAGCAATGGGTGAATCTCTATGGCTTTGACGGTTTCCGTTTTGACCTCATGGGTATCTTAGATATCCAAACTATGAATGAGCTAGCAGAAGAGCTTAAAGAGAGCTACCCAAATGTCTATCTCTACGGAGAAGGCTGGAAAATGGCGACTGGGTTAGACTCAGAGCTCCTAGCCCACCAGTATAATGCGGCAGAATTGACTGATTATGGCTTTTTCAGCGATAATTTCCGTGATACCATCAAAGAAACCATCTTAAACAAACAAAGACTGACTGGATTCGAATGGACTTCCAGCATGGCTAATATCCTAACAGCTAATGTCGGCTTAGAAACAGCAAGCCATTTCCAAAGTCCTCAACAGGCCATTAACTACACTGAGTGTCATGACAATGCGACTGTCTTTGACTACTTTAAAATGGAAGATCCAAACATCAGTCCAAAAGAACGTTTGGCAAGTGCTCGCTTGGCCTTACACTTGGTCTTGCTTGCTCAGGGAGTTCCTTTCCTCCATAGTGGGCAAGAATTCTTCCGCCACAAAGACTTGCTAGATAATAGCTACAACATCCCAGATACTATTAATCGTCTGGACTGGCAAAGCTTACTCAACTACGAAGAAGATGTTGACTTCATTCGTGAATTAATCAGCTTCCGAAAAGAACACCCTCTACTCAGTCTCGAAAGCCGAGAAGAAATCTTGGAGGCATGCCAAGTTGAATGGCTCAATGATTCACTTGTCAGATATCAGATTTCACAGCAAGATGAACAAATGACCATCTTGATTAACTTTGGTTCAAAAGATCAGACCTACCAAAACGAACTAGGTCAGGAAGTCTTTCTATCCTACCCTGCTATCAGCAGCGACAAGGCTATCGCTCCCTTGGCTGACAACTATGTCATTCCTGCTAAGCAAGTCTTGGTCTTGAAATAAATAAAAAGCACGCCTCTAGTAAGTGTACTGACCCCAAAAAGTTAGACAGATAAAATCTAACTTTTGGGGTGCAGTTCAATAAGAGACGTGCTTTTATTTTTCTAATGTCAACTAGTTTAAAGCCGATAGAGTTCTGCGATCTTATCACCAACACGGCTGATATCATTTTGCAGACCACGAAGCTCAAAAGTATCTAGCAGAGGAAAGCCAAAACGTTGAGAATATTGCTTGGCCGTTAAACAATACTGATTGTTGAAATTACGGTTGCCACTACCTACGATACCGAAACATTTTTTATAGTTTTCTTCAAATTCAATAAAGGCTGCTAAATCATTGGTTAAAATCTCAACATCACCAGAGTCAACTCCATTTCCACCCTCTAAATAAGTAGGCAAGAAGGCTACAAACTGATTGTCCATAGCAAAGAAATCTTGGCCCTCTTTGACCAAATCCTTAATATTGACCTGTTCTACTTCAAGATCCGCGTGGCCTTCTTGCAAATAGGCCGTCAGACGCTTGATAAAGCTTGCTGTATTCCCACTTAAACTAATATAAACTAAGGAAACCTTTGCCATTCTATCCTCCTAAAACTAAAAATAACATCTATCCTTTTCTTAAAATTGTAAGACGATAAATGTTATTTGTCAAATTTTAAATAGGCTCTTTTTCCACTTCTAAATCCTTCTGCTGACGCCAGGTATAAAAGAGGACAATAGCTAAAAAGAGGATATTTAGTAAGAGTCCGACTATGGTTACAGCCTTAGGGATCATCATGATTGATTCACGAATCGCTGGATCACTAAAATAATGATAGAGTGGCTGAGAAGACAGATAATCATAAGCCATGACAAGAATGGTAAAGACCGAGTAGGCGGAGTATAGGATGTTGGCTAGAAGTAGCTTCTTCTTGATCAGCAATACAAGTACTGTCGCCAATAAAAGAAGACCCACAAATAGAATCAGAACCTGATTCATACTATGATTCAAATCAAAAACCGCATCATAAAACCGATTGTACTGCTGGGCTACCTTACCTTTTAGCTGCATGACTTCTGCAGGATTCTCTAGTCTTTTTCCTGCAAGAAGGTCCCAGAGACTAAGCAGTCCACCAAAGACAGAGATCAACCAACACACGTACAAATAAATTGCTTTCTTTTTCATATTAACCCTCTATTTATTTTCTAAAATAATAGAATCCGAAGGCTATCGAAAGGGGAAACTGAATGAAGTTTAGAGATTGCATTTTCAGGAGACAGACATACTCTCAAAAAAGTTTGTGTAATGCTAAAAAGTTTTTCTTGCCTTCGGATTTCTATACATTCATTATAAATAACTTTTAAAAAAAGATGCGCTAAAGCTTCTAAAATGCCCCTGATTCTTCTTGAAAAGCCTCTTTTTCAAAAAATCACAGCCTCCTAGCTTGAAAAGAAAGGCTTTGTGATAGAATAAGGCTATGAAACAAGATTACCAAGAGATTCAATGGCTCTTTTTTGATATAGGTTCAACTCTAGTCAATGAAAACAAAGCTTATGAAGCTAGAATAAAAACCGCCATTGCTGGAAAAGATATTTCTTATCAGGAATTCTATGATAAGATGCTCAGCCATTTTAGAAAAAATAAAAAAGGCGACTTAGAAGCCTTAAGCTTCTACGGACTTGAGCGCCCAGCTTGGAGAACGGACTTAGAGACTCTCTATCCGCAAACCAAGGAAATATTAGAGCAACTGGGGCAAGAGTATAAGTTGGGAATTATCGCTAATCAATTACCTGGCCTAGAACAGCGCTTAAAAGCTTTTGGAATTTTAGACTACTTTAGCGCTATCTTCTCGTCCGCTGATCTGGGGCTGGCCAAGCCCGACCCCGCTATTTTCAGGCTGGCCTTACAAAAAACTAACTGCCTACCTCAGCAAGCCATTATGATTGGTGACCGCTTGGATAATGATATCGCTCCTGCCAAAAGAATAGGCATGAAAACCATCTGGATCAAACAAGGCTTCAGTCGCCTAGCTCAAGTCAAAAATCTTGAAGAAAGAGCGGACTGGACCGTCGAAAAACTGACTGATTTACTTCCCATCCTCTTGTCCTAGCTAGCCTTGTCTTTCGGAACGTTCTATTGTATAATATAGTCATTTTAAACAGGAGGTCTTCTTATGAAAAAACTCACACCTGGTATGCACATTCGGGTCGTCAGCCCCTCGTCGTCAATCGAACACATCGGTGGCTTTGAGGCCAATCTAGCCGCCAAGGAGCGCTTGGAAAAGCTGGGATTTACCGTGTCTTTTTCGGAGCATTATCTGGAAAATGATATACTAGGCTCTGCCTCCATCGAAAGCCGAGTGGCAGACATCCATGCTGCCTTTTTGGATGACTCTGTTGATGCTATTCTGGCTACTATCGGCGGTTTCAACTGCAATGAGCTCCTGCCCTATCTGGACTTTGAGTTGATTGCTAGAAATCCTAAGATTTTCTGCGGCTACTCAGACACAACAGCCTTGCTCAACGCTATCTATAGCAAGACCGGCATGAAAACCTACATGGGACCGTCCTACTCTAGCTTTAAAATGGATGCTCTTCAGGACTATCAGACCGAGAGCTGGCTCAAGGCTGTCAGCCAGACTTCTTATGAATTGACTCCTAGTGAAAAATGGGGCAGTAATGCCTGGTATCTGCCCGATGCGCCACTGACCTTCCATGAGACAGAGTGGAAAGTCTACAACCATGGAAAAGCCCAAGCCACTGTTATTGGTGGTAATCTCTCTACCTTCTCGCTTCTACGTGGCACCCCCTATGCCCCGACAGATGAGAACTATGTCCTCTTTGTTGAAGAGGCGGAGGAAGATGATTATGTGGAGTTTGAACGCAATCTAGCTGCCCTGCTTCAGGCCTATCCTAACCCACAGGCCCTTCTCATCGGTCGCTTTCCAAAAGAATGTCAGATGACAGAGGAGCTACTCCTTTATATCTTGGACAAACATCCGATTCTCAAACAAATTCCCGTCCTCTATGACTTGGACTTTGCCCATACTCAGCCACTCTTTACCATTACCATCGGCGCTCAAGTGACCGTGGATACGAAAAAATTATCTATCAGAATTGATGAATAGCAAGAACTCCTCATTCCAGCTGGAATGAGGAGTTCTCTCTTTCTATTGAAAACTTTGATAGTTGACCTTAATGTCCACCAGGTCCGCCTCCCTGATTACCTCCTGGGGCACCACCTCCGCCAGGGCCATCAGCTGTGATTTCAGATCGAGTTTCACCATTGACTGTAATGGTTCCACCAGTGTATGTAGCTGTTCCGTCAAAGTCAAAGGCAGAGACTGTAGAAGTAATGTCTAGATTCCCTCCTGTCATAATGATATCACCATTAGAGTCAAGAGCATCAGTGTCACCTTGTCCCACTTCTACCTTGATGTCACCTCCCGTAATCTTGATAAAGATCTCTGCTCCAGTTACCTTACTAGAAGCATTGATACCATCATCAGAGGCAGAAAGATCTAATTTCCCTCCATTAATAGTCACATTGGTTCCTTCGAGTGCTTCAACACTTGACTCAACTGTAATCGTACCGCCGTCAATCACTGCTGCATTAGAAGCGTGCATTCCGTCGTCACCAGCATTAATGGTAATCGTACCGGACTGGATATAAAGATTTCCAAGTGTCGTATCTTCATCATTGTCAGCGTGAAGAGCATCTTCGGTTGCCGTCAGATTCAAGGTCGCATCCTTGATATTCAACGCGTCATTGGCAGAAAGAGCATTTTTATAGCCTTTGACTGTATAGGTTCCGCCTGTGATACGTAGATCATCGTTTGACTCTACTGCATTGCCATAGTTGCCCTCAATCGTCAGACTACCAGAACCGTTGAAAGTCAAGTCATCCTTACTGTAAATGGCTGCATCATAGTCTGTATTGGTGTGGTTAGCAGAGTCAGAAATGCTGTTTTTGCTTCCTTCTGCAAGGGTGATAAAGGTCTTATCCGCACTTTCAACAACAATCGCAGCATCCGTCCCTTTCATGGTCACACCATTCAAGACGATTTGGACCTTGTCTTGGTCTCCAGCTTTCACAACTATTTGGACATTTTCGCTATTTCCAGACAAGACATAGGTACCAGCAGCTGTGATTGTTACAGTTGACCCAGATACTTTCGCACCGTCTCCAGACACCTTAGCTGTTGAGCCACTTAGACTCACCTTTGTAGCGCTAGATTCGTCATATGAGGCGTCTTGGTCCCGATCAGTAAAATAACTCGTTGAAGCTGTTGAGGCTTTGCTTGACGATGTTTTACTAGTGGTTGAACTAGTAGTTGTGCTGGTGCTAGTAGCGCTGGACTTACTAATCAAGCTACAGGCTCCCAAGCTGGCTGTCAACAGAACCAGTGGGACCATTAGCTTTACTTTTCGAAAAATTGTTTTTTTACCTGTTTTCATGGTAGGCCTCTTTCTATTTCTTTTATAATTCATTTTCTTTTGTGATAAAGCGACTAATGGCAATCTCTAGATTCCCATTGCGGGTCCGCAGAGCATCCATCAACTCTTTTTCTGTCATTTTGCCATTGAGCTGGATGATATACTTGAGTTTAAACAGGCTACCCATGTCTGATGTTTTCACTGAGGCTAATTCCAGATGATTGGTCGCTTTATCAAAAATATCATCAAAGATAGATTCATAATCTAAACTTTCAGGAATAACAATGGTCAACTGGCGGATAGAATGTTTCATTTGTCCAAAGTTGATGGTTTCAAGAAGGACAATCGCTACAGACATGATTAGGGTAAAGGCTCCTGCAAAGACTAGGTAACCCATACCAATCGCAATCCCGATCGTCATAGCTAGGAATATAGATACCAACTCCTTGGCACCACCTGGAGCCGAACGGAAGCGAATCAAACTGAAGGCACCCATGACGGCAACCCCAGCACCCAGACTACCATTTACCAAGAAGATGACAACGGCAATCAAGGCCGGCAATAGGGCTAGACTCATGACAAAGGACTTGCTGTAGACCGTTTTATACTGGTAGACCTTAGCCACGACCAAACCCAAGACTAAGGCAACTCCAATGGCTTCTAGCATGGTCAATGGCTTTACAGCCGTACTGGTAAAAACATCATTAAATAATTGATTTAGCATGGTTTACAACTCCTTTGTAGTCTGTGGTTTTTTTATAGGCTACGCCATATTTAGAGAAGGATTTAGGAAAGACCTGATGATGGTCCAAAATCTCACTCAGCCAAAGTGGATAAGCTCCCGGAACCTTAATCTCCATGATGACATAGCCATCAGGCAAGAGTTTTTCGCCATGTTTGCCATCTAACAAACTTAAATCTTCTGATCGATAAGTTAGGTCATAGTCAATGGTAATCCGAACATTTGGATCTTCTATCCCTTTCATGGAATAACGATTATAGTAGATATACATCATGGGCTGAACCTTTTGATAACGAGCCATCAGCCAATCAATCTCTTCACGAATCTGAGAATCATCTGTCTGGCCTCTATCTCCCTCTAGATAAGACTCCGCCACCAGCAAGTCTGTTGAAATCCGGCGCTTATAGACAATTTTTCGCACTTTCTTTTTGATTTCCAAGAAAACCTGGCTGTCTTCTGTTGGCGTTTCATCGTAAGTCCGTACCCGCAATTTTTCTTTAAAATAAGGTTTTTCTAGAGATTCACGAATCATTTGGAAGGTAGGAGTATCGTAGTAAAGATTGCTGATAGTCGAGTAAACATGGTCGTCTTCTACCATATGTTCCTCAAACTCCGTCAGCAAATTTGCTAAAACCTCTTTTGAAATAACGTATTTTGTTTCAAATCGCTGGAATTTATCTTTAAATGTTTTTTTAGCCATAGGACATCTCCCTTTCTAGCTGCTTGATTATTTACTTGGTTATTTTAAGTAGCAAAGCTTAAAAGAAATCTAAAAAAAACTTAAAGAAAACAAAACATCTCCCTTTTCAGGAGATGTTGCTTAGATAAAAAGGAAAAGAAAGACAGATCCCTCTTTTCCTCTTAGGATTCAGTCAAAAGACTAGACTCTTTCTTTGTTATTTGTTCGATAGACCAAGACTCCAGCAGCCATAAATAGCACTAAGACAATCATCAAGAAGCCGACTTGTCCCCCAATCTGTCCCCCCATGGAAATGGTTTGACGAAGACCAGATACCGAGTAACTCATCGGTAGCCAAGGATTGATAGCTTGGAAGATCTTATTGGTCAGCTCAAGCGGATAGGTCCCTGCACTAGAGGCCAGCTGCAAGAGCAAGAGAATCAACGAAGCAAAGGCTCCGAGCTTGCTATCCCAAGTTACTAAGGCAGTCACAAGAGCCATGAAGGTCATGCTGGTTAAGACAATCAAACCAAGAGTTGCCAATTCATGGTTGGCAGATAATCCTATCAAATGGACAGCAGCGTAAACCAACACCCCAGCCACGACTGAAATTACACCATTTACTTCTAGGCGTGCTTTGAACCATTCCCATTTGGTCTTTGGTTCTTTTCCTGAAGGAAGTGTGCTAAAGATGATATTGGTTGAAATAGCAGCTACAAAGAGGGCTACAGAAATCATATAAGGAGCCATCCCTATTCCGTTTTTCTCAACCTTATCTCGGTCTGTCTTGTGAAGGCTTAGTGGATCTGCTAGGATCTTGGCATTATCCTCCTTAGTTGTGACTGTTGATAGCTTATCACCTGCTTCTGTCAGACCACTAGCCAAGCTCTCGCTCCCACTTGTTAAGGATGATAGTTTATTCGTCAACAGACTGCTACCATCGACCAGTTTTCCTGACCCATTAGCCAATTGACTTGCACCATCTACTAACTTTCCAAAATTAGCTGTCAGTTCAGGTGATTTAGAGGCCAATTGACTTGCTCCAGCTGATAGAGTTGCTGAGTTTGTTAGTAAGCTAGAATTATTAGCAGCTAATCCACTAGCTCCTTCCGAAAGTTTATTGACAGCGTTTGTATAATCCGTCACTCCTTGAGCCAATTGACCGGCGCCACTTGATAATTTTTCATTTAAGCTCTCTACACCGGAAGCAATTTGACCGGCTCCCCCGCTAGCTGTTTCAAGGCCAGCGCTAACCGTTGACAAGCCACCATAGAGACCATTGATCATGTTGGCTGCTTGCGGCAATACCTGATTAGAGACAGCCCCCAGCTGAGCCAACTGTGTTTGGCTAGCAGTCTTTCCTGCTTCTAGACTAGTCTTCATGGTCATCACTTCTGATAAAATGGCCTGAGCAGATTGATCACTACCTGCTTGACTACCACTAACCGCTGCATCAATCTCCGCCTTGGCCTCTTCAGAAAGACTCTGATATGCACTCGTTCCTTGGACATTGGCTAAAGCAGCTGTTTTAACAGCTTGATTGTCATTGATGATGTTTTGAGCAGACGCTGCTATATTCGTCAAGGATGCCTCAATATTTTCTGTTGAAGCTGAAGTTCCTGAGAGAGACGCCTGAATGCTTGCATTTAACTGGTTCAGAGCAGCTGTCAAATTGCTGACATTTTCCTGATTGCTAGTAAGACTCATATCTACCGATTCCTTCAGAGCAGTTAAACCAGTATTGAGCTTGGACGCTCCGCTAGCCAAAGCTTGGACACCAGCACTTGATTGAGTGAGTTGTTGGACACCTCCTACTAGATCAGCTGAACGATCCGATAGCTGATTGGCACCCGATGCAATAGTGGCTACCCCATTTGCATAAGTTGTTAACCCTTCTGAGAAGCGATTCAGTCCTGCTGATACTTGTGCAACGGCTCCTGTATAGGTTTCTAAACCTGAGTTTAATTGAACTGCTCCATCTGCCAAACTGCTTGTGGCCTGATTCAGAGTTTTTAAGTTATCCGTAATGGTCTGGCTACCCGCACCCAACTGCTGGCTACCCGAAGCTAATTGCTGGGCTCCATCTGAGGCCTTATTCATTCCCGTCTTTAGCTCTCCCATATTTTTAAATAAAGCACTTGTATAAGTATTGGTCACGTTTTGCGCTACCGTCTGCTTTAAAGAAGTCATGGCTGAGTCACTCATCTTACCAGCAATGAAACTCCGACCACTCGAGATCTGATAGTCGATTTTCATTTGCTTAGGTTCGCCACTTAGGACACTGGCTGCCCGCTCTGACAAATCACTCGGCAGAGTGACTACCATATAATAGTTACCCTTCTTCAAACCATTTTTGGCATCCTCTTTACTGACAAAGTGGAAGTCCAGATTTTTATTCTCCTTGAGGCTGGAAACAAGATCCTCACCAATCGCTAGGGTCTTCCCTGAACTTGTCACAGCCTTATCCTGATTAACAACTGCCACCGGCAAGTTCTCTACCTGTCCGTAAGGATCCCACATAGAGCTTAAGAAAATTACATTGTACAAGGCTGGAATCAGAGAAACACCTAACATTACAATGATAAAGCTTGGTTTTTTTAAAATAGCTTTCCACTCTTTTAACATATTTACCTCCAAAAAATTATACATACTGTCTAAATTTTGATATACTAGATTATACACCAATCCAAAATTATTACAAGCTAAAGAATTCGAAAATTAGACATACTGTACAAATTTGTTCGAAAGGATGAAAAAAATGGAAAGTAATAAAAGAAAGAAAACCAAGATGACCATTGAACAAGCTATGGTCCAACTATTGAAAGAAAAAAGCTTTGAATATATTTCAACTGTTGAACTTGCCAAAACTGCAGGTATCAGCCGAAGCAGTTTTTATACTCATTATAAGGATAAGTATGACTTGATCGAACGCTATCAGCAAGGCCTCTTTCAAAAACTTGAAACGATTTTTGAGGAATATTACAATGACCGACAGCAGGCCATCTTAAATGTCCTCGACTTCCTGGAAAGCGAACCTCTTTTCTCTGCCCTCCTGTCGGAAAATGGGACAAGGGAAATCCAAACCTTTTTAAGACACAAGTTTCAAATGATGCTTCACCAAGAGTTGCAAGAACGCTTCAACAATAAGGAATTCAGTCAGATTGAAAAAGAATACAATTCCGTATATCTGACCAACGCCTTGTTTGGCGTCGTGCAAATGTGGATTGCTAGAGGAAAAAAAGAAAGCCCGCAGCAAATGACGGACTTCCTTCTTAAAATGCTAGGATAAGGAATTTCTTATTCGGCCAAGGACAGACTAAAGATCTCCATGTTTCTGATGTTCATCCATGCTTTCATCGCACTCAATAGTGGCTCGAACGATGCCAAAAGACTTGACCAGCTGGTGGACCGCCTGTCTGGTCTCTTGGCTTTTCTCCACCTCTTTTAGACAAACGTGAATCATGGCATACTTCTCAATGCCGTCCGTTGTCCAAACGTTGAGTTGAGCAACAGCTTGAACATTGTCTAGACTCCCCAATTCTTGATAGAGCTGACCCAGATCAATATCGCTTGGAACATGATCCAGAAAGATCTTGATATTATCCCAAAACTTAGGAAGAGCCTGACTGAGGATAAAGACAGCAATCAACAGAGATAGCAAGGGATCTAGGAAATACCAATCCGTAAATCGTAAGACGATAGACACTAGAATAACCGCTAGCCAACCCAGAATATCCTCTAGAAAATGCAGACTGAGAATAGACTCATTGTGACTATGGCCGTGGCTGATCACCTTGCTGGCTGCCAAGTTGACCAAAATAGCCACAATTCCTAGGACCAGCATCCCGTTATAATCGACAGGTTCTGGGGCGAAGACCTTGGGAACATTTTCCCAGAGGACCAAGAGCGAACCTATAATCAAAATAATGGAAGTCAGAATGGCTCCCAGCAAACTGTAACGCTTATAGCCCAATGTATAACGGCTGTCTTCTTTTTTATTGGAAATCTTTTCTAAAAGCGTTGACAGACCAATTGCCAATGCATCCCCTGTATCATGAACGGCGTCAGCCAAGACAGCACTGGAATTGAAGGCCAAACCGAAAATAACTTCAATAATGGCGAAAGACAAATTCAAAAGAAAAGCAATCATCATTTTTTGACTTGATTTCATGGCAACCCCCTGTTACATCTGACATTTTTATAGTATAATATATTCAAAAGCAAACACTTTGTTCGATTCTATTATCCATCTTTTTAGAAAAGGAAACAAGAAGCAAATCACTAGCTTTGTCAGATAAGAGACAAAAGACTGATTTTGTTCGGAAATACTATGGACAGACGAGTAAAAAAATCACGCGCAGCCATTTACCAAGCCTTTCTCAGCCTCTTGCATCGTAAGAGCTATGAAGCCATCACTGTTCAAGAAATCATCGACCTGGCCGATGTGGGGCGGTCGACTTTTTATGCTCATTTCGAGACCAAAGAAGCCCTGCTAGAGGAGCTCTGTCAGGAACTATTCCAGCACACCTTTCTTGAGCGTCCTGATGGAAAGGACCTATTTGAAGCGACCGCCCATATTTTCTATCATTTTCGGAAAAATCAGGATCGAATCGCTACTCTGCTTCTAGCAAAAAATACCTACTTTATCAATCGCCTGAAAATTGAGCTGGAACATTTCCTTTTCCCTCTCATTCAGGAAAAAGGCTTGATGAACAAGGCCCGTCTGCCACAAGATTTTTTGAAAAATCACGTAACAGCTACCTTTGTTGAGACTGTATCCTGGTGGCTGCAACAAAGAAATCCCATCGATGAGGCCACCATCAGCCAATATTTTTTAGACTTGATGAAGTAAAAACTTTGTATTAAAAACATAGAAAACTATCGTTTGAGGAGAATTTTATGAAAAAACACTCTGCATTTTTTGTCCCAGGCATTATCATGGTTGGGCTTGTTTTACGGACACCTTTTGCCGTTTTGCCGATTGTCCTATCGGATATCGCTGATGGCCTCCACGTTTCACTCAGCTCACTCGGGCTCTTGACCAGTCTACCTCTAGTCATGTTTGCCCTTTGTTCCTCTTTCTCCCCTCGCTTGGCACAAAAATTTGGGCTTGAAAAACTCTTTACAATGGTCCTAATCATCTTGACAATCGGATCTCTTATCCGGATCATTAATCTCCCCTTCCTTTATGTAGGAACTATTATCCTAGGAGCAGCCATTGCATTACTGAACGTTCTGCTACCTAGCATCATTCAAGCCAATCAACCCGAACGCATCGGTCTTTTAACGACCTTTTACATCTCCGCTATGAGCCTATCGATTACAGTAGCTTCTGCTCTGGTTGTTCCTATCGTTAGTGCCACCTCTTGGCAAGGATTAATTTTAGCTTTAAGTGCCATTTGTCTCTTGGCACTCTTGGTATGGCTTCCTAATACGAAACACAATCACTTCCTAACAAGAAAAGGCAAAAATCATCCAATCGGCGCCCTGCTGAAAAATAAAAAGGTCTTGGCACTCATCGTATTTTGTGGCTTGCAGTCCCTGCTCTTTTACACAGCAGTAACCTGGTTACCAACCTTGGCCTTGCAAGCTGGTCTATCAAAAGATGCAACGGGTATTCTCGCTTCGATCTTCTCTTTGATTAGCCTGCCATTTTCTATGACAATACCAAGCCTCACAGCTCGTTTATCCGCTCGTGGACGCCTCATCATGATATCTTGCGTTGCAGCTTCTGGACTCATTGGTGTCTCTATGTTGCTAATTCCGACCAGCAATTTCTTTTACTGGCTGATCCTCAATCTCCTTCTTGGAGCTGCAGTCAGCGCCCTATTCCCTTATCTTATGGTAACCTTCTCTCTTAAGACCAGCACTCCTGAACAAACAGCTCAATTATCTGGTTTGGCTCAAACAGGTGGTTATATCCTTGCAGCATTAGGACCTAGCCTTTTTGGTTTCAGCTTTGACCTCTTCCAATCTTGGACACCTGCCATTATTGGTCTTTTGATTCTAACGTTGATTATGACTGCTTCTCTTTTCTATATTGAGAAATTCGATAAGATTTTGTAACATCTAAAACCGCTTAGTTAACCTAGGCGGTTTTACAATTTGTAGACTAAATTACCAGCCAACACTTATCTCTCAACGCTCCAAACAACTTTTTTACATTCTGATAAATATTTATATATGTTACAATAATATTACATAGACAAACAAAGAGCAAACAAGTCAAACCCTTGATAGCGCTGTCTTTTATCTGTTTTTCCTCTGTATTTTATGTAACGAAACTATTAAGCGGGTATGATAATTCAATGTCATATCCATTTTTTTATTGCGTCAAAAGCTTGAATCATATACTATGTAAGTAGAAGGAGGGATATGATGAAAAAATCAACAATTTATTTATCTCTAATTACACTAGTTTCACTCTTCTTTTTGGCTGCCTGCGGAAATTCTGCAGACAAGGATACAAAAGAAAGCTCAAGCTCAAGCGTATCTTCTTCATCTAAGGCCAGCTCTTCAAGCAAAGAAGAAAGCTCAGCATCCTCTGAAAGCGGCAAAGCTAAAGTTAAGGTTAACGGAGGCCAAAACGGTGGTAGCGTTAACGTAGAAACTGATGACGCTAAAGTAGAAGCTGACGGCGATGGCTCAGCTACTGTTGAAGCTGGCAATGAAAATGCTAATAGCAATGGAAATGTTAACGTAAACGAAGACGGCGTTCATGTACAAGGTGGCGGTGTCGATGTTAAAGTTGGAAGCGACGGAACAGTTAACGTCCAAACTCCATAATCATAAAGCTATTTCGAACATTATAATATCAAAAAAGCCAAGCACTGCTTGGTTTTTTTGATTGTTCATTTTATACTCCGAGCCAAAAGACTTACAAAGCATTAAAGAAACTTGAAAACACTTAATCTCTGTGCTATACTCTTTTTAGACAAACAGGGAGGGACTAGTATGTACCAAGAACAACGCTTGGCTGAAATCTTAGAGCTCTTGGCTGAGAAAAAACAGCTATCAGCCAAGGATATGATTGAGCATTTTCAGGTTTCTAAAGATACCATCCGACGAGATTTTTCGATTTTGAGCGAGCGTAAGCTTGTGCAGCGCACTCACGGAGGTATTATCCCGCTGGACACTAGCCGGCAAATCCCTTCCTTTAACGACCGTCTCAAGCAGCTGAGCCAAGAAAAAAAGGATATAGCGCGAAAAGCGCACGACTTTCTCAAGCCGGGGCAGATTGCCTTCTTTGATGTCTCAACCATCGTTCTCCATCTGGCACAGCGCATCAAGGAGCCTATGACAATCTACTCTCACTCGCTGGATAATGCGATCATGCTGAGTAGTCAGGACAAAGTGGACTTTCATCTCTTAGGTGGAAAATTCTATCCCAAAAACCGATTCTACTACGCGCTCAATGAAGCAGAGCTGTTAGAGCAAGTTTCCTTTGACATTGCCTTTATCGGGGCAGCTAGTGTTTCTGATGGCCTAGTCAGCTTTGAAGACGAGGCTGATGCTCACCTGAAAAGACTGGCTTTGAAGCATGCCAAGACTAAGATTCTGCTGGCTGAGCAAGACAAGTGGCAGAAAGAGTCTAAGTACATCCTGGGGCCTATCAGCGACTTTGACTACTGGATCACGGACCAAGAGCCCAGCCCTGAAGTTCAAGAACTGCTTGGAGACAAGGTTAAAATACTTTATTAAATCAATTCATTAGACACATAGGAGGACGCCTCATGACAAAACAAGCGATTCGCCTGATTATCAGCGACATTGACGGTACCATTTTGGACAACCAGCACCAAGTAGATCCTGAGCTCAAAGACATCATTCCCCTACTGAACCGAGAACAAATCCCCTTCGTACTGGCTTCTGCCCGCTCTCCTCTGGGTATGGAGCCCATTGCCCGTGAGCTGGGGCTGGGAGATAATCCACTGGCCTGCTACAACGGTGCTCTGGTCATCAAGGGTGATCCGCAAGCTTACGAGACCATTATCGAGCACCCTCTGGACAAGAAAGAGATCCGCACTTTTCTAGAACTGGTCAAGTCTGAATTTCCTAGTGTGTCCATCAATCTCTACTCTGGCAAGGATTGGATTGCTGATCGTCTGGATAAGTGGGTGCAGATAGAGGCTGCTATTACAGGTGAGCAGCCAGTGATTCAGAATATTCTTCTGCCAGTGCTGGATGTGCTAATCCCTATCCATAAGCTACTTCTTATCGATGAAGCGCCTGTCATCCAGAAACTTCACGACTACCTACAGACCTTAGACTTTCCCAAGACAGCCTTCTATCTCTCTAAGGACAACTATATGGAAGTCACGGCCAAGCATGTCTCCAAGGAGCAAGCCTTACACGAAATTGCCCAGCACTACCAAGTGCCACTAGAAGAGGTCATGACAGTCGGAGACAACTTCAATGACCTTCCTATGTTGCGACTGGCAGGACTCGGCGTCGCTATGGACAATGCCCCTGAAGCAGTCAAAACTGAGGCCAATGCCGTCACTAAAAGCAACAATGAGCACGGAGTCGCAGAAGCCATCAAAGAATATGTCCTCGGCTGAGTTTGCGAAATGGCTCAGATACCCCAACCTTAAAAATCAGCAAAATAATTTGTATTAAGGATTTAGTTCTACATTGGCTAGGACTAAGTCCTTTTAGCTTGTTTTTTGTTTTAGGCTTAGTGCATCACCTGAAATTTTCTTTATGATACTAAATGAAAAATAGGTGCTAGATAGAGACTGAGATATGGTAGGTAAAAGAAAACCACCTGAATTGATGTTCAGGTGGAATAGCAACTTCAAATAGAAATAGGCCTGAACAAAAAGCCCCAGGCATACTATTTCTTCGATAGACTATCTTTTTCCATTGTATGCATCTCGTGAAGAATGGCTGACTGCACAGCCAATAAGCGCTAGAGAAGAATCGCTCAGCCTAAGAGAAATCATTCCTGTATCCTATTACGATATGAAAGATAAAATAGGATAAAAATATAACGATTACTTGCTCTTTTTCAATTGATTATAATAATCATTCGAGCGAATTTTATTCTTTTCTGCAATATTTTTATCTTCCATTGGGATAGATTCCAATCCATTATTTGCAGAAATTAATTTTGCCATTTTTGAATCAGCTTTCTCAAATTCTGCTGCTACAGAATTTAAATAGTTATTAAGATTCTCTACCGTAGTATGAATATCTGCTGAAGCCTCATCCAATAAGGTATTGCAGTCTGCAAATAATTCTGTAGACTCATCATCAACCCACTCTGAAGCATCATTTTGACCTCCTGACGCTACTGCCGCATCTAAGCGAACTGATGTTTCGTAAATTTGATCTGTATTAATCTGTCTCTTTTTTCCCATTTGCTTTTATCCTTTCCTGTGCTTTTTTAGCTTCCGCTTTGGACCAATCAATGAATTCTTGGTAATTATTTAAAGGAGTTTCTTCGTTCGTTTCATAATCCTTTGCGACTATATCTAGCTTATCCTGACCAACTGGCGCAAACCAATGGCGAAGATCTTCATAGTAATCCGCAGGAGAAACCAAGCCTCTACGATACAGAATTTCTGTAATTCTATTTTTCTTTAAACGCTTTACCAAGTCAGGAAACTCATGGCTAAAGTTAATATCCTGTCCAATCTTGTTCTTCTTTTTATCATTAATATAACCTAAATCATTTAAATCTGAAAATCCATTAAAATATAGAATATCATCAAGATTTGTTCTAGATAGGGAAGGGAAACTATTTTGTGCGAGAACTACCTCTTCCATCGCTTCACTAAGCTCTGTCAATTTCCCATTTTCCAGATTTAACAATAGTGTTTTTCTTTCTTTTATATTATTTTTTTTAGATACAAAAACTTCTATATAATCTATGTTATCATGATGAATACCGAACCCTATATTTTCCATAGAACCATCATCTATCAAGCTATACTCTGAAGTATACTTCTCTACAGTCTTTTTGAGGTCTATACGCTTTTCTTCAAAATTTTTCTTACGCAGATCATAGGTTAAAATTTCGAATGCTGTGAGCTTACTAGATAATCTTTTATATTCTTTAGAATATGTTTGATCATATGATACAAAAGAGGAAACTACATAATTTCTTGTAATCACTAAATCGTTAGATTGCCAATTTACATCTTTAGGACTAACTAAGACATAGCGCTCATCATCTATCAGAGTAATATCTTTCAGCGAAGAATCAAATACAAGAGTTTTCTTTATGGTCTCTTCCTTTGGCTTGGAGGAAGAAAAGAATTGTTTTTTTAGATAAACAAAGCTACAGAAAGCTACTAGTAAGACAGCTATCACTAAAATAATTTGTTTTCTTTTATTCATTTATTGTCCTTATTACCCGTTTCAGTCAAAGCCTGTTGATAAACGATGTATCGCAAATTTGTGGCATATTAATTTGCCTCTTTTTTCCTATTTGCGTTTATGCTTTCCTGTGCTTTTTGAGCTTCCGCTTTGGACCAATCAATGAATTCTTGGTAATTATTTAAAGGAGTTTCTTCGTTCGTTTCATAATCCTTTGCGACTATATCTAGCTTATCCTGACCAACTGGCGCAAACCAATGGCGAAGATCTTCATAGTAATCCGCAGGAGAAACCAAGCCTCTACGATACAGAATTTCTGTAATTCTATTTTTCTTTAAACGCTTTACCAAGTCAGGAAACTCATGGCTAAAGTTAATATCCTGCCCAATCTTGTTCTCCTTTTTATCATTAATATAACCTAAATCGTTTAAATCTGAAAATCCATTAAAATATAGAATATCATCGAGATTGGTTCTGGATAGGGAAGGGAAACTATTTTGTGCGAGAAGCACCTCTTCCATCGCTTCACTAAGCTCTGTCAATTTCCCATTTTCCAAATTTAGCACTAAGCCTTTTGTTTCTTCCAAATTTTTTCTTTTTGACACATAAATCCGTACATAATCTTTACCCTCAAAATAGAAACTAGAACCAACTTCTTGGATGGCCCCATCATCTCTCAAGCCATAATCTGAATCATATTCTTCTACGGCTTTTTTGAGGTCTATGCGCTTTTCATCGAAATTTTTTTTACGTAAATCATAAGTGATAATATCAAATTTTACGAGTTTACCGGATGGTAAGGTATTCTTTTTTGCATAAAAGTGCTCATAAGTTGTAAATGTTGAGACTACGTAGTTACGACTCATCCTTAAATCATTGGATTGCCAATTTACATCTTTAGGACTAACTAAGACATAGCGCCCATCTTTTGTTAGAGTGATATCTTTCAGCGAAGAATCATATACAAGCGTTTCCTTTCTAGACTCTTCCTTTGGCTTGGAAGGAGAAAAGAATTGTTTTTTTAGATAAACAAAGCTACAGAAAGCTACTAGTAAGATAGCTATCACTAAAATAATTTGTTTTCTTTTATTCATTTATTGTCCTTATTACCCG
>CAUVRI010000003.1:0-47551 GCA_963554405.1 uncultured Streptococcus sp. | reverse complement strand
CTACGCTGATTTCATCAGCTTTTACAGCCCTACTCAACTGTGCGGAGGTGGGACAACGAAATCGAATTCTAACGAATTACCGATTTCTGTCCCACTCTCTTTTTTTCGAAAGACCTTCCTTCATTCGGATAAAAATAGTAGAATAGAACAAGTGAATCAACAAGAAAATGGGAGTTGTTATGAATTGGTTTCAATCGCAATCCGTGGTCTTGCAGGCCTTTCTCGCAGGATTGTTTACATGGGGCTGTACCATTGTCGGGTCAGCCATCGTCTTTTTCTTCAAGCATATTAGTCGCAAATTACTGGACATCATGATGGGCTTTGCGGCAGGTGCGATGATCTTCGTGGTAGTTGAAGAGTTGATCCCAGATTCCCAGACCAACGGCAATACAGACGTTGCGGCCTCGGTCTCATGGTTGGCTTTGTCATTATGATGATCCTAGATGTCGCTTTGGGATAAGGATCAGAAAAGGAGAGCATCAGGACAAGCTCTCTTTTTGATTGGTATCATTGTATTTGAGAATGAAAAGATGAAGAACAATTCATCAGATTCAATTCAGAGGCAACACTTAGTTAGCGAGGAAAATCATCTTATGGTAAAAACCAAGTTTAAAAAGAAAAACAATAGAATGATGATTGTCATTGCCTTGGCTTTCCTTATGGTAGTTGGTATTTCTTTGTTTTATATGAACAAAAAATTAGAGGAGAAGAGACGCAATAAAGAGTATGAAGTCAGCATTGTAAGGACCTTGAAGAATTCTTACGAGGGAATTGAAGAAATTGAGATAAAAACCCCATCTTATAGCTCTACTCCTTCAACCGCATGGGGAGCTGAGGTGAAACTCACATTTGTTGACGGGACTTGCAAGAAACATGTATTAGCTTATGATAAAGATGCGAATAAAATTAAGATAGGGGTCTATCATAATGAAGATGAGGAATTTCAGAGCTTTATGGATTCTAGGATAGGCACTACAAAATCAAGAGTAAGGGTAAGATATTCGGATGGTTCAGAAGAGAAGCAATGATCAGTGAATTAAAGGATATCAGGGAGCTTTAGTCAAAGTGCCCTATTTGAAACACGATAATGAAGATCGTTAACGAGACTATAGAACCAACAAGCTGTCATCACCTTGTAACACAAATGCAAGGTGACTTTTTTATATAAACATGATAAAATAAGGGTAATGACTACGTAGAAAGGCCTAACATTATGAAAGGTATTATTTTAGCAGGGGGCTCAGGAACTCGCTTGTATCCATTGACACGTGCGGCTTCTAAACAATTGATGCCCATTTATGACAAACCAATGATCTACTATCCGCTGTCAACGCTTATGTTGGCTGGGATCAAAGATATCCTGATCATCTCGACGCCTCAAGACCTTCCTCGTTTTGAAGAGCTTCTTGGAGATGGCTCTGAACTAGGAATTTCTCTCTCTTATGCAGAGCAACCAAGTCCAGATGGCTTGGCGCAAGCCTTCATCATCGGAGAAGAGTTTATCGGTGACGATCATGTTGCCCTTATCCTTGGGGACAATATCTTCCACGGAAATGGCTTAACCAAGATGTTGCAACGGGCAGAAGCGAAAGAAAAAGGAGCGACTGTCTTTGGTTACCAAGTTAAAGATCCAGAACGCTTTGGTGTGGTAGAGTTTGACGCGGATATGAACGCTATCTCTATCGAAGAAAAGCCAGAACATCCAAAATCCAACTTTGCGGTGACTGGGCTTTACTTCTATGACAATGATGTGGTAGAAATTGCCAAAAACATCAAACCAAGCCCTCGTGGAGAGCTTGAAATCACTGATGTTAACAAGGCCTATTTGGAGCGTGGAGATCTCTCTGTTGAGCTCATGGGCCGTGGCTTTGCCTGGTTGGATACTGGAACTCACGAAAGTCTCTTGCAAGCATCTCAATATATCGAAACTGTTCAACGCTTGCAAAATGTCCAAGTGGCTAACCTTGAGGAAATTGCCTATCGCATGGGTTATATCACTAAAGAACAAGTCCATGAATTAGCGCAATCACTGAAGAAAAACGAATACGGACAATATTTGCTCCGTTTGATTGGAGAAGCTTAATGACGGAACAATTTTTTGATAAAGAATTAGCAGCACGCAAAATTGAAGCCATCCCAGGCTTGTTGGAGTTTGATATTCCAGTGCGCGGGGATAACCGTGGTTGGTTTAAAGAAAACTTCCAAAAAGAGAAAATGCTTCCTCTTGGTTTCCCTGAAAGCTTCTTTGCGGAAGGCAAGTTGCAAAACAATATTTCATTCTCTCGTAAGAATGTTTTGCGTGGCTTGCATGCAGAGCCTTGGGACAAGTACATCTCTGTAGCAGATGAAGGAAAGGTTCTTGGAACTTGGGTAGACCTTCGTGAAGGTGAGACCTTTGGGAACACCTACCAAACCGTGATCGATGCTTCAAAAGGCATCTTCGTCCCTCGTGGTGTAGCCAATGGGTTCCAAGTTTTGACAGACAAAGTTGCTTATACATACTTAGTCAATGATTACTGGGCACTGGAACTCAAACCAAAATATGCTTTTGTCAACTACGCAGACCCAAGCCTAGACATCCAGTGGGAAAACTTGGCAGAAGCCGAAGTCTCAGAAGCAGACAAGAACCATCCATTTCTTAAAGACGTCAAACCCCTAAAAGCAGAAGATTTGTAGAATATAAATCTTAAAACAATCAAGAACATCATTATATAGTTTTTAGCTTTGCTATAAACGAGCGAAGCGAGCTATGTACTTAGCTTTCCGCCGTGAGAAAAGCACCTGAACTACTTTTGTTTCAGGTGCTCGGAAGTTTTGAGATACTAGGCTCAAAACTTAGTCATGGAACTTCCTGGATTGCTGAAATCATCCACTGGATAATTTCACCTAACGTCCGTACTCACCTAAGGAAAGCTAAAAAAAGATTGATTTAAGGAACAATCAAAACTAAAAATTATTTGGAGAAAAAATGTCAGAATATAAACATATCATCGTAACCGGTGGAGCTGGTTTCATCGGTTCAAACTTCGTCCACTATGTATACAACAACCATCCAGACGTGCATGTGACTGTCCTTGATAAACTTACTTATGCTGGAAACCGTGCCAATATCGAAGAAATCCTTGGAGATCGTGTCGAGTTGGTTGTGGGGGACATCGCTGATGCTGAATTAGTTGACAAATTGGCTGCCAAGGCTGATGCTATTGTTCACTATGCGGCTGAAAGCCACAATGACAACTCCCTCAAAGACCCATCTCCGTTTATCTACACAAACTTTGTTGGAACTTACACACTCTTGGAAGCTGCTCGTAAATACGACATTCGTTTCCACCACGTGTCAACAGACGAAGTGTATGGAGACCTTCCATTGCGCGAAGATCTTCCTGGACATGGGGAAGGTCCTGGGGAAAAATTCACTGCTGAAACCAAATACAACCCATCATCACCTTATTCATCAACCAAGGCTGCTTCAGACTTGATCGTGAAGGCTTGGGTTCGTTCATTTGGTGTTAAAGCAACGATTTCTAACTGTTCAAACAACTACGGGCCATACCAACACATCGAAAAATTCATCCCACGTCAAATCACCAATATCTTGTCTGGCATCAAGCCAAAACTTTACGGTGAAGGGAAGAACGTTCGTGACTGGATCCATACCAACGACCACTCAACTGGTGTTTGGGCTATCCTCACTAAAGGCCGTATCGGTGAAACTTACCTGATCGGTGCTGACGGTGAAAAGAACAACAAGGAAGTGCTTGACCTCATCCTTGAAAAAATGGGTCAACCAAAAGACGCCTACGACCGTGTAACAGACCGTGCTGGTCACGATTTGCGTTACGCTATCGATTCAACCAAATTGCGTGAAGAATTGGGTTGGGAACCACAATTCACAAACTTCGAAGCAGGTTTGGAAGATACCATCAAGTGGTACACAGACCACCAAGACTGGTGGAAGGCTGAAAAAGAAGCTGTAGAAGCCAACTACGCGAAAACACAAAAAGTTTTGAAATAATGAAGAAAGTCCAAGTGGAAAATTGCTTGGACTTTTTCTTTTATTTTCTGAAAATGAGTGATTACCCTTTCATGTATGGTATAATAAGATCAGTTTGAAAACAATCATCGATTAGGAGGAATAGATGAATCAAAAAGATTGGGTTGACTATTTTGAAGCACTCCATAACCGGAAGCCGAGTCTGCAAGAGTTTCAAAATGCACGAGCGAATGGCGAGTTTGTAGTGGAACGAAAAGAGACCGTTAATGAAGCACAAGTTCCATCAGCAGTTGCCTCACCAGAGAAGAGTGAGAAGGTTCAAATGGCGTCACAAGTTGAGTCAAGGCCTGAGGTTCCAGCTTTCAAACATTTTAGTGTGAAATGGAATAAGCAAACAAAATGGGTTCTATCAGGTGTGGGAATCCTAGCCGTTATTGTACTGGCTTACTTCTTTTTCTTCCAACCGACTCCAAGTTTGGAAGGAATTTGGGTTGGACCTGCAGATTCAACAGCAGTAGTTTATGAATTAAATCAAGAAGAGCCACGATCTAATGGTAAGTATAAGATTGAAAAAGTTTATAAGGGGAAGGAAGCGAGCCAAGAGTTTCAGAAAGCTTTAAACCAGTTAAACTACTCCAAGCTGAAAACTTTAGCTGATGTTGATAGGAAATTTGACCTCCACACGAGGGAAGTTGTCATCATCAAAGACGAGCATGGGCTTGTTTATAATCTACTCCAAAGTAATGGGACCAATGTGATTTTAGCCAATGACTTGATGGATTTGGTGACCTATAGTGATCATTCAGAGAGCTTTAAGAAAAATGCTATTTTTCACAAGACAGAAATTCCTAAAGTGCTCCTTGGGAAATGGAAAATTGAGCGTTCTTATGACGATGAAACCAATTACCTTGAATTAAATGATCGTGGAATTCTTACTTATAGTGAATTTGATAGCAGCGAAGGTACGGCTTTTTATACCCTAGAAGAGCTCCAAAAGATGCCTTCAACTAAGTTTGACCAAGAAAAGACAGCTGACAAAGTGAAAGAGGTATATGAAGATCTTCAAGATGCGGTGGATTCTCAAGATTATCAGCTAAATAGTATGAAAGACGTGTACAAGCAACTAGGATCTGATTTTTATTATGTCCCTGTAAATGGAGGAAAGACAGTTCTTGTTTTCACAGAAGACTATCATTTATTTGAAAAATTGGAAAAAGTGAACTAAATCAGAAGGGCCGCAAGGTCCTTTTCTTTTATTTTCTGAAAATCACAAAATTAACCATTGATCTGTGGTATAATATGATTAGTTTTTATGATGAATCAATAAGGGGGATATTATGAATCAAAAAGATTGGGTTGAATACTTTGAAGCGATCAATGGTCGTAAGCCAAGTATGCAAGAATTTCAAGAAGCGCGTGAAAAAGGGGAGTTTGTCCTAGAGCGCAAAGAAGCACCGACTCCAACAATTGAAGCGCAGGCTCCAGCTCAAGAAGCACCTGTTGCACCTAGCGCACCTCTTTCACAAGAGCAGACTGCTTTTGTCCAACCACAACCATCTGCGAAAACCTTGCAACCTGTTCCAAGACCGAAATTGACTTTTAATAAACCAACGAAGTTAGGTGTTGCAGTCGTCGCTGCCGTTACAGTCATTGCATTGGTTTGGATCTTTTTCTTTACAGGAGGACCAAGTGTAGATGGCGTTTGGTTGCGAGATACGGATTCAAGTCCGGTTACTTATGAACTAAGCGGAAAGAAACAAAGAGTCAATGGCGATGAGACCATCAAAAAGGTTCTCAAGGGCAATGAAGCGAAAAAAGAATTTAATACAGCACTTTCTTTGTTGAATGCATCTGACTTGCATTCACTTGCGGATGTCGATAAGAAATTTAACCTGAAGACGACAGAAATTGTTGTTATTAAGTCTGGTGGGAACACACGCTATAACTTGCTCCAAAAAGACGGAAGCAATATTATTTTAAGAAATGATTTATTCGACTTGAAAACTTATAAGTCATACAAAGGAAACTTTGAAGATAATTTGGTCTATCACAAGGTTGAAACACCAAAGGCCATGGTTGGAAAATGGAAGAATGTGACAGAAGGAGATAATACAACTGTTCAGATTTCAGATCATGGAATTATAAGTGATAAGTATTACGATAACAAGGCTTACGCATTCTATTCTCTAGCTGATCAAGAAAAGTATGATGGAGACACGACTTCTAAAGAAGAGATTGAACACACATTTGACGTCATTCAAGAAGCGGTGAAATCAGAAGGCTATCAAGTGAAGAGCGCTAAGGAAGTCTATATACAAGCTAATTCAAATTATTGTTTCGTACCTGTCAATGGTGGAAAAAATATACTCGTCTTACGTGGTGGTAATGAATTTGCCGCTAAATTAGAAAAAGTGAAGTAATGAAAGGACCGCAAGGTCCTTTTTGTTTCCAAACTTCTTACTGAAAAACTATTCATGTCTAGGCAAAAATATGGTAAAATGGATAAGATGTGTCTGAGATGTCTATTTCTTCTCAGACGACTACAGGTAATGGAGTAGAAAATGCAAAATAGACCTATTATTATTGGTGTTACTGGTGGTTCTGGTGGTGGAAAGACCAGTGTGTCTCGTGCCATTTTGGCTAATTTCCCGAATGAAAAGATTGCCATGATTGAGCATGATTCTTATTACAAGGACCAAAGTCATTTGACCTTTGAGGAGCGGATCAAGACCAACTATGACCATCCTTTTGCCTTTGATACGGACTTGATGATTGCGCAGATCAATGAACTCTTGGAGGGTCGTCCGGTGGATATCCCAACTTATGACTATGCTGAACATACGCGCAGCAGCAAGACCTATCGTCAGGAACCTCAAGATGTCTTTATTGTGGAAGGGATCTTAGTCCTTGAAGACAAGCGCCTTCGAGACTTGATGGATATCAAGATCTTTGTGGATACGGATGATGATGTCCGGATCATTCGCCGGATCAAGCGCGATATGGAGGAGCGTGGACGGAGTCTCGATAGTGTCATTGAGCAGTACCTTGGAGTGGTGAAACCCATGTACCATCAGTTCATTGAGCCAACCAAGCGCTATGCGGACGTGATCATTCCTGAAGGAGTTACCAACACGGTAGCGATTGATTTGATTACAACCAAGATTGAGAAAATCCTCAACGAAGCGCGTGAGGGAAAATAAAAATAGGGGAAAGAGGGCAATCGATCTCCAATCCTATAACAATAGTTGAATAATTGAATGTCGCAGTAGTTGGTGAGACTCTTCATTCGCTAAAAGACTCGAAAGAGTTCTCAATCAATGTTGCGGGAGTGGTATGAGAAATGTTTTTTAATATTCTGTACCACTCCCTCTTTTTCCTAGGGAGAATGGAAATGAAAAGGGAGTTTCATTCGCGGACCAAGGCGTTCGCTTGTTTATTGACCATGTGTGCTGGTTTTTCAGATGCTTATACCTTTATTTGTCGGGGTGGGACCTTGGCGGCAGGCCAGACGGGAAATGTGGTCTTTCTATCGGTCGGCTTGATTGGTCATCAGATCTCAGATGTAGAAGTAAAGTTAGCGACTATGCTGGCTTTTATGCTGGGAATCTTTTTGATGACGGTTTTGCGTCGCTTGATTGACAATTCAGTCTGGCGCCTCAGTACCTTGGTACCCTTTATCCTCACAACCTTGGTGACGGGATTCTTGCCAGCATCGGTAAAAAATGTCTTCATCGTGCCTTTTTTTGGACTGAGTTTGGGAATCGTAGCGACCTCATTTGGAGAAGTAGGTAGCTATGCCTACAACCACTCTTTTATGACCGGAAATCTCAAGAAAACCATGGTAGCTTATGGAAATTTTGTTAGAGACAGGGAGATGAAATTCCTCTGGGAAGCCATCTTTATGACCTGCCTGATCGGGAGTTTCGTCTGTGGGGCCATCTTTTCGACCTACTTGATCCAGTTTTATGGACTAAAGACGATTTGGCTGGTGGCCATCATCTTGACCATCTTTTTAATCTACCGGGCCATTCAATATTTTGAAGTCTTTCACTTCAATCGGCTGCATGAATAGATAAAGGTATCATAAAAAACTTTCCTTAGGTGAGTGCGGACGTCAGCGAACTTCTTTTAAGAAGTTCCATGACTAATTATTGAGCCTAAGATCTCAATAATTCCGTGTGCCTGAAGCAGTTAAGCTTCAGGCACTTTTCTCACAGCGGAAAGTTTAGTATATTCTTTATCAATTTAAATTAATGAGACCTCGATTTTATCTCTTTTCAGAATCGCTTAAGTTATTTTACTAAAAATTAGTTTATCTATATTCCAGAGGCTGGGACAAAAGTCCTAGCCTCTCAATTGTTTTTGGATTGTCGAGCAAGACGCAGTGGTTGAGTGGGCTCTACTACGCTGATTTCATCAGCTTTTACAGCCCTACTCAACTGTGCGGAGGTGGGACGACGAAATCGAATTCTAACGAATGACCGATTTCTGTCCCACTCTCTTTTCTTTCGCTGTTTGAAGCTTAATTTTTGGGCAAAGATTTGGTATAATGAAAGGTATGAAACATTCGGAAAAAGAATCACAATACCAACTTTTACTGGCACAGTTAGACGCTCTCTTAACAGGTGAAAGCAATGCCTTGGCCAATTTGTCTAACGCCAGTGCCCTCTTAAATCAAGCCCTGCCTCGTTCTGTCTTTGCGGGTTTTTATTTGTATGACCAGTCAGAATTGATCTTGGGACCTTTTCAGGGAGGTGTTTCTTGTGTCCATATCGCTCTTGGAAAGGGTGTCTGTGGAGAAGCAGCTCAAAAGCAGGAAACCATGATTGTCGATGATGTGCGCCGACATGCCAACTATATTTCCTGTGATAGTCGAGCCATGAGTGAGATTGTAGTGCCTATGGTTAAGGACGGCCAGCTCCTTGGGGTTTTAGATCTTGATTCGGAGTGTGTCTCTGACTATGATCAGCTGGATCAGGAGTATTTGGAAATGTTTGTCGCTCTCTTGATCGATAAGACAAACTGGGACTTTAAGATGTTTGGAGTTAAGAACTAATGTATCAAGCTTTATATCGGAAATACCGTAGCCAGACCTTTGGCCAATTGGTCGGCCAGCAAGTAGTGGCACGGACATTGAGACAGGCCGTCGAGCAGGAGAAGATCAGCCATGCCTATCTCTTTTCGGGTCCTCGTGGTACTGGGAAAACCAGTGTGGCTAAGATCTTTGCCAAGGCTATGAACTGTCTTAATCAAGTCAATGGGGAGCCTTGTAACGACTGCTATATCTGTGAATCCATTACCAATGGGAGCCTAGAAGACGTTATCGAGATCGATGCGGCCTCCAACAATGGAGTGGATGAGATTCGGGATATTCGTGACAAGTCCACCTATGCTCCGAGTCTAGCCAAGCACAAGGTCTACATTATCGATGAGGTCCACATGCTCTCAACAGGGGCCTTTAATGCCTTGTTGAAGACGCTGGAAGAGCCGACGGAAAACGTGGTTTTTATCCTTGCAACAACGGAGTTGCACAAGATTCCAGCTACTATTCTGTCACGGGTGCAACGCTTTGAATTCAAATCCATCAAACTACCGGATATCGTTCACCATTTGGAAAGCATCTTAGCTACAGAAGGCATTGCCTATGAAGCAGATGCTGTTCAGATCATCGCCCGGCGCGCTGAAGGTGGGATGCGGGATGCCTTGTCCATTTTGGACCAAGCCCTGAGTCTGACTGCGGGTAGTGAGTTGACGACAGCGATCGCTGAAGAGATTACCGGCTCTATCAGCCTAGCTGCGCTTGATCAGTACGTAGCTGCCATCCTGGCTCATGATGCGACAGCGGCGCTGGATCAGCTGGCGATTATCTTTGATAATGGGAAGAATATGGCCCGTTTCGTCACGGACTTACTTCAATACTTGCGGGATCTTTTGATTGTCCAGACAGGTGGAGAAAATACCCACAATAGTGACTTGTTTGCCGTTAATCTTGAAGCCGATCAAGCCCGTCTTTTTGCCCTGATTGACCAGGCGACGACCAGTCTAGCGGATATCAAAAATAGTCTGCAACCGCGCATCTACACTGAAATGATGACCATTAAATTGGCTGAAAGCACAGGCCAAGTTTCTAACTCAGCTACTGTGGAGGTTCCTTCCAATCTGCTAGCTCAGCTGGAAGATTTGAAGAAGGAAGTCGCTCAACTCAAGCAACAGTTAGCGCAATCAGGTAGCAGTCTTCCTGCTTCAAAACCAGCAGTAGCTCGTCCAACCAAGTCGAGCAAGGGCTACCGTGCAGATCGAAACAAGGTCAATGCCATTTTACAAGAGGCGGTTGAAAACCCAGAGTTGGCACGAACCAACTTGATCCGTCTTCAGAACGCTTGGGGGGAAATCATCGAGAGCTTGGCAGGTGCGGATAAAGCCCTCTTAATCGGATCCCAGCCGGTCGCTGCCAATGAAAATCACGCTATTTTAGCCTTTGAGTCTGCCTTTAATGCTGAACAGACCATGAAGCGGGACAACCTCAATACCATGTTTGGAAATATCCTCAGTAATGCTGCCGGCTTCTCACCAGAGATTTTAGCGGTTTCGATGGAAGAATGGACCCAAATCCGGGCAGAGTTTTCGGCTAAGGCGCGTGGGCAAAAAGCGGAAGTGGTGGAAGAAGAGGAAAGTGTCATCCCTGAGGAATTTCACTTTTTATCCGATAAAATCACCCTGCAAGACGATTAATACATGAATTTTTTACTGAATCATGGTAAAATAATTTTATGAATAGAAAACAATTTGCATTGATAGCAGTCTTTACTGCTATGGAGACTTATTTTTTCAATGAAGCGACCATGGCGGGTCAAATGCTCTTTGCATGTTTTTGGGCCCTCTTGATATTGCGCAATCTCCAGACGGCCTATATGGTGGAGAAAATTGCTAGTGCCATTGAAAAAGAAATCAGAAAGAAAAGAAAATAAAACCTTTGAAAAGAAATCTTTTTTCAAAGGTTTTTTTCTTGTTTTAAAAGGCTCCTTGGCATTGCTTGCGGTAATCTCCTGGGGAGAGGCCGACCTTCTGTTTAAAAGCCTTTGTAAAGTAGGAGTAGTTGTCATATCCCACCTGGAGGGCAACTTGGTAAATGGGGGTATCGCTTTGCGATAGCATCTCTTTTGCAGCGGCCATCCGTTTATCGGTGATGTATTTCACCAGGGTTTCGCCGGTGTCGCGCTTAAACATCCGTGCTAGATGATCTGGACTAAGAAAAACCATTTCGGCCAGCTTGGTGCGACTGATATCCTCCTTGTAATGGTGGTCGATGTAGTCGGTGATCCGCTGGATGAGATTGGATTGGTGTTCTAGATCGATCACATAATGGCGAGCAGAGCTCCAGTAATCCCCAATATAGGCTTCAAAAGCTTCGATGGCATGAAAACGCCGTTCGAAGAGAAATTGATGGTGTTTGTTTTGAAATAACTTGTGGGCGAGAATGCCGTTCTTGTCCAGATAAATCCCAATTTGCTGGGTCCAGTCTAGCTGGAGTTCACTCAGAGCTGAGAGCGGGATGCGATCTTGAGTCTCTAAGCTATGGATGATTTGGAGAAGCTGTTCCGTCTCTAGTTGATTTGTAAAAGTAAGCGATGTCCGATGAGCGGGCTTTTGAGGTTGTGGACCCAAAGAAGCATAGGAGTGGATACTGTTCCAATGGAAGACTTGTTCTTCACTGTATTGGCAGAGTTGCAGAGCCTTCATCAAGAGCGTCTCAAGGGAAATAGCATCTGAATAGAGAAGGATAGAGGATCGGTCTAAGTCTTGCTGGATCTTCTGCTGGATAGCCTCTAGGAAGTCTACACACTCTGTAGTCTGATTCTTTTTGAAGAGGCAGAGGTAGCGATCAGTCTGGCTTTCGATTTTACTGAGGGCGCAGTAGTGGACAGGGAAATCCAGGGAGAGATCCTTGATACAATGGCGGAGCTGCAAGCGCCAAGAAGGGACGCTGGGGTGAAAGTCTTCTTCAACTAAGTGGAGAGTGATGAGGACCAAGAGGTAGTCTTCATGTGGTTTAGGGCTATAGCCCCGTTTTGTTACTTCTTGAAGGAGCTGTTCTGCTTGAGATGGACGCGGTTTTCGCAAGTAGTCATGCCAAAATTCAGCTTCTTTTTGACCTTGCTGGGCTAATTGTGCTGCACTCTTGTGGCGCTTGATCTTATTGAGGGCTTTTTGAATGATAAATTCTAAGCGATCTGGGTCAATCGGCTTGAGGTAGTATTCAAAACTTTGGAGTTCAATGGCTTTTTGGGCATAATTGAAATCAGCATAATTGGTGAGGAAGATCGTTTGAATGTCATATTTTTCTGACCGGACCCAGGCTAGGAGATCTAACCCACTGCCTTGTGGCATCTCGATATCACTGATCATGAGGGCAATCGGGTGACTTTGAATGATGGCTTGGGCTTGGCTCAGACTGGAGGCAATATATACCTGCTCAATGCCCAAGGCTTCCCAATGGATGGTTTCCTGTAGGGCTTTAATGATAAAACGATCATCGTCAACGAGTAGGATATTCATGTGTGTCTCCTTTGTAGGGTTCATAAGGAAGGCTCAGTTGGATGCGGGCCCCTCCTTGGGTTCCATTTGAAAATTGAAGCATGTAGTGATCTGGATAGAGGAGATCTAGTCGTTCCCGTGCATTGGTCAAACCAATGTGGTGGCCATCTTCTGTGACTAAGGATTTTTTCTCTGCTAAATCTTGTAAAATAGCTGAGCTAAA
Organism: uncultured Streptococcus sp.; assembly: GCA_963554405.1. GTDB lineage: Bacteria > Bacillota > Bacilli > Lactobacillales > Streptococcaceae > Streptococcus. The sequence goes on along the minus strand of CAUVRI010000003.1, from coordinate 34,799 downwards.
ACCAGGACCATTATCCTGGAGGGAAATGGCAAGGTGTTGGTTTGCTTCTTCATGAATGGAAAGCTGGATGTGGAAGGAATCTTGAAAAGAAAAGCCGTGTTTGATGGCATTTTCCACAAAGGTTTGTAAAAGCAGAGGGGGGATAGCCGCATCTTTCAGACCAGGATCCCAGTCCAAGTCAAAGTGGATGCTATCCCCATAGCGGATTTTCTGGATTTCTAGGTAATTTCGGATATGTTGGATTTCATCTGCTAAGCGATTAAAATCTTGGTTGGCTTGAAAGAGGTGACGCAAGTAGTTGGAAGTCACCTTGGTCAACTCCTCGATTTCCTTATAGTCCTTGGTTTGGAGCATGCTGTGAATCATGGAGAGCATGTTGAGGTAAAAATGGGGTCGGACTTGATTTTTGAGGTAATTGAGTTCGACTTTTTTGAGATTGAGTTGCGCGTGGTAGGCTCGAATTTGGAGGTCTTTCATATGGATCAGAACCTGATTGAGCTTGTGATTGGCCTGATCGATCTCTAAGATCCCTTGGTCTTCGATTACATCTAGCTTGGTAGAAGCAGCATCTAGCTGAGAAAGACGCTGGGTGAGTCGTTTCATCGGCTGGATCATCCGTTGACGAATATAAAGAATCAGAATGGTGGAGAGAACGGCGATGATCAAAGGGACCAAGGAGAGAAGGGTTTCCAGTACGATATTTGTACGGAAAACGTCTCCGTAATCAACGGTCACATAAAGATCAAAAGGCAGGTGGGTTTGATTGCTACCGGCTTGAATGACGGAATCTGTAGCATGGATCTGGTTGGGACGATCGATGGATAAGCGCCCTTTTTTCCCGATATTGAGCTTTTGCAAGGGTTTTAAAATATCCTGGGTAGAAATGATGGCATAGATAGCCTTGCCCTTGTAATGAAGGGATTTCAAGAGATAATCATGCTGGTTCAGGCTGATTCGTTGCCATTTTTGACTGGTCTTGTCTGTTTCTTTGTCATAGGTTTTAAGATGATCTTTCAATTGTACATAATCTAGGTAAGATAGTTGAAGACTGGAGGCATTGAAAAAATGGGGGATATCTCTTGTCTCTATGAAAAAGGTAATGGGGCTATCCATCTGGTACTGAAACTCCGTAAAATCGATCCGCAATTTTTTTAGATTTTCATGAAAATCCGTGAAATCAAGCGGGGTATTGAGTTCTGTCAAATAGTCATTGTGGCTAATGGTACTGTACATAAAACGCTCAACGGAGTGAAGCTCTGTATTTAAGGAATCCGCATAGATATGAATCGAGTCCTCTAAATGGAGCATATTTTGGTGTTTAATAAAATTTCGGCTAATCCCACCAATCAAAAGGTTGATCAAGGTATTGACGACTAAGAGGAGAAAGAGTAGGCGCGAAAAAAATTGAATCGAGTGATCTCGTATACTTTTGTGAATAGCTTTCATAATGAGCACCTCACATATATTATAGCACTATTTGAAAACGGATTCATGAACAAAACCGATAGTAAAGTAAAAAAAATCGGGAAAGTGCATGTTTTTGTGTGGAGAAAACGGAAAAGTGAATGAAGATGAACGAAAAAGTTCTATAAAGATGGAAAGGATTCCTATAAAATAGAGGAGAAAGAAAAGGAGGGCCTTATGAAAAGCGAAGTAAATGCGAAGCAGAGCAAATTTAAGAAAAATATTCCTTTATATGTGCTGCTCCTACCATCGATTATTTTATTGATTTTATTTGCCTATATCCCTATGGCGGGTCTAGTCATCGCTTTTAAAGATTACTCTCCCGCTACTGGGATATTTGGAAGTCCTTGGGCTGGTCTCAAGTATTTTAACCAGTTCTTCTCATCCTTCCAATTTGCGACAACCATGAAGAATACCTTGAAAATTTCTATTTACAGTATTCTGGTGGGTTTTCCCTTGCCGATTGTTCTAGCCATTATTTGCAACCAGATTCGTGTGGGCAAGTTCAAAAAAGTCTTTCAAGTAACGACTTATTTGCCTCATTTTATCTCGACCATGGTCATGTGTGGGATGATTATTCTCTTTCTCTCTCCAAGTAGTGGACTGTTAGCCAATGTCCTCAAATTGGTCGGCTTAAAGATGCCTGCTCTCTTATCCAAACCGGATAGCTTTGCAGGTGTCTATGTCTGGAGCGATGTCTGGCAACATATCGGTTGGGATAGTATCATCTATCTAGCCGCTCTATCGGCCATTGATCCGACCTTTTATGAAGCTGCGACCATGGACGGGGCGAGTCGATTGCAAAAGATCCGTCATATTGACTTACCCTTACTGTTACCAACGGCGATGATTCTCTTGATTCTCAGAGCAGGAAGCCTACTCAGTGTTGGTTTTGAAAAGGTCTTGCTCTTGCAAAATCCACTCAATCTGGCAGGAAGTGAAATCATTTCGACCTATGTTTACAAAGTGGGGATGATTAATTTCCAATATAGTTATTCGACAGCGATCGGTCTCTTTAATACCTTGGTCAACTTGATCATCTTACTGTCGGTCAACTGGTTTGCGAAACGCTATACCAAGACGGGATTGTTCTAGAAAGGAGGAGAAATTGTGAAATTGTTTCAACATGCGAGAAAGACCAAGTCAGAAATTCTCTTTGATATTTTTATCTATGGTCTAGCGATTTGCTTGATTCTCTTGATTGTCTACCCTTTGTGGTTTGTCATTATTGCCTCCTTCAGTAATCCGTCTGATGTGGCAACTGGTAAGGTTTGGTTTATCCCGAGGGAATGGCGACTAGATGGCTATCAACGCTTGATTGAGCAACCTTTGTTTCTAAAGAGCTATCTCAACACTATCCTCTACACAGTTGTAGGGACCATCGTTGCCCTGGTCATTAATATCCCAGCTGGTTACGCCTTGTCGCGAAAGGACCTCTTTGCTAAGAAATGGGTCAGTGTCTTCTTTATCGTTCCCATGTTTGTCTCTGGGGGCTTGATTCCCATTTATTTGACAGTTAAACAATTGGGCTTGGTCGACACCTTCTGGGTAATGGTCGTACCGTTTGCAGTATCTCCTTACAATATCGTTGTAGCTCGAACTTTCTTTAACAATAGTATTCCAGAAGGGATGTGGGAAGCCGCCCAGATCGATGGTTGCGGAACCATTTATTACTTCAGAAAGATCGTGCTCCCCTTGTCCAAGGCTATTATTGCCGTTATTGGACTTTGGACAGCAGTAGGGATCTGGAATTCTTGGTTCAATGCCCTGATTTATTTGACCAATGAAAATCTCCAACCCCTACAACTGATCCTGCGACGTCTCTTAATTAGTAATCAAATGTTGCAGTCGCAAGCAACAGGGGAGGTAGCTTCTGACCTCCGTATCAAGGCTGATATGATGAAATATGCAGCCATCGTTATTTCAACAGCACCGATTATGATGCTGTATCCATTCGTCCAAAAATACTTTAATCAAGGTGTCATGATAGGGGCCTTGAAAGAATAGGAGAAGATCATGAAAAACAGGAAATTTGCCTATCTGCTCCTTGGAGCAGCTGCTTTAGCTGGCTTGACGGCTTGTGGAGCTTCCACAAATAAATCAAGCAATGACAAGAATGATGGAAACACCTTCAAGATCACGACCGTTCGTTGGTCGGATTGGGGAGAAGACTATCACAAAGGTTTTCTAGATGATTCAGCCAAGGAATCAGGTATCAAGATCAAATGGGATACCATGGTGGCTGCAGACTGGTCTGATAAGAAATCTGTTCTTGTTGCCAGTGGAGATTTACCAGACGCTTTCTTGGGATCCAATGCCTTCACGGATTCTGAAATCGCTCAGAACCAAAACATGTTCATTCCATTGGAAGACTTGATCAAGGATAATATGCCAAACTTGAACAAGGCCTTTGAAAAAGAACCGAAATTAAAAGCTATGGTGACCAACCCTGATGGTCATATTTACAGCCTGCCTAAGAAATTGCCAATGCGGCCAATCGTCGGCAACCAGCTCTTTATTAATAAGAAATGGTTAGACAATCTTGGCTTGAAGATGCCAGAAACCTATGATGAATTGGTGACTGTTTTACAAGCCTTCAAGGATAAGGATGCCAATGGTAATGGCGATGTCAATGATGAAATTCCATTTGGCTCTGGTAACTTTGATCCGACCTTCTCTTATATCTTGCCATTCAACAACCGTCTGGGTGGAGATAATACCTATGAAATGTCCGTCAAAGATGGCAAACCGGTCTACCTCCGGACGGAAGAAAGTTATAAACAAGGGATAGCGGCGATGCATGAAGCCTACAAGAAAGGCTTGATCGACCCTGAACTCTTTACAGAAGATACCTCCATGTCTGTTGCCAAACGGATGGATAAGGGTGTAGCGCGTGTCGGTGTGTCAAGTGGTTGGACAGCAGATGCAACCTTTGGCCAACATGCCAGCGAATATGCTCCTCTCCCAGCATTGAAAGGCCCAGATGGCAAACAATATGTCATTTCTGACCCAGATCATTTGAACTATGGACGCAATGAAATCCTGATCACAAATAAGTGCAAGGACCCTGCAAAATTGCTCAAATGGTTGGATAAATTCTACACGGATGATGCCAGCATCCAAAACTTCTATGGATCCTTTGGCATTGCGACTGAAAAAGATGGTGACAAGTACAAGGTCTTGGCTCCAAAAGATGGTAAATCTGCCGATGAATGGGCTTGGATTAATTCCCTTCGTGACTTTGGACCAAAATATGTGTCAGATGATATCAATAGTCATGTCGACATCGACCAAACACAGGGTGATGGGCTCAAATTGAAGATGGACAAAGAATTGAAACAATACGCTTTGCCAGCATATCCAAATGTCATCTACTCTCAAGAAGAATTAAACAAATTGTCCTCTATTTATGTCGATATCAACTCCTATGTTACCCAACAAGCTTCTAAATGGGTAGTCGAAGGGGGCGTCGAAAAGGATTGGGACGATTACAAAGCAACCTTGAAGAAGATGGGAATTGATGACTTTATGAAGATTCAACAGGATGCCTATGATCGTTACCAAAAAGAAGTGAAGTAACAGGGGTCTAAATGGATTCAAGTAAGTAACTCAGGGGCGTAGAGCCCCTGAGTGCTTCCCTAGAGGAAGTAGCAGAAATTGAGATGAAGAACAAGGAGAAGAAGATGCAAAAATTATTTTCATTGGATGGACGCTTGGTCAAGACTTTGACCCGGTTGACAGACATCATTATCTTGAATACCTTGTTTATCGTTTGCTGCCTTCCGATTCTCACGATCGGTGCATCGCTTACGGCTTTAGCAACCATGTGGCACCGCTTGTTGAAAGGGGAAGATACGGATCTCGTCTTTCATTTTTTCCGTCTCTTTCGAGCTAATTTCAAGCAAGCGACGGTGATTTGGCTGACCTGCCTAGGACTATCTGCCCTTCTTTATCTGGATTACTGTCTTTTTTCAAATACGGCCTTTTTAAGTGAGTATGGGATTTGGATCTTGCTTCCCTTTATCGTCCTTCTATGTGGAGGGATGACCTTGATCTTCCCTTATATTGGCCTCTTTGAAGACCCTACAAGAAAGGTCTGTCTGAATAGTTTCCTCATTGCTCTCTTAAATCCTATTCAAACCATCTTTCTTATCTTCTTCAATCTGGCAGTGATTTATATCAGTCTCAGTAGTCCTGAACGGTTACTGACAGCTATTTATCTCTTTACCTTTGGAGGTTTCGCTCTTTGGAGCTTCTTGAATGTCCGACTGACCGATCAGATCTTTTCAAATATCCAAGAAGGAGAAATCTTTGAAAAATGAAGTCAAGGAAGTGGGACGCATATTTTCCTAATATTATTTAAATCGAATATAGTTTCCTAGAAAATTTAGGAAACTTTTTCTATTTCATAAACATTTCACATTTCTTTTCTATAATAACTATAACAAATTGATGAAAGCGCCCATATTGCATTGCTGTGGGCTTTGAAATGGAGGGTGAGTTCATGCTCTTACAACAGGCAATCGCCTATATTTCTCGAAAAAGAACGAGGAATCTGGTTCTCTTTCTGATTCTCCTCTTGATCCTTTCTTGCTTGTATTTCTGTTTTTCACTGATGCAAGTGGGAGGAAGACTGGAGGACCATATCAAGCAGTCGGCTGGGACCAGTTTTGCCCTGACCAGTAAGCAGGGGGCTACTCCCTTTGCTCTGAAAGAAGCTGAAAAGGTGCAGCGGCTAGCTGGAGTTGGATCTATGGTTCCTCAATATGAAAGTCCCGTTCGTATTCTTGGTAAAGAAGCGGTGACTGGGCAGCAATCGGTAGAACGGGATGATCTGGGTCAGGAAGCCAAGCAAGCGCTAGGCGCTGTCTTCACCCAGAAGACAGACCAGCACCTGGATTTCCGCAGCGGCAGTTTCCAACTGGTGCAAGGCAAGCACTTATCCGACAAGGCTCGCGGGCAGATCTTGATTCACCAAGAGTTGGCTAAGAAGAATAAGCTAAAGGTCGGAGATTCCTTGACCTTATCCAGCTTTCAGATGGGGGAGACTCCTGCCAAAGAGCAAACCTTTAAAATCGTTGGGATCTTTTTAGGTAAGAAACAGGAAAAATTCACAGGGATGACCTCAGACCTGAGTGAAAATCAAGTCTACCTCCCTTATGAGGATGCGACCAAGCTTCTTGGTCTCAGTCAGCAAGAAGTGACCCAGGTAACCTTTGGGGTCAAAGATCCTGAGAAAATCGATGCCCTCTTGAAGCAAGTCAAAAGCTTGGATCTGGATTGGCAATCGCTACGCGTGGTCGAAGATCGCAAGGCCTTTGACCAGATGAAGGAATCCTCTCAGACCCTAGAAGGCCTGGTACGGATTATGATGATCGTCCTCCTGTTGACTGGAGCAGGTGCCCTATCGCTCTTACTCAGTCTCTGGACACGGGAGCGGATTCATGAAATCGGCGTCCTCTTATCCATTGGGAAGAGCAAGGGCCGGATCTTTAGACAGTTCCTCTTGGAAGTGGTGCTGGTATCCTTACTAGCAGTGATCCCAGCCTTTCTCATCGGGCGGATGGTCAGCCATCGTTTCTTAGAGCAGTTTGTCGGACAGACCGGTCAACAGCAGACCCTAGAATTACTCAACCAAATCCCTCAAGGCCTTTCCTTAGGAATCGCCTATGCTAGCCTCTTGTGCTTGATCCTTCTGTCGCTCGGTGCAACCACCAGCTTGATCTGGCGCAAGAGTCCAAAAGAAATATTAACAAAAATGAGTTAAGGAGAAATAACACCTATGTTAGAACTCAAACATGTATCCTATAGCTACCAAAGTTACCAAGAAGAGATCTTCTCAGACGTGAACTATCAGTTCAAAAATGGGACATTTTACAGCATTATCGGTCAGTCTGGAGCAGGGAAATCGACCCTTCTCTCCCTCTTGGCTGGTCTGGACAATCCCAAGAAGGGGCAGGTTCTCTTTGATGGGGAGGACATCCAGACCAAAGGGTCTAGCTACCACCGCAAGCATCATGTCTCCCTGGTCTTTCAGAATTATAATTTGATTGATTATTTGACGCCACTGGAAAATGTCCGCCTGGTCAACAAACAAGCTGGGAAAGACATTCTCTTGGAATTGGGGCTGGACGAAACGCAAATCAAACGCAATGTCCTGCAACTATCCGGCGGGCAGCAACAACGGGTGGCTATTGCGCGTGCGCTCGTTTCAGAAGCACCTGTCATCTTAGCAGATGAGCCGACAGGAAACTTAGATGAACAGACAGCTGGTGACATCATTGCCATTTTAAAGAAACTGGCCAAGGAACGCCAAAAATGTGTCATCGTCGTCACCCACAGTAAGGAAGTGGCAGAGGCCTCCGATGTGGTCTTGGAATTGAGTCGCCGTAGCCTCGTTGAGAAGAGTAAGTAAGGAGGGAATGTTATGTTGCGCAATGCTTTTGCTTATATCACACGGAAATGGCCCAAGTCCCTCTTGCTCTTTGCCATCATTCTCCTCATGGGGACCTTGAGCTTGATCGGACTCTCCATGAAGGGAGCGACCCAAAAAGCTTCATCGGAAAGCCTGGGATCCATTACCAATAGCTTCTCCATGCAGATCAACCGCAGGACTAATCCAGGAACCCCTCGGGGAGCTGGGAATCTCAGAGGAGAGGATATCGAAAAAATCAGCCAGGTAGAGGGGATCACCTCCTCCATCAGGCGGATCAATGCTATTGCAGATATCCTAGACCACGAGATCATTGAGACCGAAGAAACCCTGCAAAATCAATCTCCAGAGCGGGCAAAATACTTCAAGAATACCTTGATGGTGACGGGGGTCAATGACTCTTCAAAAGAAGATAAATTTGTCTCTGGAGCCTACAAGCTGGTCCAAGGGGAGCATCTGACAGACAATGATAAAAACCAAATCCTCATGCATGAAGATTTGGCGAAAAAGAATGGCCTCAAGGTAGGCGATAAGGTGCGTCTCAAGTCCAATCTCTACGATGCTGACAATGAAAAAGGGGCCAATGAAACTGTCGAAGTGACTATTAAGGGTCTGTTCTCAGGGAAGAACCAAGCTCCTCTAACTTACGCCCAAGAATTGTATGAAGATACCCTCATTTCTGACTTGGATACAGCTGCCAAACTCTACGGCAATACCGTCCAAACAGCTACCTATGAGGATGCAACCTTCTTTGCCAAAGGGGATCAGGACCTGGATGCCTTGATCGAAAAAATCAAAGCACTCGATATTGACTGGAACCTCTATGACCTGGTTAAGAGCTCTTCCAACTACCCAGCCTTGCAAAAATCCATCAGCAGCATGTTCCAAGTGGCGGACTACTTGTTTATCGGTAGCCTCATCTTTGCTAGCTTGCTTCTCACCCTTCTCCTCGTCTTGTGGCTCAATGCCCGTCGCAGAGAAGTGGGTATCTTGCTAGCTCTGGGACTCTCCAAGGTGCAGATTGCAGGGCAATTCGTGGCAGAATTGGTCATGATTTCCATCCCCGCCTTCCTCCTCTCCTATGGAGTTGCAGGACTTCTTGCCAAAACAGTCGGAGATACGGTACTCAAGAACGTAACCAGTGGCATTGCCAAACAAATGGCTCAAGAATCCTCTGCAGCCAACCTTGGTGGTGGGGCTGAGGCAGAAAGCTTCAGTAAGACCCTGACAGACCTCCATATGGACATCCAACCGGACCAATTGTTGGTGATTGTTTTGGTTGGCGGCCTCCTCTTGATTCTGGTATCCATCCTTTCTTCTCAATGGCTCTTGCATAAGAAACCAAAGGATCTCTTGGTGGATGTCGAATAAGAGATTGTTTCCTAAAATAGAAATAGGGTATAATAGGAGGTAGAAGAAGTTTCTTAGATAAAAGGAAAGTGTATGAAGATACTAATCGTAGAAGATGAAGTCCTGATTCGTGAAGGGATGAGCGACTATCTCATGGAATGTGGCTATGAGGTCTTTGAAGCTGGTGATGGGCAGGAGGCCCTGGACCTCTTTCACAGAGAGGCGCCAGATCTGGTCTTGCTGGATATCCAGCTCCCTATCCTCAATGGCTTGGAAGTGCTCAAGACCATCCGGAAGACCAGCTCGGTCCCTGTCCTCATGCTGACGGCCTTCCATGACGAGGACTATAAGTTGACGGCCTTTGGAGAGTTGGCGGATGGCTACCTGGAAAAACCCTTCTCCTTGTCCCTCTTGAAGGTCCGTATCGAAGCTATTTTTAAAAAGCTCCAGCCTTCCCGGGTCTTCACCTATGGAGAGGCACGAGTGGATTTTGAGAGCTACACAGCCAGCCTAGCTGGTCAACCTATCTCCATGAATGCCAAGGAGTTGGAGATCTTGGAATACTTGCTCCAGCATGAGGGCAAGGCCCGGACTCGCTCTCAGATCCTCGATGCCGTCTGGAAGGAGACGGAGGAGATTCCTTTTGACCGGGTGATCGATGTCTATATCAAGGAACTACGAAAAAAACTAGAGCTGGACTGTATCGTTACGGTACGCAATGTCGGCTATAAATTGGAGAGACCATGACCAAACGGAGTATCTTTGCAAAGATCTTTCTGATCACCTTTGCCCTTTTTAGTGGCTTAGTCATCCTTCTACATGCTTCGGTTTACTTTATTTTCCCATCGACCTATATCGAGTCCCAACGCCAGACGATTTTGAAGAAATCTCAGGCCCTAACTAAGAGTTTTCAAGGCCAGGAAGAAGGGACCATTGAGTCGGTCATTGATCTTTATTCCAAGACCAATGATATCAAGGTCTCGATCAAGGGCAAGGAAAAACAGAATGCCCTAGAGGTCAAGGATGATCTGCTCCTGAACCCGGATAGCCAGAACAATTCCCTGGTCATTGAAGAGCGAAAAATTGAGACAAAAGAGGGGAAGGACTTGACCTTGCAATTCTTAGCAACCGTCGATTCGCAAAAGGAAGCGCGGGACATCAGTCTGGGCTTTCTTCCCTATAGTCTCCTTGCTTCCTTTGTCCTGTCGCTGATCGCTTCCTATCTCTATGCCCGCCTGATTTCTGCTCCAATCCTTGAGATCAAGCAGATGACCAAGCGGATGAAACGCTTGGATCGGACAGCCAGTCTTCCCATTCACTCGCAGGATGAGATCGGCGTTCTCAAGCAACAGATCAACGACCTCTATCACCATCTCCTAGAAGTGATCGACAATCTAGAGCAGCAGAAACAGGAAAATCTGAAATTGGAGCAGATGAAGGTCGAATTCCTACGGGGGGCCTCGCATGAGCTCAAGACGCCTCTAGCCAGCTTGAAGATTATCCTAGAAAATATGCGGGATAAGATCGGCCGCTACAAGGATCGGGACCGCTACCTGTCGGTCTCCCTCGATATTGTCGATGAGATGAACCAGATCGTTCTAGAAATCCTGTCCCTGTCCTCTGTCCAAGAATTGGCCGGAGACAAGGAGTGGATCCAGCTGGATCAAGTTTTAGAGCAGATCCTTGACCAGTACAAGGTCTTGGCTCACTTCCGCGAGCTCACGATTGACAATCAGATTCCAGCCAAACCAGTCTATATGGACCCAGCGATTCTGAAATTGGTCCTCTCAAATGTCATCAGCAATGCCGTCAAGCATTCGGATGCCGGTGGAGAGATCCAGCTCCGTCTCGAAGAAGAAGGGACGCACTTGGCAGTTGAAAATACCAGTCAAGAAATGGTAGAGACTGCTGAAATGCCAATGACCGCTAGCCGTCAGAAGAAGGAAGGCGGCTTGGGACTCTTCGTGGTCCAACACTTGCTAGACCATGAGGAACTGGCCTACCAATTTGACAAAACGGCTATGGGCTTGCGCTTCCGTATGGAGCTGCCCAAGGAGCCACAAGAATAAAAAAACTAGCGAACAAGTGAAATGCTTGTTCGCTAGTTTGTATTTAATCAACCTTTTCTACCTTTAGCAATTGGCCGTGTTTTAATTCATAAATGGTATCCACATAGGTCAGGATAGAGCGGTCATGGGTCACCATGATGGCGCTCTTGTTTTTGGATTTGACTTCTTTTTGGATCAATTGAGCGATTTCTTGCCCTCGATCTGGGTCTAGGCTAGCCGTTGGTTCATCGGCCAAAATGACCTGTGGATTTCCGATGAAGGCGCGAGCGATGGCTGCCCGTTGTTTTTGCCCACCGGACATCTGATTAGGATATTGGTGGTAACAAGCTTCGATGCCAAGATCTGCCAACAAGGCTTTGACTTCCTCTTGGCGTTTTTTCTTGTCCTTTTCCCCTTTTAATTTGGCCACCAGTTCTAACTGATCACCGATTTTCATATAGGAGAGGAGCTGGTGGTCTTGGAAGATAAAGCCGAGTAATTCCAGCCGTTTTTGCGTCCATTGGCCTTGGTTGAGACCAGTCAAGTCTTGGCCTGCGATGCGAATCCGCCCCTCATCCGCTGATAAAAGCAAGCCAGCGATGGCCAAAAGCGTGGATTTACCAGATCCTGAAGGGCCCAAGATGGCGACGAATTCGTTGGGTTCGACGCTTAAATTCAGCTGGTTGAGGACATGGTGCATCTGGCTACCATCGGCGTAGGATTTTCTGATATTTTCTAATTCGATAATGGCCATCTTATTCTCCATTTCCACCAATGACTTCGATTGGATCTACTTTTTTGATTTTGACAAGGGACAAGGCACCACACAAAATAGAGGTCAGGATAAAGCTAACCGAGATGGTGAGATTGTCCTTCAGGGTCATAAAGGAAGGGACGCTATTGGGTAAAAATGGCGCCATTATGGTTGCCAAGCCAAGTCCCAGCAGCACTCCGATGAGGGAGATAATGGTGAGCTGGGATAGTTGGACATAGGTAATCTGGCTCATGGACATGCCAATGGCCTTCAAGACGCCGAACTGTTTCAACTTCTGCAAGGTAAGGATATAGAAGAAAACCCCAAGGATAGCAGAAGAAGCGAGTAAGAGCACCCACGTGATCATCCGTAGCGTCAGATTTTGAGCCTTGTAGCCAGGGATTTTATCGATCACCTGCTTCTTATCCGCCACCATCAAGTTGCTGGCTAGATCACTAGAAGGGATGCTTTTCTTGGTCACAAGGGTTTGGGCTTGCCATTGATAGCTTGGATCTGTTTTTTGTCGCATGCCTGTGTAGGTCTCCGAGCTGATAAAACCAATCTCGCTATAGCCGTATTTGGCATTTTTCGCGAAGGCCACGACCTTGAGTTTTTGCTTAGAGGTTTTATCGATCACGTGATCGCCGACTTGGATCCCTTCATCCTCTTTGAAAGAACTGTCCAAAATGATCTCGTTTTTCTTTAAGTCGGAGATCTTGAGGTCTGTATCTTCTATGATTGGGTTGAGGATTTCTTCTTCATTGTGATCGGTCGCGAAGTAGGTGATATCCAGAGTATTGGAATCCTCTGTTTTTGAGACGGTCGCCCGCTGGATGGACAAGCCCGAATAGTCCATCCCCTCTATCTTTTGGACCTCATCTAAATCCTTCACCTTAATAGTTGAAAAGGGGATAATCCCTTCTGAATCCGTCGAAAGGATGTAGTGCAGCGACCCATAGTTATCGATTTGGGCTGATACCGACCGGCCCAGTCCATTTGTCAGACCGGACAAGAATACCACCATAAACATAAGGATGGTAATGAGGAGTTCAATCAGGATAAACTTCTTGGGTTGGTATTTAATTTCATTCCATGCGATTTTCATATTCGTTCTCCTTTTAGCACGGAGGTGCTCGAGCAGGGTTGACGGCACCTAAACATACTCTACCATCATACCACAAGTGGGGGGATAATAGGGGGATGGTGTTTGGGGAGTATGAAGGAATCAAAAATTATTGAATGATAAATAATGAAATTATATTTTTCTAAAAAAAGAAACGTTTTCCGGAAAGTTGAGAGTTTGCTATGATGAATATTCAAGACTCAATTTAAGATTTTTAAAATTTTGTTATTTTTCAAATTACTGCTTTTAGGGGATTTCGCAATCGATAAATAAACAATTGATGGATAAGTCACATTGTATTTGACATTAAATGGACATTGGCAATATTTTGGAAGAAAATAAGTAGAGTAGTAAGTGCCTCTTTTATTATAAGCAAATTGTGCAAATTTTTTTGTTTACCCTTGAATACATTGATAATAGCCTCCTTATATTCACACATTATTTGATTTAGAGTAATAAACATGGTACAATGAAAGCGTATACAAAGATCGTGCAAGGAGGGAAAGAAAATGAAAAAAAATAAGCTATTGCTTGCTAGTGCGATTGTGATATCGCTTTTAACTCCAATGTCTCAAGTAAAGGCTGATTGGAAACGGGATAATGTTGGTTGGTGGTATTCACTGAACAATGGTTCTTATTATAAAAACACAGGAGCTTATATTGACGGGAAGTGGTATAGATTTGATGACAGAGGTTATATGATGACCGGCTGGCAGCCGATAGCGGAGCGTAATGCTACTAGTCTGAAAAAAATAAACTGGTCTTATTTTGATCCAGTAAATGGTGATCAAAAAATTGGCTGGCAAAATATAGATGGAAAGTGGTATTACCTTACTAGAAGTGGAGCACTTATTGGTGAGCAATTGATAGATGGGAAAAATTATTATTTTGACCCAGTTAATGGTGATATGCAAACAGGATGGGTATCTGAACAATTCCATTATGGGACAGAAAATATGTATTTCGACCCTGTAAGCGGAGAAAAAGTTAAAGGTTGGAGAAATATAGATGGGAAATGGTATTACTTTATATTTGGTGCCTTAAAAGGTTCGCAGAATTTAGATGGAGAAAAATATTATTTTGATCCGGTTAACTGCGATATGCAAACGGGTTGGGTAAGCATACAAGAGGCCTCTGGTACAAAAAGATATTATTACGACCCAGAAAGTGGGAAACAGCTATCAGGTTGGCAAGAGATAGATGGGAAAAAGTATTACTTTGGCCTGTATGGGGCATACAGTGGTCATATAAGTGGTTTAGATGGAAAAGATTATTATTTTGATTCAGATACTTGTGAATTGAAAATAGGATGGTTTGAGTCAGGTAAATATAAATATTATGCAGATCCAAATGATGGTGGTGCACTTGCAAGAAGTAAGACTTTAATTATAGACGGTATTTCATACACATTCGATAATGGAGGTACTCTTATAAACAATATACCTTAATTGATCAGCACCTTAAAAGTTAGATTTTTTTCTAACTTTCAAGGTGTTTTTAACTATGATGATAAAGAATTTTATTATATAACCAGAGTGAGTTATTAGGTAGCTAATAAGCTTCATTTATAATCATTGATAAAGTCAGTTGCTAAAATTTTAATAATAGAGCAGGTTATTTCTTTAATTACTTTTTGGTCTACTTTTAGATAATATCTTATATGATTTTATCTAAAAGTGGACACTGATAGCCTTTTAAAGGACAAATAAAAAGAGAGTGACTTTATATTTGAATTCGTTGACAGTGACCTCTTTATATCCACACATTATTTGATTTAGAGAAATAAACATGCTACAATGAAAGCGTATACAAAATATAAGGAGGAAATGCAAATGAAAAAAGCAACTAAGTGTTTGCTAGGTGGTGCATTGCTAATATTACTTTTAACCCCAGTATCACAAGTTAAGGCTGATTGGCATCAAGATAATGTTGGTTGGTGGTATTCACTGAACAATGGTTCTTATTATAAAAACACAGAAGCTAATATTGACGGTAAAAGCTATAAGTTTGATGATAGAGGATATATGATAACTGGCTGGCAATATAATGTGTATAATGGTGGAGATTACTCTGGGTGGTATTATTATGATCCTGTAACCGGTGAGGAAAAAAGAGGCTGGCAATTGATAGATGGGAAATGGTATTACCTTACTCCATTTGGAGCACGTTCTGGTCATGAAAATATAAATGGAAAACTTTATTATTTCGACCCAGTTAATTGTGATATGAAAACTGGTTGGATATCTAATCCAGGATATTCTGGTACGGAATGGAATTATTACGACCCTGTAAGCGGAGAAAAAGCTACCGGTTGGAGAAATATAGATGGGAAATGGTATTACTTTGAAAATAGTGCGTTAAAAGGTTTCCAAAAGATAGGTGATAAAAGATATTATTTCGATCCAGTTAATTCCGATATGAAAACGGGCTGGATATCTAAACAAGGATACCCTGGTCTAGAATGGTATTATTACAACCCAGAAAGTGGAGAAGGATTGTCAGGTTGGCAAACTATAGATGGGAAAATGTATTGCTTTGACGAATTTGGTAAGGCATTTGTAGGTCAGAGGACATTAATAGATGGAAAAAAATATTATTTTGACCCAGTTAATCGTGATTTAAAAACAGGCTGGCTTGATTTAAACGGAACAAGATATTATGCTGATCCTAACGACGGTGGTGCATTTGCAATGAATAAAACTTTAATTATAGACGGTGTTTCTTATACATTCAGTAGTGGTGGTTCTGTTATCAATAATGAGCCTTAATTGATTAACGCCTCAAAAGTTGGATTATTTCTAGCTTTTGAGGTGTTTTTAATTACGATAATAACAGACCACCCTCGCGGTGGTTTGTTCTATACTAGACATACATCGAAGAGGAGCTAGAAAAGAAGTGAGGAAAGGAGGATGTCTGTGCTAAAAAAAGGATTGATCTTTCTATTATTAGGAATTACTGTGTTAGTAGCTTGGCTTCTCTTTGTTCCGAATGAACAACCAGCTCTAAATTTTTCATCTAAAAATAAAATTGAATTGCTGGCAAGAATACTTGATCATCGTAATGCCAATACCATTAGAAAAGCTGGCTATGGGATTCCTTCAGACGCAGAGATCAGACGTGTGGGTGGCATAGACCAACTGGAAATGGATGGGGATTTGAAATGGATGGTACGAGTTCCTAGTCCAGATGACAATAAAATCTTGATTACCTCTTCAACGATCATTGAGGGTGAAAAAATAGATGTAGCCTTTTCATTAGATAAAGAGTGGGGATTACTACATGTTAGTTATTTCCATATTGAGTAAGATGGGACCACAAACCGAGTTGAGGTCAGTGATTCTCAGCAAACAGAGCTCCTAGAAAAAGTGCAAACAGCATTAAATCACTTTGTAAAAAAAATGGAGCAAGAGCTAAAGCCGTAACTAGTTATGGATATCTTAAAAAGAATGAAGTTCCGTAGTCTTTGGGTAGAAGGAGCTTTCAAAATAGATCAAAAAAAACCACCCTCGGGTGGCTTTTTCTATACATCATTTCACCATTTGGTCAAGGAGACTTCGCCGCTATTGAGCCAGATTTCTTCTTGATTGTCTAATTGGACCAAGAGTTGGCCGGTATCAGAGATGTCTTTGGCGAGTCCTTGATAGGTCTGTTGGTTCTGCCCAAAAGTGACAGTTCGTCCTAGGACCAGGGAGCGCTCTTTATAGAGGTAGACCAGTTCATCAATATCCGTTTGGAAGAATTCCTTCCAGATCTCGCTGATAAGGTCATTGCGGGTGATGGGACAAGGCCCTTCAAATAAGGAACCAGCCTTACTTTCTAGCTCTTCTGGGAAAGTAGGGATGGCTAAATTGAGACCGACTCCGATAATGACATCCGTGACAAGACCAGTCTCGATGGACGTGATAGCTTCGGTAAGGATTCCCCCAATTTTTTTATGGCGGTAGTAAATATCATTAACCCACTTGATATCAATATCGATCAGGGTCAGGTTTTTAATGGCCTTGTAGATGGCTCCAGCGACCATCAAAGTATAAGGGGGGAGCTCCGCAGGTGGCAGTTGAGGCTTGAGATGAAGGGACATGTAGATGCCCCCTTGATCAGGGCAGTAGTAGTCACGACCAAAGCGGCCCTTTCCTGCAGATTGCGAATTGGCCAGGTAGAGCGCCTTGCCTTCTTGATGGCTTTCTATGCCTAATTTTGCATCCAATTGGGTGGAACCACAGTCTTCATTCAAGGACACGGTCAACTGGGTATTGCTTGCGATGATCTCAGGAAGCAGAATATCGCCTGAGACCAGTTTGTAGCCCTTTTTTTTGAGGGATTCGATGACGACCCCATCTTTTTCTAGCCGTTGGATGGCCTTCCAGATAGAGGTACGGGAAACACCTAATTCTTTTGCCAGCTGCTCTCCGTTGACATAATCATCTGCCTGAGAAAGGGTTTGAAAGAGGATTTCGTGTGTTTTCATAAGACCTCCTAGCGACTGCTGTCTCGAATCGTCAGTTTGGTAGCTAATTTGACCATATAGGGAACACTTGGTTGACTCCCTTGGAAGGTTTGTCGCAACATCTGGATGGCTTGCTTGCCCATTTCTTCCGTGTAGACGGTTACTGTAGAGAGAGCGGGAAAAACATACTTAGCAATCGATGTATCATTGAAGGAAATGAGACTGACGCGATCAGGAACTGAGATTTGGTGCTCCTGAAGGGACCGCAGAGCCCCGACAGCTAAGGCATCACTAGCCATGAAAAAGGCAGTTGGTAAGTCGTCGCCCAAGTCTTGAATCAGCTGCTCCATCATCTGATAACCCGACTCGGTCGAGAATTGCCCAACAGAGACAAAGCGCTCCTCATAAAGTCCTTTTTCCGTGAGAAACTGTTGAAAGGTCCGTTGACGGGGATCCATCTGTAGCGGTGTCGCATCTGCGGTTTCTTCCTGACCAACCAAGAGCCCGATCTCCTTGTGGCCCTGCTCAAGGAAATACTCGAGAGCGGTGATGACAGAATCTTCTAGATCGGTCGTCACACAGGAATGTCCTAAATAGAGGGTATTGCTATCGACAAAGATCAGGGGTTTGCCGTAGCTTTCTAGATCGTGAATGGTCTTGGGACTGAATTTCCCAAGAGCGATAATGCCATCTGCCTCCTGAATCAAAGACCAATCGTCCTTGTTGAAGATACGAAAGATCTCATAGCCTAATTCCTGGGCTTGTTTTTCCAAGCCCATCCGAATGGAATAGTAGTAGAGGTCATCTAATTCTTCTTCGCGCGTGTACCATTCAAAGATGACGATTTTATGAAAATCTTCAACTGGTTGAGGCACTGTTTTGCGGCTTTTCTTTTGGTAATGCAGGTCCTCAGCGATGCGAAGAATCCGACTGCGCGTGTCTTCGCCAACCGATAAGGTCGCATCCTGGTTAAGGACGCGAGAGACCGTTGCCTGAGAAACGCCTGCTTTTTCTGCAATGTCTTTAATCGTTGCCATGGTTCATCCTTTATTGATTTCTACTTCCAGTATACTCTAAATACTAGTAAAAAGAAATAAATTTTTACTAAATTTTATGTTTGCTGCGATATTGGCTAGGAGTCAGTTGGCTATAGGCCTTAAAAGCCTTTGAAAAATAGAGGGGATCCGAAAAGCCCACTGAGTAAGCTACAATCTTAATGCTTTCGTCCGTATTGGTCAGTAACTGTTGGGCACGCTGCATGCGGACTGAGTGCAAGAATTCCTTGGGAGAGATCTGGTGAAACTCCTTAAAGACAGTTGTCAGATAGGAGCGATGGACATTGAGGTCATCAGCGATCTCTTGAATACTCAAGTGCTCTTTATTGTAATGCGTCTCAATCACATGCTTGCAGGTCAGGTAGAGTTGATAGGTTGGAGATGGATGGCTCCGATGGATATCGGGAGCTACTTCACTGATAAGAAATAGCAGTTCATAGATCTGAGAGAGAAGGTGGAGTTGGTAGTGTGGGGACAGCTTCGCTGCTTCCGCCTTATGGACGAGTCGCTCCATAAACTGGCCGATCTTTTCTGTTTCCACCTCTGTTTTCTTTAAAAAGCCTTTTTCATGCAGGGTTGAAAAACGCATGAAATCACTCACCTTGGTGCCACTAATACCGATCCAGTAGTAGGACCAAGGTTCTTCGGCATCGGCCTTGTAGTAGGTCACCATATTTTTAGGGAGGAGAAAGAGATCCCCAGCCTCTAGGTGGATTTCTTTCTTATTGAAGTGAAAGACTCCCTTTCCTTCTGTAATAAAATGCAAGACAAAATTATCTCGGACGCTAGGGCCAAATTCATAGTTCTTCGGACAATCTTCATAGCCATAAAAATCAAGGGCTAGGTCAATGGTATCAGTTTGGTATTCAGAAAAGACTAACATAGGTAAACCTCCTACCTAACATTTTACCATATATGTCCAACAAAATTCTATTTTAGTAAGCGTTTACATCATGTAAAATAAAGACATGCTAAAAAAGAAAGTTATTGGAATCGAATTTAAAAATACATAGTGATATTATTTCGGGTCCAATGGAGGAAGATATGGCAATTCGTATCGAACAAAATTTGTTCTATGTAGAAAGTAAGGGACTGAGCCTGATCCTTGAAAATCGAGATGGCTACCTGATGCTTAAGCATCTGGGGCGTCCGATCCCGTCTTATCATTTTTCCAATACGGTGCATGAGAGAGATCATGCTTTCTCTGGAAATCCAACACCTGACAATCGCATCTTTAGTCTAGATACCCAGCGTCAGGTCTTGGGACAGCATGGGCTTGGAGATTTTCGAAAGCCGTCGATCCAGATTCAGCACGGAGCTACAGAGGTGACGGATTTCCTCTATGTCGGAGCCAATATCTACTCTGGCAGTGTTGAAGCGTCTGGTCTTCCGAATCCACATACAGTAGATCAGGCTGAAACCTTGGCCTTGGTCTTTGAAGATGATCAAGCGGCCCTGCGTTTGACCCTCTATTACACGGCTTACGAGGATCGAGCAACCATCACTAGCTTTTCAAAGATTGAAAACTGCAGTGATGAAACCGTCGTGATCCATAAGGCCCTTAGTGTGTTGGCCGATATCCCAGCCAGTAACTATGATGTCATCACCCTTCAAGGGGCCTATGCGAGAGAAAAAACAGTCCGTCGCCAGCAAGTGGAGCAAGGAATCTTCTCCATCAGCTCCAATCGTGGTGCTTCTGGACACGCCCAGACCCCAGCCCTGATCCTTGCTGAGCATGAAGTGACCGAAGATGCTGGCTCTGCCCTTGCCTTCCAACTGCTCTACAGTGGGAATTTTGAAGGATTTGTTCAAAAGAATCAAATCAATGAAGTTCGCGTTGGATTGGGAATCAATCCAGAAAACTTCTCCTGGGAGTTGGCGTCGAATCAGAGCTTTGATACCCCAGTGGCCATGATTAGCTACTCACATGAGGGTTTGACCGGTCTCAGTCAAGAGAGTCAAGCTTTTGTCCAAGACCATATCATTCCTAGCCCCTTTGCCCATAAAGAACGTCCAATTCTGATCAACAACTGGGAAGCGACCTACTTTGACTTTAAGAAAGACAAATTATTGGAGTTAGCGGATGAGGCCCAAAAAGTGGGAATCGAACTCTTTGTTCTTGATGATGGCTGGTTTGGTAATCGCTATGATGACAATCGGGCCCTTGGTGACTGGACTGTCAATGAAGAAAAATTAGGAGGAAGCCTTGCAGAACTGATCCAGGGCATCCACGGCAAGGGACTTCAATTTGGCCTTTGGGTGGAGCCAGAAATGATTTCTGTTGATAGCGACCTCTATCGGGCTCATCCGGACTGGGCTATTCAAGTCCCAGGCTACGAACACACCTATTCACGGAATCAACTGGTGCTCGATTTCTCAAATAGAGAAGTGGTTTCTTATATCAAGCAGGTCTTGGATGACTTACTTGGAAAGCATGAGATCGACTATATCAAATGGGATATGAACCGCAATATCACCAAACTTGGAAATGGGAAAACCTACCTTGAAACCAAGATGCAATCCCATGCGTATATCTTGGGTCTCTATGAAGTGGTTTCGTACTTGACGGAGAAATACGAGCACATTCTCTTTGAGTCTTGCTCTGGAGGCGGTGGCCGCAATGACCTGGGTATGATGCGTTACTTCCCTCAGGTCTGGGCAAGTGACAATACGGATGCCATGGCCAGACTTCCCATCCAGTATGGATCTAGCTACCTCTATCCTACCATTTCTATGGGGGCTCACGTATCAGCTGTGCCAAATCACCAGATGGGGCGGATCACACCGCTTGAAACGCGTGGGCATGTAGCCATGATGGGAAATCTTGGCTATGAATTGGATCTGACCAGCCTTCCGCAAGAAGAGTTGGATAGGATCGCATCTCAAGTCGCTCACTACAAAACCATTCGACCAGTTGTCCAATTCGGACAACACTACCGCTTGATCAATCCAAGCCAAGGTAGCAATCAAGCAGCCGTCCAGTTCACTTATCAAGATCGCACGGTTGTAACTTATGTACGGGTCTTATCAACGGTTGAGGAGATCGAGCCGACCCTGAAACTCAAAGGATTGGAAGAAGATGCGCTCTATAGCTTAAAAGGGACGGACCAAGTCTATTCAGGAGCTGAGCTCATGTACGCCGGCTTAACCGTCGTTCTTCCTCAGGGAGATTTCCTCACTAAACAATATGTTTTTGTCAAAAAATAAAAGGAGACAGCCAAATGAAATGGTATAAAAAAATCGGACTTCTTGCGACTACAGGCCTAGCCTTGTTTGGGCTCGGTGCTTGCTCCAACGATGGAAAATCTGCGGATGGCACAGTGACTATCGAGTATTTCAACCAGAAAAAAGAAATGACCAAAACCTTGGAAGAAATCGCGCGTGATTTTGAAAAGGAAAATCCAAAGGTCAAGGTCAAAGTTGTTAATGTACCAAACGCTGGTGAGGTGTTGAAGACACGTGTCCTCGCAGGAGATGTGCCAGATGTGGTCAATATTTACCCACAGTCTATCGAACTGCAAGAATGGGCGAAAGCGGGTGTCTTCGAAGATTTAAGTAATAAAGACTATCTCAAACGCGTAAAAAACGGCTATGCTGAAAAATATGCCGTAAACGGAAAAGTCTATAACGTTCCTTTCACAGCCAATGCTTACGGAATCTACTACAACAAAGATAAATTCGAAGAGTTGGGCTTGAAGGTTCCTGAAACTTGGGACGAATTTGAACAGTTAGTAAAAGACATCGTTGCCAAAGGACAAACTCCATTTGGGATTGCAGGTGCAGAAGCTTGGACACTCAATGGGTACAATCAATTGGCCTTTGCGACAGCAGCAGGTGGAGGAAAAGAAGCCAACCAATACCTTCGTTATTCTAAGCCAAATTCCATTAAATTGTCTGATCCGATTATGAAAGATGACATCAAGGTCATGGATATCCTTCGCATTAAAGGTTCGAAGCAAAAGAACTGGGAAGGTGCAGGTTATACAGACGTTATCGGAGCCTTCGCGCGTGGAGATGTCCTCATGACACCAAATGGATCTTGGGCTATCACCGCGATCAATGAACAAAAACCGAAATTTAAGATTGGGACTTTCATGATTCCAGGGAAAGAAAAAGGACAAAGCTTAACCGTTGGTGCGGGAGACTTAGCATGGTCTATCTCCGCTACTACCAAACATCCAAAAGAAGCCAATGCCTTTGTGGAATACATGACCCGTCCAGAAGTCATGCAAAAGTACTATGATGTGGACGGATCTCCAACAGCGATCGAAGGGGTCAAACAAGCAGGAGAGGATTCACCGCTTGCTGGGATGACCAAATATGCCTTTACGGATCGTCACTTGGTCTGGTTGCAACAATACTGGACCAGTGAAGCAGACTTCCATACCTTGACGATGAACTATGTCTTGACAGGTGATAAACAAGGAATGGTCAATGATTTGAATGCCTTCTTTAACCCGATGAAAGCGGATGTGGATTAGGAGTAGAGAGACGATGAAAAAAGTATTACAAAAATATTGGGCATGGGCTTTTGTGGTCATTCCCCTCTTATTACAAGCAATTTTCTTCTATGTGCCAATGTTCCAAGGAGCCTTTTACAGTTTTACTAACTGGACAGGTTTGACCTATAACTACAAATTTGTTGGCTTGAACAACTTTAAGCTCCTCTTTATGGATCCAAAATTCATGAATGCCATTGGCTTTACTGCTATCATCACGATTGCCATGGTAGTTGGTGAGATTGCCCTTGGGATCTTTATCGCGCGTGTCTTGAACTCTAAAATCAAAGGCCAAACCTTCTTCCGTGCGTGGTTCTTCTTCCCAGCTGTTTTGTCTGGTTTGACAGTGGCTTTGATCTTCAAACAAGTCTTCAACTACGGTCTACCAGCGATTGGGAATGCCCTTCATATCGAGTTTCTTCAAACCAGTCTTTTAGGGACTAAGTGGGGAGCGATCTTCGCGGCTGTCTTTGTCCTTCTTTGGCAAGGAGTAGCTATGCCCATCATTATCTTCCTAGCTGGTCTGCAATCTATCCCATCTGAAATTACAGAAGCAGCAAGAATCGATGGTGCGACTAGCAAGCAAGTCTTCTGGAATGTTGAATTGCCTTACTTGCTACCAAGTGTCTCTATGGTCTTTATCCTAGCCCTAAAAGGTGGGCTTACCGCCTTTGACCAAGTCTTTGCCATGACTGGTGGTGGTCCAAACAATGCCACAACCTCACTTGGACTCTTGGTTTATAACTATGCCTTTAAAAATAACCAATTCGGTTATGCCAATGCCATTGCCGTAATCTTGTTCTTCTTGATTGTAGTGATTTCGATCATCCAATTGAGAGTATCTAAGAAATTTGAAATTTAAGAGGAGAAGCACGATGAAACAAGATGAAAGAAAAGCCTTGATTGGCAAATACATTCTATTGATTCTAGGATCGGTTCTGATTTTAGTGCCACTCCTTGCCACCCTCTTTAGTTCCTTCAAACCAACCAAGGATATCGTAGACAATTTCTTTGGATTTCCAACCAACTTCACATGGGACAACTTCAGTCGTCTCTTGGCTGATGGGATCGGAGGCTATTATTGGAACTCTGTCGTCATCACTGTCTTGTCTTTACTTGCAGTAATGATCTTTATCCCCATGGCAGCCTACTCCATCGCACGTAATATGAGTAAGAGAAAAGCCTTTACCATCATGTACACCCTCTTGATTCTTGGGATTTTCGTACCTTTCCAAGTTATCATGATTCCGATTACGGTTATGATGAGTAAACTCGGTTTAGCTAACACCTTTGGTTTGATCTTGCTCTACTTGACCTATGCGATTCCACAGACCCTCTTCCTCTATGTCGGCTATATCAAAATCTCTATCCCAGAAAGTTTGGATGAAGCAGCAGAGATCGATGGGGCTAATAAATTTACAACCTATTTCCGCATCATCTTCCCAATGATGAAACCCATGCATGCGACAACCATGATCATCAATGCCCTTTGGTTCTGGAATGACTTCATGTTGCCACTCCTTGTCTTGAACCGGGATTCCAAAATGTGGACCCTGCCTTTGTTCCAATACAACTACGCAGGCCAATATTTCAACGACTACGGACCAAGCTTTGCATCTTACGTGGTCGGCATTATCAGTATCACCATTGTCTATCTCTTCTTCCAACGCCATATCATCGCAGGAATGAGCAACGGCGCAGTAAAATAAGATACAAAGGGACGATTCAGCTTGCTGATTTAAATCGTATCCTAGGAAGCAATTCTAAAATAGAAAAACTCAAGAAGAGAGTGGGACAGAAATCGGTAATTCGTTAGAATTCGATTTCGTCGTCCCACCTCCGCACAGTTGAGTAGGGCTGTAAAAGCTGATGAAATCAGCGTAGTAGAGCCCACTCAACCACTGCGTCTTGCTCGACAATTCAAAAATAATTGAGAGGCTAGGACTTTTGTCCCAGCCTCTTCAAAAAAGAAAAGGAAACCATTATGCCAATTCAAAACAAAACCATGTTAATTACTTACTCAGATAGCTTAGGGAATAACCTCAAGGATCTCTACGAAAATCTTGAGAAGCACTTTGGAGATGCAGTAGGTGGGGTTCACCTCTTGCCATTTTTTCCATCAACTGGTGACCGTGGCTTTGCGCCTGTAGACTATGACCAAGTGGATCCAGCCTTTGGAGATTGGGAAGACGTCAAACGCTTGGGCGACAAGTACTATCTTATGTTTGACTTTATGATCAATCACATTTCCCGTCAGTCTAAATACTACAAGGACTACCAAGAAAAGCACGACCAAAGTGCCTACAAGGATCTCTTTCTCAACTGGGACAAGTTCTGGCCGGAGAATCGTCCTACTCAAGCAGATGTAGATTTGATTTATAAGCGCAAAGACCGAGCTCCCAAGCAAGAAATCACTTTTGCGGATGGGACGACGGAGCATCTCTGGAATACCTTTGGAGAAGAGCAGATTGATCTAGACGTGACCAAGGAAGTAACCATGGACTTTATTCGCAAGACCATCGAACACCTGGCAAGCAATGGTTGTGACCTCATTCGTTTGGATGCCTTTGCCTATGCGGTGAAGAAATTGGACACCAATGATTTCTTCGTGGAGCCAGACATTTGGGATTTGTTGGATAAGGTGCGCGATATGGCCGCAGGCTATGGTGCGGAGCTTCTGCCAGAGATTCATGAACACTATTCCATCCAGTTTAAGATTGCCGATCACGACTATTATGTCTATGACTTCGCGCTTCCAATGGTGACCCTCTATAGCCTCTATAGTTCAAAAGTGGAGCGCCTTGCCAAGTGGTTGAAGATGAGCCCGATGAAGCAATTCACGACGCTCGATACCCATGATGGGATTGGGGTGGTCGATGTCAAGGATATCTTGACGGATGAAGAGATTGACTATGCTTCAAATGAGCTCTATAAGGTAGGAGCAAATGTTAAACGCAAATATTCAACAGCAGAGTACAACAACTTGGATATCTACCAAATCAATTCGACCTACTATTCAGCGCTTGGAGATGACGATCGCAAGTACTTCCTAGCCCGTTTAATTCAAGCTTTTGCACCAGGTATTCCACAAGTTTATTATGTTGGATTCCTAGCTGGGAAGAATGATTTGGAACTCTTAGAAAACACCAAAGAAGGCCGCAATATCAACCGTCATTACTACAGCAATGAAGAAATTGCGCAAGAAGTGGAGCGACCAGTCGTGCAATCCCTTCTCAAGCTCTTTAGTTTCCGGAACAACTCGCAAGCTTTTGATCTAGAAGGAAGCATTGAGGTGGAAACACCAGATGATCATACCATTGTCATCACGCGCCAAAATAAAGACCAGACTGTCACAGCAGTAGCCCGAATTGATCTTGCTGAGGGCACTTACCAAGTGACAGAAAATTGTCAAGAAATGGTGTTTTAAAAAAATATGAACGAACTAAAGGATAAGTAAAAAATGCTTATCCTTTTTTAAAACAAGCGCCTTGCAACCGTTTACAAAACTATAAAACGATGGTACAATATCTATTGAAAGAAAGGAGGTCGCTTTATGAAAAAAATCATTTATCCATCTGCGGCCCTATTAACGGCTTTTGCTCTATTATCCTTTCAAACAGCAAAAGCAGACACAGCTCAAGCGTCGGATCAAGCCAATGAACCGGCAGCAACAGTAGAAGAGGTGGTGGCTTCTCCAACTCCAGAAAGCACCACAGAAAATCAGGGGGAAGTGGCCGAAACACCGACGACAACAGACCGTGTAGCTGTCCCTGCTGCCTCCCCAACAGTAACATCGACAGAGACGGCATCTCCTGAAGTGGAAAAACTGATTGAAAACATGCCACTCAAACAAAAAGTGACTCAAATGATCATGCCGGACTTCCGTAAGTGGCAGGAGGCTAATCAGGAATCGCCACAGGATCTCACCAAGGTCAATGCTGAAGTAGCAGATGCGATTGATAAATATGATTTTGGGGGCGTCATTCTTTTTGCTGAAAACGTCAAAGAGACCAAGCAGACCCTGGCTCTGACGCAAGATATGCAAAAAGCAGCGATCGAAAACAAGGCCAACAACGGGAAGATTCCGCTATTGTTAGCCATTGACCAAGAAGGGGGGATCGTCTACCGCTTAGGTACAGGTACAGCCCTTCCCGGTAATATGGCCATCGGGGCAACCAATGATCCCAAACTAGCAAAAGAAGCCGGTCAAATCATCGGACGTGAACTTTCTGCACTAGGCTTGAATGTGGATTTCGCTCCGGTGCTAGATACCAATAACAATCCACAAAACCCTGTGATTGGTCTTCGTTCCTTCTCATCTGATCCAAACCGGGTTGCCTACTTGGGTATTCCGATGATGAAAGGCATTCAGGACTACAATGTGGCTGTAGCAGCCAAGCATTTCCCAGGTCATGGGGATACAGCAGTCGATTCCCATACGGGTCTCCCCTTGGTGGATAAATCTCTTGCTGAGCTTGAAAAATTGGAACTCCTTCCATTCAAAAAAGCTATGGATGAAGGGGTAGACCTCTTGATGACGGCTCATATCCAATACCCGCAGATTGAAAAAGATCAGGTTGTGTCAAAAGAAACAGGTGAGAAAATCTATGTTCCTGCGACACTGTCTGATGATATATTAACGGGCTTGGTACGGAAGAAATACGGCTATAAGGGCGTGATTGTCTCCGATGCCATGGGAATGGATGCTATTGCTAAGAACTTCGGTGAGGTGGAAGCCGTGAAGATGGCCATCAAAGCCGGAGTTGATCTGGTCTTGATGCCAACGACCCTTCGCAGCAAAGCCGATTTGACCAAGATTGATACCATTGTCAATGCAGTGGTAGATGCTGTCCAAACCGGTGACATCTCAGAAGAACGCTTAAATGAGTCGGTTCGCCGGATTCTGACCCTCAAAGAAAAACGTGGGGTCCTGAATTTTGATCCAAATGCTCGAACAGCTGAAAAAGCAGAGGAAGCAGTTGGATCTACCCTCAATCGTGACTTGGAACGCAAGATTGCAGCGGCAGCGGTGACGGTTGTAAAAAATGAAGACCATACCTTGCCATTTAAGGTACAAACAGGGGACCATGTCTTACTCTTAGGAGCTTTTGAAAACGAAGTTCCTGGACTTGATTTGGGTATGCGTCGCTTAATTGCTGACGGAGTGCTTCCAAAAGATACCTCCTTTGTGGCCAAGAACTTCACTAAAGAATCCACCCTTGATAGTCTAAAAGAAGACCTAGAGAAAGCCACCCATATCGTAGTCATTTCAGAGATCGGTTATGAAGGGCAACTGGATAAAGATTTCTGGCGGACCAAGATCCCAACAGAAATCGTCAATTATGCCAATACCAACCATAAGAAGGCAGCTGTCCTTTCTATCTCTAAACCTTATGATGTAGCCAACTATCCAGCAGCCAAAGCCATTTTGGCAGTCTATGGAAATAAGGGAATGGATCCAACGGAATCCCTCAAACCAGACAATGCATTTGGTCCTAATATTCCTGCAGGAGTGGAAGTCATCTTCAATGGCAAGGAACATCTAGGTACCTTACCGGTGGATATTCCAAAAATTGTAGATGGAAAAATGTCGGAAACAGAGTACGCCTACCGCATTGGCCATGGTCTCTTCTATCCAGCACCTGCTCCATTGCCAACACCAGAAACCCAAGTTCCAACTTCACCAGTTCAAGATCCAACCCATCAGACACAACCAGTAGAGGTTGGTCACACAGGAACACAGGTCCTTGTTAGCAAGCAAGAAAAAGCTAGCCCTCTTGATGGTCCACAAGTTACTCCGATCGCTGTGAAACAAGCCACTGATCAGGCTCCTGTCAGCGTGTCAGCCAGTCCTGCCTCATCGGTATTGCCTAAGACCGGTCAAACAGGGAACCTCCTCTCCCTCATGGGTGTCAGCCTCTTAACCTTCCTTGGATCTTTTGTCTATCCAAGAAAGAAACACTAAGAAATGAAGAATCTCAATTGGGTCATCTCCCAATTGAGATTTTTTGATAAAAGTTTACTAAAATTAACTCGAACGATACCGAGTTGCTTGAAAATGAAATAAGGTTAAAAACCTATATTGTAGGCTTTCTAAATAGTAAATAAAAATCAAATAAAAATTTACTAAAAACACTTGAAGTTTTACTTCTAATCAGATATAATACAAGTATAAAAACGTTTACAAAACTAAAGGAGTTTCTCATGACGACAACAATCACATCTCAAGATTTACAAGAAAAGTTCCAGGCTGTCTTTGGGGAAAAGGCTGACCATACCTTCTTTTCACCAGGACGGATTAATTTGATCGGTGAACACACAGACTATAACGGAGGGCATGTCTTCCCAGCAGCCATTACGCTTGGTACCTACGGGGCAGCAAGAAAGCGTGAAGATAAGGTCTTGCGTTTCTTCTCAGGAAACTTTGAAGACAAGGGGATCATTGAAGTCCCACTTGAAAACCTCCACTTTGAAAAAGAGCACAACTGGACCAACTATCCAAAAGGTGTGCTCCACTTCTTGCAAGAAGCTGGTCACATCATTGATAGTGGTATGGACGTCTATGTCTACGGTAATATTCCAAATGGATCCGGTCTTTCTTCTTCAGCTTCCCTTGAGCTCTTGATGGGTGTCATCGCTGAGAAACTATATGATCTTCAGTTAGACCGTTTAGATCTAGTCAAAATCGGGAAACAAACTGAAAATAACTTCATCGGTGTCAACTCAGGCATCATGGACCAATTTGCCATCGGTATGGGGGCAGATCAACGGGCTATTTATCTTGATACCAATACACTAGAATATGATCTGGTACCGCTGGACCTCAAAGACAATGTTGTGGTGATCATGAATACCAACAAACGTCGGGAATTAGCGGATTCAAAATACAATGAACGCCGTGCGGAATGTGAAACTGCCGTTTCTGAACTCCAAGAAAAACTAGACATTCAAACCTTAGGGGAATTGGACCTCTGGGCTTTTGATGCCTACAGCTACTTAATCAAGGATGAAAATCGCATCAAACGGGCTCGTCATGCTGTACTTGAAAACCAACGGACTCTCCAAGCTCGTAAAGCACTTGAAGCAGGTGATTTGGAAGGCTTTGGCCGTCTCATGAATGCTTCCCACGTTTCTTTGGAGCATGACTACCAAGTGACTGGTCTAGAATTGGATACCTTGGTGCATACAGCTTTGGAACAAGACGGCGTTTTGGGCGCTCGTATGACCGGAGCAGGTTTTGGTGGTTGTGCAATTGCCCTCGTAAACAAAGATAAAGTTGAAGCATTTAAAGATGCTGTCGGCAAACGCTATGAAGAAGTCGTTGGCTATGCGCCTAGCTTTTATATTGCAGAAGTTGCGGCAGGGTCACGGGTGCTTGATTAAAAAGGAGATAGGATGACAGAACAGGTATTAGATGCATTTGTCACAGCCGTTATTGCGGCAAGTGACTACCAAGAGATGGATCGGATCTATCTAAAAAATCGCGTCATGAGTCGCGTTGGAGAAGAAGGGCTAGATGCCCCAGCAAAAAAAGAAGACTTGATTGCACTCAAAGATCAGTTGGTGGAGATTGCGGTTGCGAATAGCAAGATCCAGGACAGTATGGCCGCCAAGGACAGCTTGGGTGCGGAGTTGATGGATTGGATTACCCCTAGCCCTAGTCAGGTCAACCATCGCTTTTGGGAGACCTACCGTCAGTCCAAGGAAGACGCGATTGCTGATTTCTATGACCTCTCTAAGCGCAATGATTACATCAAGGTCAATGCGATTGCGCAAAACATTGCCTTTGAGGCAGAAACTCCCTACGGTTCTCTTGAAATCACCATTAATCTGTCAAAACCTGAAAAAGATCCTAAAGACATTGCAGCGGCCAAGCTTGCCAAAGCCAGTCATTATCCAGCCTGCCAATTGTGCTTAGAAAATGAAGGCTATCAAGGTCGCCTAGACCATCCAGCTCGGGCCAATCATCGGATCATCCGCTTTGATATGGACGATCATGATTGGGGCTTTCAGTATTCCCCTTATGCCTACTTCAATGAACACTGCATTTTCCTCGATAGCCAGCATGTTCCCATGGCCATTAGCCGCAAGACCTTTGAGCGACTCTTGACCATTGTCGAGACTTTTCCAGGCTATTTTGCGGGCTCCAATGCAGACCTGCCCATTGTAGGGGGATCCATCCTGACTCATGACCATTACCAAGGCGGACGCCACACCTTCCCTATGGAGCTAGCTCCTGTTGAAGAAAGCTTTAGCGTTGAGGGATTTGAGGCTGTATCGGTAGGAATTGTCAACTGGCCCATGTCAGTTCTTCGTTTGAATTCAGATGACAAGGCGCAATTGATTGCCCTGGCAGACCATATCCTCACAGCCTGGCGTGGCTACTCGGATCCAGCTGTTCAGGTCTTAGCGGCATCCGACGGTCAGCCCCACCATACCATTACCCCCATTGCCCGGATTCGTGATGGGCATTATGAACTGGATTTGGTGCTCCGTGACAACCAAACCTCACCAGAGCATCCCGATGGCATTTATCATCCACACGCGGATGTGCAACACATCAAAAAAGAAAATATCGGCCTGATCGAAGTCATGGGCTTGGCCATTTTGCCACCTCGCCTCAAGGAAGAGCTCAAGCAGGTTCAAGACTATCTGCTTGGACGTGAGAGTACAGTGGCAACCTACCACCAGCCTTGGGCAGATGATTTGAAAGCCACTAACCCAGCCATTACAGACGAAGCAGAGGCAGAAGCCCTTGTCCGTGAATCAGTTGGCCAGATCTTTGCGCGTGTGCTCGAAGATGCTGGAGTCTACAAGAGAACAGCAGAAGGACAAGCTGCCTTTAGACGCTTTGTTGCGACACTTTAAGTGTGGAGAAGCGGCAGAAATTTGGTACAATAATAGAGAAGACAAGAAGCGAAAGGAAAACAAATGGCAATACTCGTACTCGGAGGAGCTGGCTATATCGGTTCCCACATGGTAGACCGTTTGGTCAATGAAGGACAGGAAAAAGTCGTCGTGGTCGATAGCCTGGTCACAGGCCACCGTGCAGCGGTGCATCCAGATGCCGTCTTTTACCAAGGAGACTTAGCGGATCAAGACTTCATGCGCACGGTTTTTAAGGAACATGCAGATATTGATGTGGTCATCCACTTTGCGGCCTACTCACTGGTCGCTGAGTCTATGGCAGATCCATTGAAATATTTTGACAACAATACAGCTGGCATGGTCAAACTCTTGGAAGTCATGCATGAATGTGGGGTACACTACATCGTCTTTTCTTCAACGGCTGCCACTTACGGTATTCCAGAAGAAATTCCGATTCTTGAAACCACTCCACAAAAGCCGATTAATCCTTATGGCGAAAGCAAGCTCATGATGGAAACCATTATGCGCTGGGCCGATCAAGCCTACGGCATCAAGTATGTGCCTCTTCGTTACTTTAATGTAGCGGGTGCTAAGCCAGATGGATCGATCGGAGAAGACCACGGACCAGAGACCCACCTCTTGCCAATCGTCTTACAAGTAGCCCAAGGCAAACGCGAGAAGATCTCTATTTTTGGGGATGACTACAAGACACCAGATGGCACCAATGTCCGGGATTATGTCCATCCATTTGACTTGGCAGATGCCCATCTGCTTGCCGTGGAGTATCTCCGAAATGGCAACCCATCGACCGCCTTTAATCTGGGTTCATCGACTGGATTCTCCAATCTTCAAATCGTTGAAGCAGCTCGCAAGGTGACGGGACATCCGATTCCACTTGAGATTGCTGATCGTAGACCGGGAGATCCAGATACCTTGATCGCATCCTCTGAGAAAGCGCGTGCTATCCTCGGATGGCAACCAAAATTTGATAATATCGAGACCATCATCCAAACAGCCTGGGCATGGCATTCCAGCCACCCAGATGGCTACAATGATCGATAAGGAGGGGACTGCGAACATCATTTTTGAGGCTTTTCTAATAACATCTAATACGACAGTTGATCTTGCTTAATGACTCGTTTCAGACGTCAGTCATTTCCTTAACCATCATAAAAAGTGAGGTATTCAAAATGAATAAAACCACAAAAGTGTTAGCCGTCTTCTTGACAGCAGGTCTTCTTTTAGCTGGTTGCGCACAAAAAGAGGGTACAAAATCTACTAGTCCATCGTCTACTAAGGCGACAAGTAAAGCAACAAGCAAATCATCCGCTAAAGAAAAGACAAAAGAGTCATCAACTGATGAAAGCAAAAAAGAAGATGCGCTAGCAGGTGCACAAAAAACTGTTCTCGAAACGAGTGATGAAGCAGGTAAGTCAACCATCACCTTGTATTACAAGGGAGATACCTTGTTATTACAAGAAAAAGTTGATGATTACGACGTCTCAAAAGTGCCTGGTGAGAATCCTCTTGAAACCATGAAAGAAGCCGTTGCCAAGAGCCAAGAAAAATTCAAAGATCTGATGGGACATGGATTTGAACTAACATCAGAATATAAAGACGGAATCTTTTATATCCGCAATACCATTGATTACACAAAAATCGATTTTAATAAATTAAAAGAAATCGTCCCAGGCTTTAATCCTTTAGATGACAAAACAGTTAGTTATTCAGTAACGAAAGACAGTCTTATCAAAGGCGGAATGGTCGAAAAATAAACAAAATGGAGAGCAGCTCAGTTCGCTGCTCTCTTTTTGTTTTAGTATGAATTCATGGGTATATTTTGGTAGAATAGGATTTAATAGAAGAGAGTCCCACATCATTAATTGATATACCTGAAACTAGAGAATTATTTACTCAGGAAGAGCTTAAAAGATTAATTCCGATTGCTGAGCAAATGTGGATTGACTGGAGAGGAAAACTTCCAGATGATTATGTATCGCCACTTAAGTAAAAGAGGAATAAAATGAAACCAACAAACCTAGAATGGGAAGAAGTTAGTAAGTTTGAGGAAATAAAAGGTTATGGACAACATATTTGGCGACATCATGAGAAATATTTTTTTGTTACAGATGAAGGGGGAATAGCTGAACAGAGGGTAGTCTATGAATTACCATTAGAACTATTTCAATCACCCTACCAAGTTTTTCTGAGTTACTTGAAAAGTCTAACTTAATTTGACAATTTAGGCAATAAAGAAATCCTAGACAAGCTTTTGAGCTATTCAGAAGACTTGAAATACCACTATAATCTCTATCAGCTCTTGCTTTTTCACCTTCAGAATAAGGAACCAGAGAAATTTTTTGGACTCATTGAAGACAATATAAAGAAGGTTCATTCTCTTTTTCAGACTGTCTTTAAAACATTTCTAAAGGACAAAGGGAAAAACATCAATGACCTTCAGTTATCCTATTCCAACGCAAAATTGGAAGCGACTAATAATCTCATCAAACTTATCAAACGCAATGCCTTTGGTTTTCGGAACTTTGAAAACTTCAAGAAGCGAATTTTCATCGCTCTGAATATCAAAAAAGAAAGGACGAAATTTGTCCTTTCTCGAGCTTAGCTTTTCTTCAACCCACTAAAGTTGACAAAGAGCTGTAGATTTTAGGTATTTACCTTGTCTACTTAAGAGGTATCATATCATCGAGATAAAGGTGATTTGTTTGTTCCTAAGAATTAGGTTTTAGGTTTGACTTGT
>CAUVRI010000002.1:0-100558 GCA_963554405.1 uncultured Streptococcus sp. | reverse complement strand
TTCCAAAAGAAAAACGCGCCCAAACCTAGACACGAAAGTACAATACGCTTCTTTTAATTGATACGTTTTGTCCTCGGTAGGATTTTTATGAGTCGAGCTCCCCTACTGTCTTAGGCAGTTTTTTCAAACCGTAAATTAGTTTATCACATATAAAAAAAGAATGCAAGTACTTTTGCAAACTTTTTTTATATTTTTTAGTCGTTGTAAAGACTCTTAATATTATTCAACCAAGCATAGGCTAGTCCCATTAGGACTCCTCCTCCTACCCAGTTGGCAAAGAAGGTAACACCATAGTGACGTAAAATATTTAAAAACTCAAAATGTGGCAATTGGCTAGATACTGAATTAAAGCTTAATAATGAGAAAGAAGCAAAATTAGCCGCCAAGTGTTCATTGGTCATAAAGACAAACATATAAATAGCAGATAGGGCTAAGAGCACCTTCGCTGTTTCATCTTTAAAATATAGATAAGAAAGAATAGCAATATTTACAAAAACATTGGCAATGACACCTTCAAAGAAGACCACTTGATTGCTCCGTTGGAGTTTATTTTCTGCAACAGTGGCTAGGAATCCTTTTGGATCGATATGAGCAAAGGCTGTGGTTTGATTGAACAGAAAAGCTACGATTAAAGCACCAATTAAATTAAAGAAGGTACAATAAAGAAGAATCTCCAAAGCTTTCTTCCAATGAATTTTCTTTAGATAGGTTCCTGCCGTCAAATACATCATATTTGAGGTGGTTAATTCCGCATTTAAGAATAAGAGGTAAACCAACCCCCAGGCAAAGATGAATGGAAATAGGAAACGACCCGTTCCAGGTACAAAGCTATTTAATAAGTCAGCAGCAACTGCTCCGACCGCCGTACTTAAAGTAAGAAATCCTCCTGCAAAAATAGAGCGAACTGCATAGCGAGTCTTAGATTTCTGATAAAGGTCCTCTTTCTTATTACACGCCGCTCCCACTTTTTGAATAAAATTAGATTCAGACATACTATTCTCCTTATATAATGTTTGTGAATAAACTCATTATATCATAGACAAAAAAGTTTGAAAAGGTTTTCAGGAAGAATTCTGAAATTCACAATATATACGTTTTAAATCATACACAAAGAAATAATAAAAAAAACAGGCATTTGCCTGCTTTTCTTTTTTAATAGTTTAAACGGTTTGCCCAAGCGATATCCAAATTCAAGATTTCTTGTGAAGTGAACTGTTGACGATATGGATTGTATACCGATCCAGTGATGCCACCCTGAACATTTGGTGAATCATATTGAGTCAAATTATAGGTTTCAATGATATTATTGAGCTTTGCGTAGTAGCTAGTATCTGTCGCATAAACACCTGTCAAAGCCGCTGTTGCATCTTGATAACTTGATGTGTTACTCTTCCAAGCACCTGCAAAATGTCCTTGTTTCAAAACTGCTACATAGTCTTGCAATGATTCATAGTAAGAAGGGTATGAACGGAAAGCATCATTAATCGTATACGCATTTCCAGCACCATCATCTTCCCAAGTTTGCATCACTGCAGATTGCCCAGCATAACTTCCTTTAATCCCAAAAAGATTGTAATGTGGATAAGAAGCCAAACCAGACTGTCCTGATCCACTTTCCAAGATCGCTTGTGCGATCATAACGGAAGCATAAAGATCATTCTCTTGACCAAGCTGACGAGCTGACTCACCAATTTGTGAGATGAAAGCTTCAGTTGGGTCCGAGTATGCTTGGTAAGTTCCATCATTAGCACCAACTGATGTTACGTGCTCGCTCATAGCAGCAGCAAATGTCCCCACCGCTAATACAGAAACGAACAAACCAAATAATTTCGTTTTATTCCGTATTTTCTTTTTCATAATACAATTTATCTCCAATTAATTTTTTATCATCTTTTATCTTTATAGAGATTATACCATATAAATAGAAGAAAACAAAGCCACTTATATTACACTTCTATTACAATTGCGAGATAAATCCAAAACAAAAATGACATTTTTATGTCATTTCAATTTATTTCGTAAAACGCATTTTCCAAAATAGCATCCCATGACTCCTCTAGTCCTTCCTTGGTTACCGAAGAAAAGACAATGAAAGTATCTGCTGGATCAAAATCCAGTTTTTTCTTAATAATGGATTCATGTTTGTTCCATTTTCCACGTGGAATCTTATCTGCCTTGGTTGCTACTAAGATCACAGGGATTTCATAATATTTTAAGAATTCATACATCTGAACATCATCTGCAGAAGGTTCATGACGAAAATCGACTAGGCTAACGACTGCTTTTAAGTTCTCACGACTGGTGAGGTATTCTTCAATCATCCGCCCCCACTTCTCGCGTTCTTTTTTAGAGACACGTGCATAGCCATAACCAGGTACGTCTACCAAACGGAGTTTATCATCGATATTGAAGAAATTTAGCAATTGGGTTTTTCCTGGTTTCCCAGATGTTCTGGCCAGGTTCTTTCGATTTAAGAGAGTATTAATAAAAGAAGACTTGCCGACATTTGATCGACCGGCAAGTGCAACTTCTGGAATCTCATCTTGAGGATAATGACTCTTATTTGCAGCGCTTAAGAGGATATCCGCATTATGTGTGTTAATTTCCATATTTTATCTTTCTAGGCTGTTTCAAGAATTGGTTTTTCTGTTCCGTCAACAGCTTCTTTTGTGATTCGAACAAGTTTGACATCTTCTTGACTTGGAATTTCAAACATGACATCCATCATGGTTTCTTCGATAATCGAACGAAGTCCACGAGCTCCTGTTTTTCTTTCGATGGCTTTATTCGCAATCTCTTGAAGAGCTTCGTCATCAAATTCCAATTCAACATTATCATAAGAGAGTAAGGTTTGGTATTGTTTTACCAGAGCATTGCGTGGCTCTTTCAAGATACGGACAAGATCGTCAACTGTCAATTGCTCAAGAGCAGCAAAGACTGGAAGACGTCCGATCAATTCTGGGATAATCCCAAATTTTTGAATATCTTCCGCAACGATTTCTTGCATGTAAGAGCTGGATTCATCAATAGCTTTATTGTTCTTACCGAAACCGATGATTTTTTCACCAAGACGTTGCTTAACAATTTCTTCGATCCCATCAAAAGCCCCACCTACGATAAAGAGGATGTTCTTGGTGTCCACTTGGATCATCTCTTGTTGAGGGTGTTTACGTCCCCCTTGAGGTGGTACACTAGCGACAGTTCCTTCGATGATCTTCAAGAGAGCTTGTTGCACCCCTTCACCAGAAACGTCACGTGTGATCGAGACGTTTTCACTTTTCTTAGCGATCTTATCAATTTCATCGACATAGATGATGCCACGTTCTGCACGCTCAATATTGAAATCAGCTGCCTGAAGAAGTTTCAAGAGAATGTTTTCAACGTCTTCTCCTACATATCCAGCTTCAGTCAAAGCAGTTGCATCTGCAATGGCAAATGGGACATTCAAGCTACGTGCTAAGGTTTGGGCTAAGAAAGTCTTACCTGAACCAGTAGGACCAATCATGAGGATGTTTGATTTTTGCAATTCAACATCTGTCTCGTCTTCGCGCGTATCGTGGAAGTTGATGCGTTTGTAGTGGTTGTATACCGCTACAGCAAGAGCACGTTTGGCACGATCTTGACCGATCACATAGTGGTTCAAGATATTGAGCAATTCGATTGGTTTTGGAACTTCACTAAGGTCTGCAAGAACTTCTTCTGCTAGCTCCTCGCGGATAATTTCTTGTGCTAACTCTACACATTCATTACAGATAAACGCATTGTTTCCTGCAATGATTTTTTGGACTTCATCTTGACTCTTTCCGCAAAATGAACAATAAACCATCATATCATTATTTTGATTCGTTGGCATGTATTTCCTCTTTCTGTCATTTTCTGTTTCTATTTAGTTTAAAATAAGGTCATGTAAAAGGCGTGAATAGAATTCACAAGATTGGTAAAAGCATTTAGTAAGAATAAAATAGCGAGGCCAAACCGTTTTTTACGAAAGGTTTGTAAGGCGCAAATCAAACAGATGACACATAGGACAGCTGTAAAAAAACCAAAGACACTTCGCTCCATTAGTCTAAATCCTTTCTCTTATAATAGTTGACCGTAAAATCATATGGGTTCTTCTCATCTTTCGGATGATGGACTTGACGGACTCTTTCATAGCGGTTCTCTTCAAATCTCGGTGCCAATGTATCGCCATCAATAGTTGCATGAATCATGGTCTGGATCAACTCTTCTAACTGGTCAGAAAAGAGCCTTAAAATCTGACTGCCTCCAATAATGTAAAGATTCTTCTCTTGGTTCCGATACCAGTCCAAGACTTCTTCCTTGCTGTGCATGACAAGTACAGCATCATTTTCAGGATCATAGGCTTGATCTTGCGTTAAGATAATGCTGGTCCGACCTGGTAGAACCCGTTTTTTCATACCATCAAAGGTCACTCTTCCCATGAGAATGGCTTGTCCCATGGTTGTTTCTTTGAAATGCTGAAGCTCAGCTGGCAGATGCCAAGGCATGACTTGGTCCTTTCCAATAATGCCGTTTTCAGTTTGAGCCCAGATACCAATTATCTTTTTCATTCTCTCATCCTTTACACTGATACTTCTATTTTATCAAATTTTCTTATAAAAGACTGATTTCAACTATCTAGTTTGGAGGATATTTTTTCAAAAACAAACAGAAAAAACCGCGAGATTTTCGCGGTTTTTCTTAGCCACAAGTTAGCTTAGTCTTCTTTTTTGCGTTTTGCAAATCCGAATAATGACAGACCTGCTAAAGCGCTAAAGATTGCAAGACCAGCAGTAGAAGATTCTTTTGTTCCTGTGTTTGGAAGTTGTGCAGTAGGATTTTGTGGATCGATATACTTCACTTCTTCTTTCGTTTCTGGAACGACAGGAATCGTTGGTTCTTCTGGTTTTGGTTGTGGAGTAGGTTGTGGCTGTGGTGTTGGTTGCGGTTGTGGTTGTGGAGTAGGCTGTGGCTGTGGAGTAGGCTGTGGCTGTGGCTCTGGTGTCGGAGTTGGATCCGGCATTGGAGTTGGTGTCACAGTCTTCTTGTAGATATGTTGAATGTTTCCATCTTTATCTACAACAGTCTTCACGAAGTCATAACCTGGGATATCTTTCTTCGGTTGTTCCCCATCTTCTGTTGGGTTACCTGGGATTGGGTCCCCATTTTCGTCTACATATGAAGTCGTCACTTTTTCATAGACGTGTTCAGTATCACCATTAGGCAATTTCTTCGTTTCCACAAAGCGGTAACCTGGAATTTCAGATTTTGGCTCTTCTCCATCAACTGCAGGATATCCTGGGATTTCCTTACCTTCTTTATCAACAAACTTAGTGATTGGAAGGACAGTTGGTGTGTAAGTTGCAGAAGCTTTTGTTCCGTTCACATCTTCACGAACCACTGTTACAGCTGGTGCTGTTCCAGTGAATTCAGGTTCTGGTGTGAAGGTTACAGTTCCATCTGCTGCTACTGTGTATGTACCAATACCTGGAATTGTCTTCGTAGTTGAACCATCTTCAAAGGTTGCTGGAACTCCGTCATTCATTGGTACACGGCTATCGCCTTCTGTGAAGGTTGGTTTGCCTGT
The DNA here is from genome assembly GCA_963554405.1 of uncultured Streptococcus sp. Taxonomy (GTDB): domain Bacteria; phylum Bacillota; class Bacilli; order Lactobacillales; family Streptococcaceae; genus Streptococcus. The sequence goes on along the minus strand of CAUVRI010000002.1, from coordinate 94,971 downwards.
TTGAGTGGCACCCTTCTTACCAATTGAAGTAGCTGGTTCTGCAGTTGGTGTAACTGGTGTTACAGTTGGTGTGTAAGTTGCGGTAATTGGTGTACCGTTCTTATCAACACGTTTCACTGTTACGCCTGTACCGGTTCCTGTGAATGATTTTTCTGGTACGAAGGTTACGGTTCCGTCTGGAGAAACGGTGTAAGTTCCTTCACCTGGAATAACTTTAGTAGTTGATCCATCTTCAAAGGTTGCAGGTACATCACCATCCATTGGTACACTTGGGTTACCAGGCGTGAAGCTTGGTTTACCTGTTTGAGTTTGACCTTGGATATCTGTTGATGTAGCAGGATCAGCTGTTGGTGTCACAGGTGTAACAGTTGGTGTGTAAGTTGCGGAAGCTTTTGTTCCGTTCTTATCTTCACGAACAACTGTTACTGCTGGTGCAGTTCCGACAAATGATTTCTCAGGTACGAATGTCACTGTTCCGTCTGGAGCTACTGTGTAAGTACCAACACCTTCAACTGTCTTCGTAGTTGAACCATCGTTAAATGTTGCTGGAACATCATCGTTCATTGGTACACGGCTATCACCTTCAGTAAATACAGGTTTACCAGTTTGTGTTGCACCTTGGATGTCTGTAGATGTTGCAGGATCAGCTGTTGGAGTGACTGGTGTAACTGTTGGAGTGTAAGTTGCAGTAACTGGAGTACCGTTCTTATCAACACGTTTCACTGTTACGCCTGTACCTGTTCCTGTGAATGATTTTTCTGGTACAAAGGTTACTGTTCCATCTGGAGAAACGGTGTAAGTTCCTTCTCCTGGAATAACTTTTGTTGTTGAACCATCTTCAAAGGTAGCTGGTACATCATCATCCATTGGGATTGCAGGGTTACCAGGTGTGAAGCTTGGTGTACCTGTTTGTGTTTTACCCTGGATATCTGTAGATGTTGCAGGTTCAGCAGTTGGGACAACTGGAGTGATCTTCGGTGTGTAAGTTGTTTCAGCAACTGTTCCGTTTGTATCTTTACCTTGAACCTTAACTGGAACCACATCACCTGAGTAAGATTTATCAGTTGGTGTGAAGGTTACAACACCTGTTTCTTTATCGACTGTGAAAGTACCGATTTCTTTACCTTCTGGTGACTTGGCAACTACTGATTCTGCTGGCTGACCATTTTCGTCAAGAAGAGTAATGGTATCTTTGTCGATTGGTGCAACTGGGTCACCTTCTGTGAAGGTTACAGTTCCAGTTTGAACCACACCTTGAGGTGCTTCTGATTCAGCTGGACTTGCTGTTGGGGTTACTGGTGTCACAGTTGGTGTGTACTTAGCAGTAACTGGAGTACCGTTCTTATCAACACGTTTCACGGTTACGCCTGTACCTGTTCCTGTGAATGATTTTTCCGGTACGAAAGTAACAGTTCCATCTGGAGCTACTGTATAAGTACCTTCACCTGGAATGGTCTTCGTAGTTGAGCCATCTTCAAATGTTGCAGGAGTATCATCATCCATTGGAACATTTGGATTACCTGGTGTGAAGGTTGGTGTTCCTGTTTGCGTTTGACCTTGTTTGTCAGTAGATGTTGTATCTTCTGAAGTTGGTGTTACAGGCGTTACAGTTGGTGTATATGTCGCAGAAGCTTTTGTTCCGTTCATATCTTCACGAACAACTGTTACAGCTGGTGCAGTACCAACATATGATTTTTCTGGTACAAATGTAACTGTACCGTCTGGTGCGACTGTGTAAGTACCAACACCGTCTACAGTCTTCGTAGTTGAACCATCTTCGAAGGTTGCTGGAACATCATTGTTCATTGGCACACGGCTGTCACCTTCAGTGAATTCAGGTTTACCTGTTTGAGTGGCACCTTGAATATCTGTAGATGTTGCTGGCTCAGCTGTTGGAGTTACTGGTGTCACAGTTGGTGTGTACTTAGCTGTGATTTCAGTGCCGTTCTTATCCACGCGTTTCACTGTTACGCCTGAAGCAGTTCCAGTGAATGATTTTTCTGGTACGAAGGTTACGGTTCCATCTGGAGCAACTGTGTAAGTTCCTTCGCCATCTACTGTCTTAGTGGTTGAACCATCTTCGAAGGTAGCTGGAGTATCTTCATCAATTGGTACATTTGGATTACCTTCTGTGAAGGTTGGTTTACCAGATTGTGTTTGACCTTGGATATCAGTCGATGTAGCATCTTCAGAAGTTGGGACAACTGGAGTAATCTTCGGTGTATAAGTTGTTTCAACTGTAGTTCCGTTTGTATCAGCTGCTTGAACCTTAACTGGAACAACATCACCTGAGTAAGATTTATCCGTTGGTGTGAAGGTTACAACACCTGTTTCTTTATCAACTGTGTATGTACCGATCACGTCACCTGCTGGTGATTTCGCTTCTACTGATGCTGCAGGTTGACCATTTTCATCAAGAAGAGTAATCGAATCCTTGTTAATTGGAGCTACTTCATCACCTTCAGTAAAGGTTACAGTTCCAGTTTGAACAAGACCTTGAGGTCCAGTAGATTCAGCTGGTGTTGCTGTTGGAGTTACTGGAGTTACAGTTGGTGTGTAAGTTGCAGAAGCTTTAGTTCCGTTCTTATCTTCACGAACAACTGTTACAGCTGGTGCAGTTCCGACGAATGATTTCTCAGGGACAAAGGTTACAGTTCCGTCTGCTGCTACTGTGTAAGTACCAACGCCTTCTACTGTCTTAGTAGTTGATCCATCATCGAAGGTTGCTGGAACATCATCGTTCATTGGCACACGGCTGTTGCCTTCAGTAAATTCAGGCTTACCTGTTTGAGTTTGACCTTGTTTACCAGTTGAAGTAGCATCTTCAGCTGTTGGTGTTACAGGCGTTACAGTTGGTGTGTAAGTTGCAGAGGCTTTAGTGCCGTTCATGTCTTCACGCACAACTGTTACCGCTGGTGCAGTACCAACAAATGATTTTTCTGGTACAAATGTAACTGTTCCGTCTGCTGCTACTGTATAAGTACCAACGCCGTCAACAGTCTTGGTAGTTGAACCATCATCAAATGTTGCTGGAACATCATTGTTCATTGGCACACGGCTGTCGCCTTCAGTAAATACAGGTTTCCCTGTTTGTGTAGCACCTTGGATATCAGTTGTTTCAGCTGGTTTCGCAGTTGGTGTTACTGGAGTTACAGTTGGTGTGTAGGTTGCAGAAGCTTTGGTTCCGTTCTTATCTTCACGAACAACCGTCACTGCTGGAGCAGTACCAGTAAATGATTTCTCAGGTACGAATGTCACTGTTCCGTCTGTTGCTACTGTGTATGTACCAACGCCGTCAACTGTCTTAGTAGTTGAGCCATCGTCAAATGTTGCTGGAACATCTTCATTGATTTCTACTGTTTTCTCAACGCCATCAACTGTTACGGTTCCACCCTTGAATTCAGGTTTACCAGTTTGTGTAGCACCTTGAATATCTGTTGTTTCAGCTGGTGTAGCTGTTGGAGTTACTGGAACAATTTCAGGTGTGTAGGTTGTATCTACCTTGATACCGTTTGAGCTTTCAGCTTGAACCTTAACAGGCGTTACTTTACCAGTATAAGATTTGTCAGTTGGTGTGAAGGTTACTTGTCCAGTTGCTGGATCAATTGAGTAAGTACCGATTTCAGTTGTTCCATCAGCAGCATAAGCTGGTGTGCTTGATACTTCATTACCATCCTTATCCAAAAGCGTGTAGCTATTATCTTTAATCGTAATCGCTTTATCTTGACCATTAACTTGAACAGTTGCACCTTCAAAGGTTGGTGTTCCTGTTTGTGTCGCACCTTGGATATCTTTAGATGTAGCTGGATTAGCTGTTGGAACAGCTGCTACAACTGTTGGTGTATAACTTGCATCTGAAGTGATAGTTGAAGTCTTACCGTCTGCATTGGTAATTGTTGCAGTCGCTTGGACTTTCACGCCAGTTGCAGTTCCGACAAAGTCTTTTTCAGGAGTAAAGGTTACTGCTCCTGAAGTAGGATCGATTGTGTAAGTTCCTTCACCTGCTACTGTTACAGTTGTTTCATCGGTTGGTTGACCTGTTGCAGGGTCAATCAATTTCTTACTTGTAATTTGAGCAGTTTCATCATCACTCAATGCAAATGTAGGAGTCTCTGTTTGAGGAACATTTTGAATATCCTCAGAAACTTTATTTGTTGGAGTAAGAGTGACTGGGTTAACCGTTGGTGTGTAAGTCGCAGATGCTTTGGTTCCATTCTTGTCTTCACGAACAACGGTTACGGCTGGTGCAGTACCAGTAAAGCTTGGTTCTGGAACAAATGTAACAGTTCCGTCTGGAGCTACTGTATAAGTACCAACGCCATCGACTGTCTTAGAAGTAGATCCATCATCGAAGGTTGCTGCAACATCATCGTTCATTGGTACACGGCTGTCGCCTTCAGTGAATACAGGTTTACCAGTTTGTGTAGCACCTTGAACACCTGTTGTTTCAGCTGGTGTTGCTGTTGGTGTTACTGGTGTTACGGTTGGTGTGTAAGTCGCTGAAGCCTTAGTTCCGTTCATGTCTTCACGAACAACAGTTACAGCTGGTGCTGTACCGATGAATGTTTTTTCAGGAACAAAGGTTACGGTACCATCTGCAGCTACAGTGTAAGTACCTACACCATCTACAGTCTTCGTAGTTGAACCATCATCGAAGGTTGCTGGAACATTTTCATTGATGGCAACTGTCTTCTCAACACCATCAACAGTCACTGTTCCACCCTTGAATTCAGGTTTACCAGTTTGTGTAGCACCTTGGATATCTTCTGTTTCAGCTGGTGTTGCTGTCGGTGTGACAGGAACGATTTCAGGTGTGTAAGTTGTATCCACCTTGATGCCGTTAGAACTTTCCGCTTGAACCTTGGCTGGTGTCACTGCACCAGTGTAAGATTTATCAGTCGGTGTGAAGGTCACTTGACCAGTTGCTGGATCAATTGAGTAGGTACCGATTTCAGTAGTACCATCGGCAGCATAAGCTGGAGTAGTTGCTACTTCGTTGCCATCTTTATCCAAAAGTTTATAGCTATTTTCTTTAATGGTGATCTCTTTATCTTCACCATTTACTTGAACAGTTTTTCCTGCAAAGGTTGGTGTACCGGTTTGAATCGCACCTTGGATATCTTTTGAAGTTGCAGGACTTGCTGTTGGAACAGCCGCTACAACAGTTGGTGTGTAAGTTGCATCAGATGTGATGGTTGCTGTCTTACCGTTCGCATTGGTAATCGTTGCAGTCGCTTGAACGGTCACACCAGTTGCAGTTCCGACAAAGTCTTTTTCAGGTGTGAAGGTCACTGCTCCTGTAGTAGGATCGATTGTATATGTACCTTCACCTGCTACTGTTACTGTTGTTTCATCAGTCGGTTGACCAGTTGCTGGATCCACCAATTTCTTGCTTGTGATTTCAGCAGTCTTATCGTTACTCAAATCAAAGGTTGGTGTTTGAGTTTGAGGAACATTTTGAACATCCTCAGAAACCTTGTCTGTAGGAGTCACTGTGATAGGTGTTACAGTTGGTGTGTACTTAGCGGTTGCTGTCTTAAGGTATTCATCACGGACGGTACCGTCTTTATCTCTTCCGACAGGTGCTGTTACGGATACGGTAACACCTTGAGCTGTACCTGTGAATCCTGGTTCTGGAACAAAGGTTAGTTTACCAGTAGCATCATCAATGCTGTATGTTCCTTCACCTGCTACTGTTACAGAGGTTGCATTGGTTACTTGACCAGTCGCTGGATCCACCAATTTAGCAGGGTATTCCAAGCTTGGAGTGACAGAAATCTTTTCGCCATTAGCATTCGTTGTAGTTGTGTTAAAGGTAGGTGTACCAGTTTGAGTCGCACCTTGGACATCTGTCGAAGTCTTATCTACCCCTTCAATATCCGTTGGTGTAACAGTTGGGATATAAAGACCATCCATAGTATTCAAGACAGTATCGACATTGGCTTCTTCGTCTGGGAATTTCGTTGACCAACCTGTATCATAGCCATTGCTGTCTGTACGACGGATAGAGATTCCATCCGCTGTTCCTAAGAAGTGATCTTCAGGAATGAACTCAACATCCACAGAAGTTCCGTTTGGAGTGATCTTGTACTTCCCTTGACCAGCTACAGCATAGTAGCCATCTGCGCCAGGTGTAACGACTTGCCCTGTACGGTTATCTATCATTTGTGGAGCTACTGTTTCATCAATTTTTGCTGGCTCAGTTAGGCTATAGCCTTGCAAACCACGAGCGGTAAAGGCTACAGTTGCAGTTTGCTTCGCACCTTGAAGGCCAGTTGTTTCTTTAAATTCCCCTTTTGGTGGGTGGGTGATTTGAGTCTTAAAGTCCTCCACTTCCCCTGAGAAGGCCATTCCTGTCGGGCTTTCAATTTGATCAGCATCCTTAGCAATCCGGACACGAACACCTAATTCATTGACGCTAGGATCAATATAGGTTTTACTCTTTGTAAATCTTAACGTAGCCGTTCCATCTTGGGTAATGGTTGCTAAATCAGAGCGTTCGTCTTCATCAAAGGTACCGTTTTGGTTAAAGTCAACCCAACCATAAATATTGGCTTGAGGCGCCCCGTCTGTATGAGCTTCAACAGTAATCGTATAATTTCCTGGTCTTGTACGATCCATCTTGATCAACTCATTGGTTTTTCCTTTAAGATCATCTGGAAGCAATTGGTCGATGCCTTCATCCGCAGTGGTCGCCTTGTCATCACCCGTCCAATCAAGGGTATTGTTTTCATCCATATCGGGACTCAAGTGACCAAGATATGGTTGGTTGACTTTTTTACCTGTTATCCCATCAACCGTTGCGATAGAGTGGGTAGCCTTCCCATAAGAAGCTGGTGCATCCCCTTCATCAAGCGGGAAGAAGCCCAACATAGCTGACTGTTTACCACCTGAAGCAATGTAAAGACCAATCTCAGAAGCCCCCTTTGTCATAACAAGAGGAACAGCAAATTTACTAGCCGATACGTTTGGTCCAAAGACACCAGTTCCAAGTCCACTAGTTGTTTGATCAGCACTTTGGAAATACTTCCAGGCAACTGCTTTTTTGTCTGGTCCCGCTTGCGTGGAATCACGAAGTTGTTGTGTATTCCAATTTCGAATTTCAATTCCTTCAACCGGAACTGGTTTATGATAACTAAAATTATTCGCTGGGTCAAAATAATAAGTAAGATCTTGTGGGGCATAAGTTCTAGTTGACTTATCACCATTCTTATACCATTCACCAATGTGTTGCCATCCTTCTCCGTTGGTGGTGAACAGTACCAATTCACCTGGGTTAGCGGACTCGCCATCTGCCATGACAACGGCTGGTCTGACTACTTTCCCGCGGAAAGTAGCGGAGACTTCAAACTGAACCCCAATATTACCGCCGTTCAAGTCGGAACTGATGGTTGTTTTTTTAGTACCAGTATTGATGCCTTCTGTTCGTACTTCTGTCCAGCGATTTTGAGCTTCAGCAATAACTTTGGCTTCCTCACCAGCAGCAAATGCAGCTTTGGTAGTCCTATCAGAACTCCCATTCACATAACCATTTCTAGCATTGGGGTCATAGGTAGCTTTTTCAGCTTCTGTAGCTCCTCGTTCTTCTAACCGCTTTTTGTAGATTTCTGTCGCTTGGAAGGGTTTCAAAGACTTAACCTTGATGGTTACCACATAGCCCGGCATAATTTCTTTAGTATATGTAGCACCAACTTGAAGTGCAAGTTTGCCATCTGACGTTGTCGTAGCCCCTGACCAGTTGGCTGTATCGCCAAAGTCTAACCAAGAAATTTGGCTGGCCAAGTCTGCAGCTTTGATATTTGTTGTAAAGCCTGGTTTTTCTACCTTTGGAGTTGAAGTTGCATCGACAACATCATCCCCAATCAAGTTTGGATCATTTGCGTCACCGACAGCACGACGACTACGTTTTTTACCAGAAGTTTGGGCTGTCTCTTCTGTTGCTACTGTATTGTTAGTTGTTACACCTTGTCCAGCTGAAAGAGTTGTTGCTTCTTTTTTATCTGCAGTTGTTGAAGCTGCTTCTCCTGCCTTGTTTACTGTTGTAGTAGCTTCCAAGCTTGGTGTTTCAGAAGTAGCTGCAGCAGTTGATGTTGCTGAAGCTGCTGTGCTTGTGCTACTTGCTTCACTAGTTGAAGCAGGTGCTGTTGATGTTACTGCAGCAGTTGAAGTCTCTGGTGCAGTGATTGCTGCGTTTGCATCATAAGTAGATGTCGTTGCAGCTGTTGATGTTGCTGAAGTTGCTGTAGCTGTTGAAGTTGCGGACGCTTCTGACGCTGTTGCAACTGTTGCTACATTTTCACTTGTCGTATCTGTCTTTTCTTCTGCGGCTGCACTTGCGGCTGTACCAACCATGACAAGTGTCCCCAAAAGTACTGAGCAAACACCCACATTCAATTTACGAATTGAGAATCTGCTAATACGATCATTAAATAAGTCTTTCCCCATCTAATGGACCTCCATATTTATCTATAAATTAACATTCTTTTTAAAATTGTTTAGTTTTTCCAAACCTTATCTATTTTAACAAAACCCGAACGATTTTCAAAATGTTTTGACTCAAAAATGAGTAAAAATTTTTAGCTAGAATTATTTTAAATCTAAAAGGATTTCACTCATAGATCAGGGCATCAAAAAACCTTGGTTTATCACTAAATCGCAAGATCAAACTTCAACTGTGGCTTCACTGGGTCATAATCGACCAGTTCAAAATCTTCTGGTTTGATATCAAAGAAATTGGTTCCGTCTGGCACGTTCAAGACCAAGTGCGGTTGGCAATCAGAGGGCTCGCGACGAAGCAATTCTTCTGCTTGTTCAAATTGGTTGTCATAGATATGAAGGTTATTAATGAAGTAAAAGAACTTCCCAACCTTCCAGCCAAAGTGCTTGGCAATCATCATCTGAAGAGCTACATATTGCATGGCATTGATATGGTGGGCCACCAACATATCATTCGAACGCTGCGTCAAGGTTGCATCTAGGTAAATCTCCCCATCCACGCGCCGCACGTCAAACATAGTCTGAAAAGCACAGGGCAAGAGTCCGTCGGTCTCCTCAAAGGCATCATAATCCCAGAGCGAGATGATATTGCGGCGATTCCAAGGATTGGCTTCTAATTGGTTGAGGATTTTATTCGTAATGTCATGCTTTTTGACGACAGCTCCATAGCGCTGACCGATTGTCCGGCTATCTCCCACTTCCCAGTCATTCCAGTAGTGGACATTGTACTTGTCTTCTAAAAGGTCCAAGCTATTCGACTGATCCTGGTAGATCCAGAGCATCTCTTTGATGGCGGATTTAATCGCGATGGGACGAAGGGTGGTGATAGGAAACTCGCCTTTTGCGAGGTCGAATTCCATAAAGGCTCCCGTGATGTACTTAGAGTTGGCCGTTCTACCATCCTTGTATTTAGGACGCGCCTGCTCTGACCAGACTCCTTCTTCCATGATTTTTCGAATGTTTTCTTTAAAAATTGTATCTGCTTTTGTCATATACTCTCCTTGAATCCAGTTTTGTCTTCATTATATCACAGGAGACAGAAAAAAAGGAGATCCCAGCACGAGCCAGATCTCCATTTCATCTTATTGTAATACAAGGGATGCAGCACCAATCACACCGGCGTCATTTCCCAAAGTAGCAAGTGCCAATTGAGTAGATTCACGCACTTGTGGGAATGAGTTTTCTTCAAAGACCTTGCGCACACCATCCAAGAGGAAGTCTCCAGCAGCGGAAACCCCACCACCGATAACAATCTTAGACGGGTTCAAGGTTGAACCAATATTGGCTGCAGCAAGTCCAAGGTAACGTGAGAAGTTCTTGTAGACGATCAAAGCAAGAGCATCACCTTCTTTTGCCAGGTCAAAGACCGTTTTAGCCGTCACTTCTTCTCCATTGTCGATCAAGACTTTCAATTGAGAGTCCCCTTCGTACTCATCGGCGTAACGACGAGTCAAGTTGACGATACCAGTTGCTGAGGCAACCGTTTCAAGACAGCCTTTTTTACCACAGGTACATTGGATTGGATCATCAAAGTCAACAGTGATGTGACCAAGCTCCCCAGCAGCTCCACGTACACCATGCAAGAGACGACCCTCAGCGACGATCCCACCGCCGACACCTGTACCAAGTGTCATGAAGACGACATCTGGTTGGTTTTCACCAGCTCCTTTCCAACGTTCACCCAAAGCAGCAACGTTGGCATCATTATCGATAAAGAATGGAATATGAAGGGCACTTTCGATCTTTTCTTTGACTGGTTGAAGGGTCTTCCAGTTCAAGTTGTAGGCACCGATAACGGTTCCCTTCTCACGATCGACCACACCAGGTGAACCCATTCCAATTCCTTGGAACTCAGAAGCATCTAGCCCAAGCATTTTCAAACGATGCGCGATGGATTCGATCATATCATCTACGATATGGCTACCTTCATCCAAGATATTTGTTTTAATAGACCATTTTTCTTGAACTTCCCCATCCAAAGTAAGAATGGCAAACTTAATTGAAGTTCCTCCAAGGTCAATCCCAATAATTTTTTTAGACATCTGTAACTCCTTTCAAACTTGTAAACACTTACAGATCTATTATATCAGACTTTTTATCAAACGCAAAGGTTTGCACGTAACTTTTCTTAACTTTTTAACAAGAGACTAAAGGATTGAAATCCTAAAATGAGGAAAATCAAACCAATAATATTTAATAGAAAGACACTTATCGAGAGTGGACTAACGATTAAGAACAATCCGATAAAGAGCTGTAGCAAGGCAAAGAAAATATAACGCTTGGATAGTTCCTCAACCTTTCTCGAGTAGAAATTAGCTTTTCGGAAGTTTAAAATCGAACGGTAAATGAGCCAAATTCCTAAGGTAACTGGAAAGACAATCGGCAAGGTTTTGTAGCCATAGAGCAGTAAGTAGACCGCAAAAACCAAGGCGACCATACTGTGAAAGAGCTGTTGTTGCTGAATGATACCAGCTTGGCGCAATCGGTAATAGCGTGAAAAACGCGAAAGGGAGATTAAAAAGAAGCCACAAGATATCAACCAGCTAAACGAGCCGATGTGCTCAATTGGATTGATAAACAAGACAATACCGATAATGGTAAAAATAGTAGCTGAAATCCCAAGGGATATCCGGTTCAATTGATTCATAGGGCCTCCTTATTCATCTAATTCGCTCAGGTATTCATAGCGATCGTACTTCTCAAGCAATCGCTCATTTTCCTGATCCAATTCCTTTTGAAGGGCTGACAATTTGCCAAAGTCAGAGCCGTTTTCATTCATCTCCACTTCAATCTCTGCAATCCGATTTTCAATGGCTTCGATATCTGCTTCAATGCTTGCCCACTCTTGCTTTTCCATGTAGCTCATGCGTTTCTTCTCTTCTTTTGGCTTGACAGGTTTCTCTTTTTCAACCTTGTGACTGGCCGTTACTTGAGCTGCTTCAAAGGCTTTTTCATCCAGGTAATCCGTATAATTGCCAAAGAACTCTCGAATGCCCCCGTTTTCAAAAGCCAGGATCTTACTTGCAACCTTGTCTAGGAAATAGCGGTCGTGGCTAACGGTAATAACGGGACCTCCAAAGTTTTGAAGGAAGTTTTCCAAAACTGTCAGGGTAGCGATATCCAAGTCATTGGTTGGCTCATCGAGGAGAAGCACATTGGGTTTTTCAATCAAGAGTTTTAAGAGAAAGAGCCGCTTCTTCTCACCACCGGAGAGTTTTTCAATCAAGGTTCCATGCATGGAACGTGGGAAGAGGAATTGCTCCAAGAGATCTGCAATCGAAGTCGTCCCAACGGTCGTCTTCACTTCCTCAGCAACTTCCTTGAGGAAATTAATCACGCGCTTGCTCTCATCCAAACCATCGATTTGTTGTGAGAAATAAGCCACCCGCACGGTTTCCCCGATAATGACTTGCCCTGACTGAGGCTGGAGTCGCTCGGCGATCAGATTGAGTAGAGTCGATTTTCCGACGCCATTATCCCCGACAATCCCGATGCGGTCCTTATTTTGCACCAAGAGGTTAAAGTCCTGTAAAATCGGCTTGTTTTCAAAAGCAAAACTCACATCTTTAAACTCGATAACTTTCTTTCCGATTCGGCTGGTCTCAAAGTTCATCTCCAAATCTGTCTGGCTGCTTTGACCAGACAAGTCTTGCTTGAGATCATGGAACCGATTGATGCGTGCCTGTTGCTTGGTCGCACGCGCCTGAGGTTGACGCCGCATCCAGGTCAACTCCTGCTTATAGAGTTGCTGCTTCTTATGAAGAAGGGCTGCATCACGCTCGTCTTGCTCAGCCTTTAAGCGGACATAATCCTGGTAGTTGCCCTGATACTCGATCAAGCTAGCTCGATCCAACTCAAAGATCCGCGTCGAGATATTATCCAAGAAATAGCGATCGTGGGTAATGAAGAGCACGGTTTTCTTAGAGTTCTTCAAGAAATTAGTCAACCACTCGATAGTATCAATGTCCAGGTGGTTGGTCGGCTCATCTAGTAAGAGCAGGTCATGGTGAGACAGCAAAACTTGGGCCAGTTGCACCCGACGACGCAAGCCCCCAGATAGGTCCCCAACTTTGGCGTTCAAGTCTTCAATTCCAAGTTTGGAAAGGACTGTCTTGACCTGACTCTCGATTTCCCAAGCATTAAGCGAATCCATCTCCGCCATGACCTTTTCAAGACGGGCTTGGTTCTCTTCTCGGTAATCCGCCATCAAGTATTCATAATCGCGAATCAGCTGCATTTCGCGCAAATCACTAGATAGCACCGTATCCAGAACTGTCTTTTGATCATCAAAGTCTGGTTCCTGAGTCAAATAACCAATCGTATAATCACTCTTTGCAGAAAAAGGACACACATCTCCATCAAAGCCAGAGCGACCTGACAACACATCTAACAGCGTGGTCTTTCCAGTCCCATTGACCCCGATCAATCCGATCCGATCCAAGTCGTGAATGATAAAGGAAATCTCACGAAAGACGGTCTTATCTCCGACAGATTTGGTTAATTTATCGACAATAAAATCGCTCATTTTTCCTCCTCTTTTGCTTGCTGGATATAGGCGATGATGGCCTCTTTTTCATTGGCCAGTTCCCCATCGACAATAGCATATTCAATTTTTGTCAAAATCTCTCCTAAGGCTGGACCTGGTTGAAAACCATATTCTTTGATCAACATACCGCCATTGACCACAACCTCGTGTTTATCATGAATGGTCAAGCTATCATAAACGCGCTCAATGGCCAAATAATCCACACTCAAGGCATAGGCTTCCCGGAGCTCTTCAGCAACCAGTAACAAACGTTTCTCATACTTGTAGCAGGCACGCTTGTCTAGACTGCCTTTTTCTCGGAGCTTTAGAATCTCCACGATCTGCTCCACCGTCTTGGCGAATTCTCTAGAGGTCTTCCATTTCTTAAAGAATTTTGGAATATCTTGAATCTCTAATGCTAAGACCAAAGCAGCCCAGGCTTGCTCAGAGGTTGAAAAGGTATATTCTAGCTCTATGTCAAACAAACGCTCGATCGCTGCTTTGCGATCCTTCATCTCTGGCAGATAGTGATAGGCTCCACTTGCTAGCATAGCCGCCAGGCCTTGTCTCCAGTATGGGGAAAGCAAGAGTTTATCAAACTCGATAAAAGTGCGCTCTACGGAAATCTTCTCTAGTAAGGGAGCACACTCCTTCATGGCATCAAAGGTCGCCTCTTCTAATTCAAAACCGAGACTGGCCTGAAAACGAAAGCCTCGCATGATCCGGAGTGCATCTTCGTTAAACCGTTCATGGGGAAGCCCAACCGCCCGGAGGACCTTGTTTTCTAAATCTTCTAGTCCATGAAAGAGGTCAACAATTTCTCCTTTTTCATTTAAGGCAAAGGCATTAACCGTAAAATCACGACGCTTGAGGTCTTCTTCTAGCGAGCGTACAAAAGACACGGAGCTTGGACGCCGATAATCGACATAGACATCCTCCGTTCGGAAGGTCGTAATTTCATATTCTTGCCCATTTTCAAGGACCAAGACAGTCCCGTGTTCGATACCGACATCTACTGTTCGATCAAAAATCGCCTTGGTCTCTTCTGGGTAAGAGGAGGACGCGATATCGACATCGTGAATTGGACGATCCAAGAGGGCATCTCGGACAGATCCCCCTACAAAATAGGCCTCAAAACCAGCTGCTTTAATCTTCTCTAATATTGGTAAAGCCTCCTGAAACTCAGAAGGCATCTTTTCTAATCTCATAGTAAGTGTTCCAAACCATAGACAAGCTCATGACGCTTGACAACTTCTTTAATTCCGAGATTTACTCCTGTCATGAAGGAAACACGATCATAGGAATCATGACGGAGAGTCAGCCCTTCGCCTTGGCTACCAAAAATCACTTCTTGGTGAGCGACTATGCCAGGCAATCGAACTGAATGGATGCGCATCCCTTCAAACTCTGCCCCTCTTGCTCCAGGCATCAACTCTTCTTCATCTGCTGCACCTTGCTGGATCTTCTCGCGCTTCTCAGAGATCAACTCAGCGGTCTTAATCGCTGTTCCACTCGGTGCATCTTTTTTCTTATCGTGGTGCAATTCGATGATTTCCACATTCGGGAAATACTTGGCCGCTTGCGCTGCAAATTGCATCAAGAGCACGGCTCCGATGGCAAAGTTCGGCGCGATCAAGCCACCCAAGCCCTGTTCACGTGAAAGGTCTGTCAATTCTTGGATCTGCTCGGGAGTGAATCCAGTCGTTCCCACAACAGGCGCAAAGCCATTCTCAATTGCAAAGCGAGTATTCTCGTAAGCGACCTTGGGCATGGTAAAATCTACCCAAACATCTGCCTCTAGACCCACAACATCTTCTTTGCGGTTAAAGACAGGGACTCCTGCAACCTCTGTCTCATCAGTAAATGGATCGATCAAGCCAGCTAATTCTAGCTCAGGATCTTCAGAAACCATCTTGTAGGCTGCTTGTCCCATTCTACCCTTGAAACCTGCGATAATGACTTTAATTGACATAGAATTCTCCTTAAACAATAGGGATATACCCAACAGCTAAGCTATGGTCACCTAAGTGCGTCCCAATAACCCCTCCAAAAGTAGCAAAAGGAATGTCTCCTTCCACTCCTTCTTCGATGAGTAGTTGGCGAAGTGCTTCTGCTTTTTCAGGGACATTAGCATGGATGACAAAGACTTGGTAATGACCATCTGCGATATCTGATACAACAATCTCTACCAAGCGTTTCATGGCTTTCTTTTCCGTCCGGACTTTCTCAAAGACCTCAATCACACCTTCATCATTAAAATGAAGAATAGGCTTGATGCTCAAGAGGTTCCCAAGAATAGCAGCCCCATTTGACAGACGGCCACCTTTAACCAAGTGGTTCAAATCATCCACCATGATATAGGCAGAGGTTCCATCAATCTGGTGTTGGACATTGGCAACAATCTCATCGAAGGAACG
This sequence comes from uncultured Streptococcus sp., assembly GCA_963554405.1. Classification (GTDB taxonomy): domain Bacteria; phylum Bacillota; class Bacilli; order Lactobacillales; family Streptococcaceae; genus Streptococcus. The sequence goes on along the minus strand of CAUVRI010000002.1, from coordinate 79,533 downwards.
GCCTTCACCAGCCCATTTCAAGCAGTCTTCTGCCATCATTCCTAGAGGAGCACTAGTGATTTTTGAGTCCGGAAATTCAACGGTCAGACCTTCAAACTCATCCTTCAAATATTGGATATTTTGGTAGAAACCAGAAATACCAGATGATAAGAAAAGACCGATAGCATGCGTATAGCCCTTAGCTGTCAAGCCAGATAAGACTTCTTCTAACTCTGCAACACTCGGCTGGCTAGTCTTTGGCAATTCCTTAGACGCCGCCATCTTTTGGTAGAACTCATCATGTGTCAGGTTCTTCCCTTCAACATAAGACTCCCCATCGATATAGATCGGGATCTCTAAAATAAATAAGTCGTCGTGATGGAGCACGTCTTGCGGTAAATAGGCAGACGAATCCGTGATCACTGCTAATTTCATTGATTAAAACTCCAAATTAATACCCGGTAAATCAAGGGCAATTTCTGTGACTTCGTAAGTCAAACGGTTGAGCATATTCAAGCAAGGGCGAGCCAATTCTTCCACTTCGTCTTTGCTGAATTCACTTGGTTCATTGACATAACGACCAAACAAGTGGTTGATTTGAGTGATGGTTCCGCTGATCACAAAACCGTCAAAAACGATCATATAGCTCAAGATGACAATCAAAGAAGTTGTGTTTTGTTCTTGATCACGATTGATTAATTGAAAGTTTACATCTACTTTTGTTTCAGGGATGCCATTTTCTTTTTCCCACTCAAAATTACGAGCATCATAGTGGTATTGGCTGACAAATTCTTTTTCACGTTGAATATCCATTTTTATTCTCCTAAAAATATGCGATAGGCTTATTATATCATAATTCAGCTCAAGATACCAACGTAGAATGAGGTGATTTTTTCGCTAGTACAAGAAGAAAAGATCAGAAAAGTTTGGCCAGTCTTTAACTTGTTTTGCCCAATTCTTCGCTAACTCTTTTGTAAGGATCGAAAAAACAAGATAAAGACTTTTGAATGACGATTAGTCATAATAATACCAACCGCCATCCCTATAAATTCTTATGGGTTGCATCTCATAAATTCCAAATTCCTTTGGTGTGCTGGTAGCATTATCTATAGAAAAGCCAACCATGAATTTTGTTTGTTCATTCTGATTCACCTTTCCTCTAAGAGTTAACATATAGCTACCACCTTGAGGTGTTCCATTGCCTACCTGTCCAACTTCCATACTCTCCCAATCAAACTGAACACTTTTAACCTTAGGACTCAAAGATTTTACAAAATCAGCCATATCTTTTTCATGTTCCCTTAAATAAGCCAGTTGCTTCTCTCTAGCGCTAAGTTGCTTACTTGATTGAGTGTCATTTGAAAAGATGCTTTGTTTTTGACTAGCGATAATCACACCTCCTGCTAATACAGAAGCGATAGCTAAAAGAATTGCCAGTTTACCTTTTTTCATGCTTCATCCTCCTTGATAAGGAAAAGTTATAATAATTGTATCGAAATCTATAGAGATAAGCAACTTCATCACTAGTTGGTGTTTTTGCGCAATAAAAAAGGTTGGAAATTTCCCAACCTTTTAATCATATTTAGTTTTTAGGTTTGCGAAGCAATCCGAACAAGATACCACTTACGACTGCACCGATCAATACGAACAAAATGTAAAGAAGTGGGTTTGAAGTGAGGGCGATAACGAAGATTCCTCCGTGAGGAGCCATAAGTTTCAAGCCTGCAAGACCAACAAGGGCACCTGTCAATGCTGAACCTGCAATGAAGCTAGGGATGGCACGAGCTGGATCAGCTGCACCGAAAGGAATGGCACCTTCTGTGATGAAGGAAAGACCCATAACGATGTTTGTTAAACCAGAATCGCGTTCTTCTTGTGTGAATTTATCTTTGAACAAGACAGTTGCTACGAATACTGCCAATGGAGGAACCATACCAGCCGCCATAACAGCTGCCATAACAATAGAACCACCTGAAGCAACAGATTCAGCAAGTGTACCTGTAGCGAAGACATAAGCGGCTTTGTTCACTGGTCCACCCATATCGACAGCCATCATACCGCCGACGAGAAGTCCAAGAAGGACAGCTGAGCTACCTGACAAGCTTGAAAGGAAGTTGTTAAGACCAGTATTGATAGCAGCCATTGGAATATTGATGAGGAACATCAAGAATCCTGTCAAACCAACACCAAGTAATGGCAAGAGAAGGATAGAGCGGATACCATCGAGTGAACGTGGAAGACCTGCAAGGGCTTTGCGAAGTAAGAGAACAATTCCACCTGCAAGGAAACCACCTACCAAAGCTCCAAGGAAACCTGATGATACGGCTGCTGGTAATTCACCTTTAGCAGCACCGTAGGCGATATTTCCAAATGCTGACCCTGAGCTAGCAATAGATCCAGCGATAAACCCTGCTACAAAACCAGGTTTTTCAGCGATTGAGAATCCAATGTAACCTGCAAGTACAGGAAGCATGAAGCCAAAGGCTACTCCACCAATTGTTTTAAATTGTGCTGCTAATACATGATAAGAACCAAGACTAGACAATTGATCTTGAGGTACACCCATAACTTGGTCAATCAAGAAGGCAAGGGCGATCAAGATCCCACCACCGATAACGAATGGAAGCATTTGAGAAACCCCACTCATCAGGTGTTTGTAGAAGGCTCCACCCAAGCTCAATTTCTCTTGGCTAGCGCTAGCTTGTGCTGCATTTTCAGCGTGGAAGACATCTGCTTTGCCGTCCAAGATGGTTTGGATCAAGTCTTCTGTCTGACGGATACCGGCTGCGACTGGTTTAGAGATCAATTTTTTGCCATCGAAACGAGCGGTTTCAACTGCTTTATCTGCTGCAATGATGACCCCTTCAGCTTTGGCGATTTCTTCAGCTGTCAAGCGGTTGCCGACACCTGATGCACCGTTGGTTTCAACGCGGACCGTAACACCCATTTCTTCCCCTTTTTTGATGAGGGCTTCTTCTGCCATGTAAGTGTGGGCGATCCCTGTTGTACATGCTGTAACGGCAACGATAAGCGGTTTGTCAGATGAAGCTGCTTCTTTGACTGCTTCCGCTTTTTTTGCTTCTTCAGCTGCAGCTTCTTGCTCTTCTGCATCAAAGGCAGCGATCACTTGATCAGGAGTGCTTGCTTGGCGAAGTTTGTCCGCAAATCCTGGTTTCATCAAGTACTTAGACAATTCAGCAAGAGCAGCCAAGTGAGTGTCGTTTGCTCCTTCTGGAGCTGCGATCATGAAGAACAAGTCTGTTGGTTGACCATCAAGTGATGCGTAGTCCACACCCTTGTTTGATTTTGCAAACAAGACTGTTGCTTCTTTGACTGCTTCATTTTTGCTGTGGGGCATAGCAATTCCATCACCCAAACCAGTTGAAGTTTGTGCTTCACGGTTCATGATTCCAGCCTTGAAGGTGTCAAAATCTGTCACCACACCATTGTCAACGAGCGATTGGACCATCTCATTGATCACGCCCTCTTTATCTGTTGCCTGAAGGTCAAACAACATCACGTTTTTATTTAAAACGTCTTGAATTTTCATAGTTTTTCTACCTCTACTTTTTCATAAGTTTCTTTTATATAGTCAGCTGTCGCCAAATCATCTGAGAAGGTGGTTGCTGTTCCACAAGCCACGCCCCATTTGAAGGCTTCGATGACGTCTCCCGTCGTTGCGAGCTTCCCAGTGAAGCCAGCAACCATGGAATCTCCAGCCCCGACAGAGTTCTTCACTTGACCCTTGATTGGTTTTGCGAAGTAAGTTCCGCTTGGACTGACGAGGAGAGCACCATCACCCGCCATGGAAATAATGACATTTTGTGCACCCTTGGCCAAGATTTCTTTAGCATAACGTTCAATTTCTGGCAATTCCGTCAAGGTAACGCCAAAGATATCTCCCAATTCATGGTTGTTTGGTTTGACCAATTGGGGATTGAACTCCAAGGAATCAATCAAGGTTTGTCCTTCAAAGTCACAAACCACTTGCGCACCTGTCGCACGTGTTGCTGCGATCAATTGTTTGTAAATGGCATTTCCAAGTGAAGATGGGGCAGATCCTGCAAAGACTACCACATCATCTGCTGTTAAGCTCGATAAGATGTTGAGCAATTCTTGCAACTGAGCTTCCGTTACTTCTGGACCATTCCCATTGATTTCTGTTTCCTCATCAGCCTTGATCTTGACATTGATCCGTGTATCTTGGTCCACTGTCACAAAGTTGGTGGAAATGTCTTCGCTGGTCAGTACGTCTTCAATGAAGCGTCCGGTGAAACCACCGATAAATCCAGTCGCTGTGTTCTCGATATCGAGACGCTTCAACACACGACTGACATTGATCCCTTTACCACCGGCGAATTTATCTTCCGAAGCCATCCGATTGACCGCTCCGGTCTCTACATGATCGAGACGGACAATATAGTCAATTGCTGGATTCAGTGTAACTGTATAAATCAAACCTCTATAACCTCCGTTTTTTCTTTTAAAACCTTTAATCGTTGCGGTTCACTTTGATTGGTGATAATCATGGCTCGCTTAATAGGAGCCACTTTGACAAAGGATGTCACCCCAATTTTCGAATCATCCGCTAGGATGTAGGTTTTTTTCGCATTTTCGATAATCGCACGCTTGACAGATCCTTCTTCCAGGTCTGGAGTGCTGTAAAATTCATCATCGATTCCATTCATTCCAAGAAAGGCCTTGTCAAAATTCAACTGACCGATCTGATTGAGGGCGATCCCTCCGATACTAGCATCTGTAGAAGATTTTACCTTCCCACCGATGATGACCGTTGGAACATTTCGCTCGACCAACTTGGTCGCATGGTGAATCGAGTTGGTCACCACGGTTACTGTTGGATTGACAATTTCTTGTACTAAAAGTTCATTGGTCGTCCCGGCATCGATAAAGATCACATCATGATCTTTGATCAATTCCGCCGCTTTTACAGCGATCTTTGACTTAACTTGAATGTTTTTGATAGATTTTTCTTTATTGCTTTCTTCCTCTTGAAGAAAATGCAGGCTTTCCGCACCGCCGTGAACCCGGCGAAGTTTACTTTCAGCTTCTAATTCATCCAAGTCACGTCTAACCGTTGATTCAGACGTCCCTAGCTCTTGTACAAGGGTTTCTAAGGAAACAAATTTTTCCTTCAGTACCTTCTCGAGGATGAATTGTTTTCGTTCAGACTTAAGCATTTCTCCTCCTTTTGCAATCGATTACAAGGACTATTATACTCCATCTCCAAAAAATGTCAACACTTTTTATCAATTTCTATCATTTTCTTTCAAAAATTCTAAAAGTGTACAAAAAAAGAGCAGGAAAGAACTCATTTTGTTAAAAGAGTTCTTTTCCCACCCTCATATATCTTCTTTGAAGATTTTAAGCAATAAAGTGTCTAAGCATCTATTCTATCTTCGGTATGTCTTAATCATTTTTTGAAGATTGTTTCTTTTTCTTGAAACCAAACAATCCAGCAAGTAACCCAACGGCAACACCTGTTGTTGCTACTGCATATTTGGAGGAATCAGATCCAGCCACAGCTTGGCTGTTTTCTTTTTTAGGTTTGATCTCTTCTACTTTGGCTTCTTGTTTTGGAGCTGGAGTAGCTGTTGGTGCTTGCACTTGTGGACTATTGGTAGTTGTTGGAAGAACCGTTGGTCTATCCGAGAAAGTTGTTGGATTGCTTGAGCGGATATCCATTGGCATATCTGCTGCTTCTAAAATAGCTGGATCCATTCGTGACGCTAGATCTTCATATTGGGAATTCAACAGTTCCACGACACTTTGATAAGATTGAAGGGTTGTGAATTCTGCTTCCAATTTTTCTTTTTTATTCTCTAAATTAGCCACCGCAGCTGATAAAACGGATTGGGCTTTGACCAATAATTCTGGAGCATTTTTAAAGTCAGAAAGACGTTTTTCAGCTGCAACTAGTCGCTCTTGCGCCGCCTTCAAGCCCTCATGCGCTTCTTGAACGACTTGGGCTTTTTCTGCTTCTTCTGCTTTTAAACGATCTAATTTCTCACGCGCAGCTGCTAACAAATCTTTCGCTTTTTGAAGTGCTGCTTCTTTTGGTTGGATGGCTGCTTCAATCCGACCTCGAGATACATCAAGAGTCGCCTTCGCCTTTTCAACCGCATGGTCCTTGCTAACGAGAAGAATCTTGTAATTTTGGATGGTCTTTTGGACATTGGCCATCTCTACTGCCACATTTGAATTAGCATGGCGGGCATCTTCTAGTTTCCCTTGCAAGATAATGATTTGAGACTCTTGATTGGCCTTGTCCAGCTTGAGATTAGCGACTTCATCAGATTTTGCTTTCACATCTGATCTTGTCGTCGTTGCGCCAGCTCCCTGACGCAATTGGTAAGCGAGTGCACTGGTTGACACTGCTGAATTGACCGGGCTGTGTAAGAAAGCTGCTTCTGACATGGCATTGCTAGGGTCATAAGCAACTGATAAAGCTGTCGCTTTGTTGTCTACCATTTGGAGGTAGTGACCAACCTTAGCAAAGGCCTCAGCACCAATCTTCATATAAATATCGTTGGCATCGATTTGAGTTTCGTCTGTTGGTAGACCATATTGAGCCGCTACTTCTTGATAAGCCGCTTTTTCATTGTACCAAAAGTCAACCGCACCAGCAGGTGAGAAGCCATAAGCAATGTTCTCGTTTGGCAAATACTTAAACATATGCCAGTTGGCTTTCTTGAAGTATTCCAACTGTACTTGACTGGCAGGAAGAGAATAAGGATCCAGTTCCAATTCAGACAAGCCGGCATTGCGACGATAGCTATTGATGGCATCGGCAATTTCAAGAGCTCGAAGGTTGGCTTGCAAAGAGCCAGACTCTCCAACTGTCAAGCCATCTTCTTCCCGACCACGTTTGTAGAGGGCTAAAGCGCTCGCTGCAGCTTCATTGCCATTGTCTGCTAAGTGTTGCAAATAACCTTCATAATTCGCTTGACTCAACTGAACTGGGCTATTGGCCGCTGCTTGTTCTAAGGCTGCCAATTCTGCTTCCTTGGTAGCGATGACCGCTTTCAAATCTGTCAGACGCGTTTGAGCCAGTTGAATATCGTTCTCAATTTGAGCCACTGTATCTGAACCGGTTTGCTGACTTGTTTGCAAGGTTGCAAGGTAATTCTGAGATTCTCGAATACTTTGCTCGACTTGACTTTGCTCCAACAAAGCCTGGTTGAGCACATTCTCATCATTTGAAATCGGTGCTTTGGCTTGGTTCAATTCATTTTGTGCTACATCGACCAAAGATTCCTGAGCTGTGACTTGATTTTCCTGTTGACGAACAGCCTCTACAACTTGGTCATGGGCAGCTTCTGCTTCTCGAACCTTATTTTCTTCGATAGTCACATAGGCTTGAGCCACCTTGACGTCATTTTCTGCATTCTGAACTTGGGCATCCGATGTCGTTGCGATGAGGTTTTCCGCATCCGTCACTTCTGCTTTCTTTTCTTCCAGTTCTTGTCCAGCAGCCTTGACTTCCGTTTGAGCATCGATCACTTTTTGCTCTTGGTAGTGGACATCTTTCACCACTTGGCCTTTTTGAGCTGTAATTTGCTTCAACTCATCAACCGTAATTGGTTTTTCGACTACTTCCGTGCTGTTGGTTTCTGCATTTTCATTTTGCTTCACCTCTTCGGCACTAGCCTTGTGATTAAACATACCAGATAGGACCGTTGTTGCAGCAATCCCAGTCGTGAAAACCGATTTTCCTAATTTCTTTCCCATTAAACTCACCCCCAAAACTTAATCATTTTCTTGAAGTTTCTCTACCCCTTAGCATACCACATTTTGTTACCAATAACTAGTAGGTTTAAAAAGTTTTTTTCATAAAATTTTGGAGCAAAAGAAAAACAGCTGACGCTGTTAGTCTTCTTGTTTAATTTGTTCCAACACCTTCACTTCTTCTGCTGTCAACTCATAGTTTTCTAGCAAGTCTGGCCGACGTTCTAAGGTCTTTTTCAAACTCTGATAGAGGCGCCACTGACGGATATTTTCATGATGACCACTCATGAGAACATCGGGAACTGTCATTCCTCTGTATTCATAAGGCCGTGTGTATTGAGGGTATTCTAGAAGTCCAGATGAGAAACTATCATCCTGGTGACTGGACTCTTTGCCGATCACCTCTGGAATCAAGCGGACTGTCGCATCAATCATGGTCATGGCAGCAAGTTCCCCACCTGTCAGCACATAATCCCCCAGTGAAATCTCATCCGTTACCAAGGTCTTGATCCGCTCATCGTAGCCCTCATAGTGACCGCAGATAAAGATCAATTCATCTTCTTGAGCTAATTCTTCAGCATAAGATTGGTCAAAAGTCCGACCAGCTGGATCTAGCAAGATCACTCGCGGATTCTTTTTTTCGATGGCATCAAAGGTATCGAAGATTGGCTGAGCACGTAAGAGCATACCTTGCCCCCCACCATAGGGTTCATCGTCCACATGCCGCGCCTTCTCAGCATTTTCACGGAAATTATGGTAGTTGATCTCAAGGAGTCCCTTTTCACGCGCCTTTCCGACAATCGAATGCTCCAAAGGTGAAAACATCTCTGGAAAGAGAGTTAAAATATCAATCTTCATCGTCTAACCCTTCTAAGATGTCTACATCCACCCGATTTCCTGGGATATCAATATTGAGGACCACTGGTGGGATATAAGGGAGGAGAAGGTCACGTTTTCCTTTGCGTTTTACGACCCAGACATCATTGGCACCTGGTTGCAGGATTTCCTTGATCTGACCGATTAGTTGGTCATTCTCGTAAACATCAAGGCCGATGATCTCATGGTAATAAAACTCGCCATCCTCCAAATCCGTCAAGTCTTCTTCTGCAACCTTGAGGCTAAAGCCTTTGAATTTCTCAATGGCATTGATATGGTACATATCCTTAAACTTGATGATGTCGAAGTTCTTGTGCTTGCGGTGGCTAGCAATGGTCACCGTTTGGACAAAACGATCCTTCTCATCAAAGAGCGCCAACTCAGCTCCTTTTTTAAAACGCTCTTCCGCAAAGTCTGTCACAGACAAGACCCGCATTTCTCCTTGTAAGCCTTGGGTATTGACAATTTTCCCAACATTAAAGTAATTCATGATTTCTCCAGTGTAGTTTATTCACTCTATTTTATCACGTTCAAGAGATTTTCTCAAATGGACTTATCTGCTAGAAACTGCTCCAAATCCCGCTCGTGCTGGTATTTTACGGCTGCTGTTTTATCTTTTTCAAAGATAGTTTTAGTAAGGTCGATTTCATTAATGGCCGCGATAGCGACCGTGTAGTGAATGATATCAGCTAGTTCTTTAGCCAATTCCTCATTTGAATCTTGGACACCCGCTTTCCGTCCAGAACGTCCATTTAACACCTCGGCTACTTCGCCAACCTCTTCAACCAGCTTGATAAACAAACCTTCTTCCGTCCGGGTATTCTGGTAATGTTCTTGTAAATAGGCTTGTAACTGCCGAATAGTCACTTCTTTCATTCCTTCTCCTTGCAAAAAAAACGGGACCAAGTCCCGCCTTTTTATTTTTCGTCAATAACGATTCTTACTTTTTTATCTTCAGTTGGGACAGAGTAGACAATCGTTCTTATCGCAGAAATGGTGCGACCTTTTCGACCGATTACACGACCAACATCGCTAGGATCAAGGTCAAGGTGGTACTCCAAGAATTCAGGAGTATCTTCGATCTTGATGGTTAAAGCATCCGGTTGTGAAATCAAGGGTTTCACAATTGCAATAATGAGATTTTCAATCGTATCCATACATCAACCTACTTAAAAAATTATTTTGAGAATTTAGAATCGTGGAATTTCTTCATCACACCAGCTTTTGAAAGGATGTTGCGAACTGTATCTGAAGGTTGAGCTCCATCAGCCAACCATGCAAGAACGCGGTCTTCTTTCAAAGTTACTTGGTTTTCTTCAACAAGTGGATTGTAAGTTCCAACTGTTTCGATGAAACGTCCATCACGTGGTGAACGTGAATCTGCTACGTTGATACGGTAGTAAGGTTTTTTCTTAGAACCCATACGAGTCAAACGAATTTTAACTGCCATTTTTATAAGTCTCTTTTCTATATTTTAATTTTCGGTGAAATAGACAAGCTATTTAGCACATGATCTATTATAACACATTTTATAGACCTGTCAAGAAAAAAACTTGACAGTGTTTAAAATTTTTTATTTTATCAGTAAATCAGCGATTTCTTGATAGTTGCTAACGGTATAAGTCGGCACTGCTTGGCTGGTATTTTCCTTATGATCAGGATTATACCAGACGGTATCAATCCCCGCAGCATTTCCCCCTGCGATATCCGCCGTCAAGGAATCACCGATCATGAGGGTCTTTTCCTTGCTAAAACCTGGAATCAGTTGACCAACTTTGTCAAAAAATGCAGGTTCTGGTTTCTGAGTATGAAGCTGCTCAGAGATAAAAACCTCTTTGAAATAAGAAGCGATTGTAGAATGAGCCAAGCGTCCTTCTTGAATGGCGGTCACTCCATTCGTTGCACCATAGAGCTGGTAACCCGCTTTTTCAAGTCGGGCCAGTAAGTCCTCCGCACCTGGGAAAGACTGCCCTTGAAGACTGATGTAATCTTGGTAGCGAAGAGCCATCTCAGCCCCATCAACCGTGATCCCAAAGTGGGCAAACCCAATCGCAAACCGACTATCCACGAGCTCTTGCTTGGTTAATTTCTTTTGCTCCAAATCCTTCCAGAGTCCTTGGTTCATGGGTTTGTAGTAATCCTTAAAGGCCTGTACATCTGGAAAATTCATGTCTTCTAACATCTGCGTCAAGGCTGTTTCTTCAGCAGATTCAAAGTCCAACAAAGTATGGTCCAAATCAAAAAGTAAAAATCTATATGCCATTACAAACGATCCTTCAATTTTTCTACAAATAAATAAGCTGCTGGGCAAGTGAGGTTATTCTTGATGGTCAGATGGTTGATCTGATAAATCTTCTTGCGATCTGTGTGAGGGAATTCCCGACAAGCTTTTGGACGAACATCATAGATGGAACAGAGATTGTCCCCACCAAGAAAGGGGCAAGGCATGGATTTAAAAACCTTGTCCCCATCTTCGTCAACTTGAAGAAATTCAGCCTCAAAGGCAGGAAGTTTCATCTTGAAATATTTGGCAATCCGCGTGATATCAGCTTCCTTAAAGTCGGGGCCTAAGGTTTTGCAGCAATTGGCACAAGCCGTACAATCGATTTCTTGGAAAACTTCATCGTGGATTTCTTGCGCTATTTTATCTAAATTCTTAGGTGGTTTCTTCTTGAGATTCGCCAATACCTTGCGGTGCTCCTTTTGCTTTTGGAGAGCTAACTGATGGTATTTTTCAATATCAATTTCCTGTGTCATCCTCTATTTCCTCTTCTAAACAATAGAAGCATTATACCACAAAGACTGTGAAAAAAGATAGATCTTGCGATCTATCTCACTTAATTAATCCGTTACAGCGCCTGTTCCATCTAGGCTCCAAGTATTTTCAATGTATGGGATAAAGGTTTTCAAGGTTTCTGCATCCCCTTCAAAAGAAATGGTATAAACTTTTTCACCCTTCTGGAAGATCCAAGTAATCAGGTATTGACCAGATTTCATGACAATTTGAAGCTGGTAGGCATCCAGACCTGAGACTTTAGTCCGCGCTCCCGTCATCTTCCCAACATCCTGGTTATCTTGCCACATTACGGCCAGTTTCTTAGCTAGAAATTCAGCATTAAACTCGATATCTGCAGGAACTTTGGCCTTTTCTTTAGTATAGCTGTTCAAGGTGACGATATTATAGCCACTCCCATCCGTATACTGGACAGCTTCTGTCCCATCGATATCCGTGAACTTGAACCATTTACTTGGAATATCGATGTATCCATAATCTGCATTTCCAATCCGCTTGGTTTCTTGACTGGAAGTGTTTTTCTTTGTAGAGGAAGTATCCTTTGACGAAGAGCTGCTTGTTTGCTTTTCGACTTTGCTGCTACTCTCTTTTGTAGAAGAAGCTGCTGTGTCCTTTTTAGTAGTGTGACTACAAGCCATTAATGTGCAGGCAGAAAGAATCGTCAATGATGTGACCAATAATTTACGTTTCATGTTCAACCTCCTTGAGAACGTTTTCTTTCCTCTAGTCTACCATAATTAAAAAATACTTTCTATTAGATATTCATTAGATGTGGTTAGTTGATTTCACTATATTTTAGGTACGGTCATATATTGCTCAAATAAATAAAAACGTAGTCAATTACGTAGTCGGACAAAAATAAAAAACCTTGCTAAATGCAAGGACACGAACTTTAAACAATCAACTAAATGAGCCTTCGCTCTACTTCGATTGTACGCAATTTATTGACCGATAGCCTACCACGGTCTGAGCCATAAGGAGCGACCCTATAACTTCCGTAGCGATTAAATGACTAGGCACGACTGGTTACGTCCAACTTTCACCCGACATTCAGAAATATATTTTTAGCATAAACATATCCAAATGTTTTATCTGCACATTTTGGGCTACTTGTACTTATCTTTGGTGTTATTGGTCGATCCCTCGACCTCAAGTGCAAAACGGTTTAATTTAGCATTTCTGGTTCGGTTCTTACTGCTACGAAAGGCCTACCCAGATTATTCTTTCACTGAAAGCGTCTATTGTCACCGCCACCGTCTGATAATGGTCTAATTACGCACAACCTCTATACTGCATACACCCTCAATATTCTTACACTTCATGATCTCTTTCAATTACTCAAAAGAGAATTACTTATCCCTCCGCAATATCTCACGGAGAGCGTAACGGGAATTATGTATACAATCCAAGCAAGGTGTCGCCCTATCTACACTTGGTTATTCAGTAGATTGTTTAAAATCCGTGTACAATTATTATAGCACTGTTGGTCGTTTTTTTCAAGTAAATAACAGCATAATTGCCGTTATAATAGACAATCTTTGAAATTGCCGTTATAAACACAAAAAACCACCAATTGCCGTTGGTGGTTTTCTAGTGATGGTATTCGATTATCACTTATATTATATCACATTTTAAAATATACTGCTATCTTTTAACGTTTCAGACAAATAAAAAAACGGTAGCATAATGCTACCGCTGTTGTTATCTTATATAGTCTCTGGCCAAGGATCGTCTGTGGTATACGACATATTTGTAAACCGCAAGTCTCCGATATCTCGATCAGTAGGGACTGGATCGTCAAATTGTAAGCGTAGCTGGTTACCGTCACCCGGTCCGCCTAAATAAAAAGTACCAAGGCGCTTGCCCTTGTCGTTCGTCATAATACCCAGTTTTGAGCTGGTCGCACGAAAACCGACGGGTATACCGCCAACATTTAAAATCACCACGTTACGCTCACGGTCTGAACCTTGAGGAACGTAGCTGGGCGCACCTCGTCTTACGATCCCAAACCAACCCCACGATAGACCACCGAAGCCGACCTCTACCGTGGAGTTTATACGTCTAAATTCTACGTAAGCGTTGTTTTGACTCGATGAAATTCTTGGCTTGTGTTTGACATCACCAAACAAGACAGACCAAGCGTTAGAGCCAGTTCCAGCGGTCTTTTTGATCCACTTCACCGCTCCGTTTTTTGCTGTCGTATCGGTATATATTGTACCGATGTCAGCGTTTAGATTGTATGGAAAGCCTTGTCCTTTTAGCTCTGAGTTGCTGCTACTTCCAGATCCGACTGAGCGCTTTAACTCTTCCAGATCATTTTTGCTTGCAAGTTGGCTTGTGTCAATCGTTGGCAATTTCGAGCGTGTGACAAACGGATCACCGCCGTTTTGGAGTTTGGTATCAATCAAAGCATCCAAGCCAAGTTCCAAATGCTTGTCTTTGATGTTGCTTGTCATTTGGCTTTGCAACGTGGCATAAGTTGGAAAGAGTTCATAAGCCTTAGATTGTGACAATAAGGACGCTTGTTGGCCTTCGATGTTTCCAATATCACGACCGATCTGTTGGATCGCTTCTTTTAATTTGTTCATCTAGCGCCTCCTTTTAGAGACTATTTTTGGCGCTATTGTAGATTTGTACAAAATCAGTAGTTTCGAGATCCGTGATTTTTTGGCCAAGTTCCGTCATTTTTGACACGATCGCACTGTCTGAGCTTCCGCCAGCTTGGATTTTTTCTGCGATTTCTTTGAGTGTGTCCAGCTCTTCTGGGACACCCTCGCCTAAAATAGCTGTTTTGACCCCTTGAATAGCTGTGTCTAATTGTTGTTGTGTGATTCCAGCTTGTCCAAGTTCTGACTTGTCGGCTTTGCTTGCAAGTGTGGTTTTAATTTCCTTGATGTCGCTACCGACAGCTTGAGCAAATGATGTTAATTTTTCAGTATTTAAAGTCATAATTTTTCCTCTCTAAATTTTTGCAAGATTGTATAGTACTGTTAGGTCTGGCAGCTCTTCCGTTTGTGATCCGTTTGGATGTTCAGCGATATACTTGTCAATTTCAGTTTTAACATCATTTTTAACAAGTGATAGGACTTCTTCGCTTGTGAAATCGTCCGCTGAACGAGTGATATCCAAACGTGTTGAGCGATCGCTTGGAAAAATATACCCATCACAAACGACTTCAACGAGATATGATCCAATCGGCAATGCCTTTTCGATTTTAAAAGTAACTTTTGATTTCTCTACTGTACTCTCAAATGTAGCCTTTCCTTTTTGATTAAAGATCCTGATTGTAGCATTTTTGCCATTTAAATCACTGATTGGATGCATATTTTCATCCAACAACTCATACCCAAAAAGAGAGGCAGAGTCGCCTTGCTTGACGATTGCCCCTCCTTCAAATTGCTTTAGATTCGTAGAATTTAATAGTGCCATTAAATCCTCCTTATTTTAAGCGAATGAGCCAAAGTCTGTGATGCGTTTACCATTCTGCGATTGACCTACTGCCACATAGCGACGATTTCCAGAAGCTCCAATGTACGTGATCCAGATATATCCATCGTTATCTAACCAACCATCGTAATTGATTTCTTGGTCAGCGGTATAAACTGCCACAATCTCACCAGCAAGCCCAGCAGAAGACCGTACATTAAGAGCCGATACTTCGACTGTAAATGTGCCAGTTTCCTCGTTAAATTCGCTAGAATCGACTGTAAGAGGTTCTGACGGCTCGATAGCACTCACTTGCGCTGGTTGGTCATCTACAGGGAAGTAGAACCAGCCTACAATGCCCGTGAAATCACGGGTGTTATATCGTGCAGGGCCTCCAACATAGAGGCAATCAGCGTTACCGTCAATATTTTGCTCGATAGTACGCATGGTATATCCATCACTATCTAAAATCACTAGGCCTGTGTGGCCGTATGGGTGACCATATAGATAGATCGTCTCTTGGACAAATACCGCCCCAGCTCGTGGTCTGCTGTTTACGTTGCCCTCTTGGTTGTATTCCACCTCATAACCTAAATCACGGGCAGAATTGAGTAGATCAATAGCATTGCCCCAAAGAGCCTTACCAAAGAAGTTGATAGAGATAGAGTTTGGAAGATCGACACACTGCGTTCCATATGCTCCATCCGCATCAGCTCCGATACCTTGGTTAGCCAGGCTTTCTGCATATCCTAAAATGTCATTTAAAGTAGCCATTTATTGCTCCTTTCTAAAGTCAAAAGCCACCACCCAGAAAAAGGCAGTGGCTAGTAAAAAGATTGTTGCTTTAAGAATTAGCTTCTTAATCAGCGTTTGGCTCATCGTAGTCAAGCGCTCGTGTGCTATCACTCAATCCTGATGTTGTAGGGTCGTTAACAATCCCTACAAGAACAAGAAAGGCAAATAGTACATTGATAAATACAAGGACTTTATCAATCGTTTGGCCAAACTCCAATTTGATGCCAAAAATGTCAGCAAAAGCTTGGAATAGCAAGGCCAAGGCTGGCACAAGAGCAAGCCAAAAGTTTTTATTTTTCAAACGTACATTCCAGTTGATTTTCATAGTGTTACCTCTTAATTATTTTTGTTTTGAATTAATGCTTTAAGTTCCTTCATATCCTCGCTCAAGGCTTTGACCTGCTCTGCGAGGATCAATAGAGACTTATTCTGTTCATCGTGGTTATCAAGTCGTCTAACTGCTGTTAGGCGAAAGTCACGCATAGTTTCGATATCTTTTTCCAAGACTACCATGCGCTTTTCTTGCGCCACGACACTTCCTTTAAAATTGCCATAAATTCCAAGGAGAATACCAACAAAACCTACCATCATACTGATATCCTCTGGTGTAAAGTGGATCATAGATCACGCCCCTCTCTAATTAAAGTACTGGTTGTGGTGTAGCTGCAGCCACTGGTTGTGTTTCAAGATCTCCGCTTGGTTGTGCTGGCTTGTTTTCCTTTGGAAGTTCCCATTTCCATACTGCCAACTTGCCATCTTGCGACAATTTACCTTCGAGTTCTTCTACGCTTTCGCCATTGTAAGTAAAGTCTGAGTTCACTTGTACCAACACACGAGTGCCTTCGCCATATTTAGCAGTATAGTTTGGATTGTTGACAACAAAGATGTCGTGTGCCTTGTATTCTTTGCCAGTTTGGCCAGTTTCTACCAATTCCAATCCACGAGCATACAAAGTTGGATCAATTGGATTGTCTGTATCTGTTACACGAGCGAGGACTGCCCAATCTGCCACAGATTTGACGCTTTGGATTTGCTGTGTCATGGCTTCGTTATCTTTGGTCAACTCTTGGATTTTAGCAATAGCGTCATTGTTAGCTTCGACAGACTTATCTAACTCTTTCTTGATTGCTACGACTGCGCCAGATGTGTCAAGCTCCATGCGCACGATGTTCAATACTGCTTCAACCAGTGTCACATCATCTTCTGCCATGCGGTTTGTTGGCAAGATTTCCTCAAATACTCGATAAGGAAAATCTTGCTTGATTGCTACCTTGGTGGTGTTAGCTACTGCATCGTATGATTTAAATTGTACTTTGTAATCCATTATTTAGTTACCTCGTTTTTATTTTTAATTTCTTCAAAAAGATCCTTCAAATCTTTGTCAGACTCTAGGACAGAGCGATAGCTTTCAACTTCCTGAGCAAGTTGTGCTACTAGTTGCTGTGACTCAGTGAGACGAACCTTGAATTCAGCCTCAGTGATCGACTTACTAGCTAGTTGATTTGCTAGTTCTGCGATGATTCCTACATAATTATTTTCGTTCATTGAATTCCTTTCTATCTGAATCCGTATTTGTTAATTAAGTTGTCTCTTGTGTGGTTCTGGAAGCTTGGATTCTTTGTATCCCAGCCGTATCGTGCAAGTATTCCGAAACATGTCAATATATCCCAAAGATAGCCAGCTACGTTTCTTGCTTCTTTTCCAACATATACATTATCTATATAAGCAGCGTGAAAATGCTTGTCACCACGTCCAATAATGTGTTTAACATTGTTTTCATTGAGCGGGATTAGGTATGTATTTCGGTCCCTTGTGTTGTTGTGTAACAACCAAGGACTGCGATACTGTCCGTTTGCATAAAATGCAATACGGTCTGCGACTACTTCATAAAATGATTCTTTTTCCCCATTTCCACTTCCTGACCACAATCGAGTGCCAGAAAATGTAGCGTTTTCTACACTTTCTTTCTTGTCGTGGTTTGTTCCAATGACAATTCGTGCGGCTTTTTTATCAATGACACGTTCGCCTCTGTAGTCGCCTTGCTCCAACCTAATAAATTGAGACGAAGTTGTATCATCTATTCGTTTTATGGATCCTTTGTTTGAGTAAAAATTAATGGTCCCATTTTCCAAGTTGAAATCTGTAGCCCCGTTGTTGGCACTCAATCGTCCACCTTGAATTCTTTCAGCAGCAATCTTGATGGAATTCAACTCAGTAATAAAAGCCTGTTGTGAAATCAGTTCTCTAATAAAAGCTTGATTTGATACAAATTTGTTGATCATAGCCGAATCCACAAGCAATTTGTCAGCAGTGACTGCGTTGGAGGCGAGAATCTGAGTCGTGACAGAGCCAGATTCCATGTGGCCTGTCCGAACGCTCTGAGAAGCTAGATGACGGCTTGTGATTGAGCCATCAACTACCATGTCACCTTTAACCTTGATCAGTTGAGCGATCAAAGCGATAGCTTCTGGCTCTTGCACAAGTAGTGAGCTGATGGTACGCCCGTTGATAGTCTTACCTGTACCGAAAGAGATTTGGCCATCTGTGATGTTGATGTCTGTTTTTCTCAACATGTCACCCATTTGATTAGTGATTGTTGTAAATTGTCCATCCACTGTCTGTTTGTACTCAGCAATCTTGGAAGATATTACTTGGTCATTATTTTGCCTTAAATCTTCAAGTCTTCTTGTGATTCCGGCTACATCTTCATCATACTTAGATTTCGCTATATAGCCTTGCCCTAAAATCTGTCTGGTTGCTTTTACAGCGTCCACAGCAGCCTTCTCAGAGTAGGTCTGCATGCGCTGTTCAAGTTCACCGTTTGGGCCTGTTTTAGTCTCTAATTTAGTTAATTGAGTAGTGAGGCCTTGAACAGTCCGCTCAAATGTTGCTTGCGCTTGTTTAATTAGAAAATTTTGATCTTCTGGTGCAGGCCCTGCATCTGTTCTGGTAGTGCTTTGTGTTAATTCCACCTTTTTAAATGAAATTGAACCAGCTTCACTATATCCAATAATAATGCGCCAAAAATCAAACTCATCGCTTTTTTCTAGTGCAGGGACAGAAACCTTGTACAACTGCCAGTCATCTGTTAATTGAAATTGAGCATCAATTCTTTCTCGATTGCCTCCAGATTTTCTATTCTCACGCAATAAAGCCCACATTGTACCAGATCCACTGTTTCTTTTAGCGTAGAAGGAAATAGTGTAAGGCTCGCCTTTTTCTAGATAGTCTAGAGCAATTGTTTTGGAAGTTGCCCAACTTGGTGCAGTGCTAGAGAATAGCTGCGCTTGCTTCCAAGTGTTCGTGTTCCCTGTGATGGTATAAACACCATTCTCTGATGTACCGGTTGAATCACTTGAATCGCCATGAGCAAAAAACCAAAGACCACGAGTGAAATCATAGTCTTCAGCGTAGTTCCTTGAGCCTACTTTCAAACTTGTAAACTCTTCTTTGATGCCATTCACTGTCTGTTCGACATAAGAGCGATCTGCTTTGCCATTTGTGACATTGGTCAGGTCAGAGATAGCTTTTTCTGTGGTTTGTTCAAACCTAGATTGTGCACCTTGAATGCCAGAAAATTGGCTTTGTGTTTGAGCTTTGAAGTCATTGATTATTTTCTTGATATCTGCATCACTGGTTTTTAATTGATCAGTTGTAGTCTTCAAGCCTTCCATTTTGACAGTGATGTCGCCATATGTTGCATTGAACTCTTGTGTAATTTCGTTCTTTGCTTTTCGACTTGCAGCCTTAACCGTTTCATCAACTTTGGCAGCAACTTCTTGCTTTACTTTTTCAGCCTTATTTTTGGCATCTTCAACGCCATTGTCCATATCGAGACGCATCACACGCATTTTTTCAGCAATTTCTGCGTTCTTGCTATCAATCATCTCTTGGACTTTTCGATTGTATGCCTCTTGTTCTTCTGATAACTCTCTGACAGCTTCCTTGATAGCATTTAGCGAGCTACTTTGCGACTGACTCTTTAGAGTCTCGTAATCACCGAGTTCTACTTCTGACTGGTCAAAATTGAGTTTGTCAATCGTAATTGAAAAGATACGGGCTTCAAAAGACAACTTTGCAGAATCCTTGACGATTGCGACACGGTCGCCAAGCCAAATATCATCTCGTAGATCCAAGATACTAGCCTTGTACTTACGGATTGGGTTGTTAAGTCTTAAAAGCTCTTGATATGTAGCTTGAAGCAGGACTTCTTTGTCCTCGATTTCTTCATCAACAAACACACCCCAGCGATGTTTTAGCTCTCCATTCTGATAAAGACCCTTGTTTTCAATATCATCATTTAAAACGATGTAATTTTGTCCAGCAGGCTTATCAATAGGTTTACCGCTTGCCTTTGTCCAGACAATATCAGTAAATTCGATTCTTCGACCATATCCACCAGTGGCATTGCCTTCTGAATCGGTTGATTCTTCACCCTTACCACGACCGATCAGAGCAGTGACAACATTGTCAGAGTCTTCTTCCATCGTGACTTCGAGGGCATTGTTTCCGTACTCGAATTGCACACCAGAGTACGAACCTTGCCGATGATACAAATCGATGTAGCGGTTGATGATCTTATTCTCTACAAACTCATAACGTACACGAAATTCGCAGTTAAAGGCCTTGATGATCTTTACAAGAGCTTCACGAGGGCTGATATAGTAGAAGTTGGTCTTATTTACTTTGGTAAGACCTTCTCTTTCACCTAACTGATAGCCTGTGCCTTCTAATGCCACGTTTAGGGCTTGGTCAGCAGTAACGCTTTGCAGTCGCTTGTCTTTGATGATTCGGACCGTCCGCAGGTCACTCTCTGCACGGTCAAGACCTTTTACAACATAGTTGTCGCTCATAGTCACTTCGTAGGCTTTGAATACCCCGAACTGACTGCCACGGACGAAGAAGCCAAAGAATCGCATCTGTTCGACGATTTCTTTATCAATCGCCTCAATAGGCAATTCAAATTCTGCAGCATCGAACGTGTTAATCTCGATTTTATGAGTAAATTCGATTAGATCTTGTTCTTTGATGATGTGGATCAATTCTTCTTTATTATTAAATAAATAAATCATTGATACACCTCACTAAATTCAATCGTTAACTGACTCGATGGGGTTAATCTTAATGTATTAGCCCCTTTCTTCAAAGAGAAAAATCTGCTGTTCACCATATCGAAATTTTTAAGCTCATTTCTGCCATTCAACTTGATCGTGCGTTCTTTCATGTCAATTTCAATGCGATTTCCCTGAGTATATGTACCTTTTAAGCGGATATACTTCTGTTGTTCGACATGTAGAAGATTGATTTCATTGACATTTACACCGACCATAAAGGAAATCTTAGGAAATGTTTCTTTGCTTCCTGCATAATTGACCTGATTGCCAGTAACAGTCTTCTTGTTTGTGATTTTCTTTGGATCGTAGCAAATCATTTTCAACTTAATGATCTGTTGGTTGCTTTCTTCGTCTGGAATGTCCGCAGATTCAAACTGTGCCTTATAGATCCGATCTGGTTCATCACCAAAGATCAAATCACTCGGCTCGTTTGTGTCTAGTAACTCGTTCAGTTTTTCAAATTGCAAGCGAAAAGCAGAGTTGTTAACCCCAGAAATTAAAGCAGTGATCTCAATTTCACGCTCTTTGTAAGACTTGCGCCTAAAAACCTTGCCATCACGACCAGTCACATCAACAGTTTGATGTTCTTGGTCTACGACACCACGACCAGAAATCATGACAGTCTGAAATGCTCCATTTGCGTTCGTAAGCTCACGTTCCAGTGTCTTGCCGTTGAATGTCGTCTGGATACCCATTTCATAGCTTTTTAAAATCTCGTTTGTATCTGTGAAATTATACATTTTTCCCCCTTTCTTCGTTTTTTATAAAAAAGGCAAAGCCCTCATTTTTACAGAGGACTTGTCTTTAATCTGATACGCTCTTTCTTGCCTTGTGCGGTTGTAATATCCTCTACAAATGCAGAGAATGCACGACCACCCAATTCAAGAGTTAATTGCATTGGTTTATTTTGGCTGTCAGCTTCTTTGATTTCATGGTTGATTACTCCGTTGTAATCAAATCCAGAGCCAAGAGGATTGCTTGCAGTGTACTGCGATGCATCGTCAATCAAATTCTCCATTGACTTCGATACTTCCGATGCGTTGCGATCAATACCATCGGCCACACCAAGAGCCAAGAATTTACCGACATTATCACGGAACAGCCGTGATGGACTGTGGATCTTGGCTTTTGCTTGCGCAGCACGTTCTGCTTGTGCAACGAGTGCATTTGCCGCAGCAGTTACTGCACCAAGAGCGGAATACATACCTTGAGCCAAACCATGACCAATCATGCTACCGACTGAACGCATTGTCCCGACCGCAGCCATTCCAACTGCTTGGATAGCGTGCATCATTGAGTGCATCGCACTTCTTGCGCTACCGACACCATTTCTAATACCGTTCGTGATATTTTGTGAAATCTGTTGGCCAGTCCGCTGTGCAATTTGAGCCATTTGCATACCACTTGTGGTCATCGTTAATACCATGCGCATCATTCCTGACTGGATAGCCATGCTTGCTTGCATCATTGCCATTGTGATCGTCATGGTCATACGTTGGAATGATGCTGAGATGGTTGCTACGATGTTGTTCAACATTGCTTGCATCATAGTGCTGACAGAAGTCATGGACGTTCTGATTGATGCCCCCATTTGCGTCATTGCTTGCGTGACAGAGATGTTCATGGTTGTCATAGACATTCTGACGCTAGTTGCAATATTGTTCATAGAGGTAGACGCAACCGTACCCATACTTGCAAAACCTGCAGTAAGGGCAGATCTAGCTTGCTGGATTCCAGTGTTAACCGCAGCAACAACTTGCGACATCGCTGTACGCATAGCATTACCGAGTTGTGAGAATCCAGACGCAGATTGCACCATAGACGTACCAAGCTGTGCAATAGTTGTTTGGACTGTACGAATACTACTTCCGAGACTCGTTAATGCCGAGATGAATGATGTGATCGATTGGATGATAAACGTGAATCCAGATTGTACACTGGTAATCATCGTGTTAAATCCACTCAATGACGATGTGGCATTTACGATAGCAGATCCAAATGATGCAAACTGACTGTTTAGCATTGTAAACATCAATGCAGAGCGAGTGACTGCGGATGCCATTTGTTGGAATCCTGTACCAAACGAACGGATGCCACTAGATGATGCTGTTGCGGCAGGGCCAATTGTCGTCATTGCTGTCGCAACTTTCGGAAGACCATTTGCAAGTGGATTGACCGCAGAGGCTGCAGTACGCATGCCAGATGCCATCTGTGTAAAGATAGATCCTACATTACGACTACCAATCTTGTACATTACCGTGTCTAATTTGTCCAAATCAGCACGGAATCCATTCAAGTTACCACCAGCGGATGCAGCCCCAAGGCCAAGAACCGCAGTAGCAACTGCACCGATACCAGCGGCCGCTTGTAGTCCGTTGTCTCCTGCGAGTTTTATACCTTGTCCGAATCGTTTAAATCCTTCACCAGCGTCCTTGATAGCACCACCAATTGACTTGATGACACCAGAAACGCCATCCAAGATACTTCTTACCGCTTGACCAAATGATCTAATGACATTAGATGCGCCTTTAAACACGGAATTAACCACGTTGCCAAATTCTCGCAGAATTGGAGTGATTGGACTCAACGCAGTCTTAATTGCGTTACCTACGCTTGTAAATAAGTTCGCAATACTGTTGATAATTGGTGCAATCTGCCCTACAATGCTAGAAAATGCCTGAACAATGGAAGTTACTGCTTGGCTGACTGCTTGCGCAACCTGTGCGACAGAAGGCATAACTGGTTGCAGTACCTGAATTATTCGCACGACTGCGTCTGCGATGATTTGCGCTGTGGTCGTGAAGACCTTACCAAGAACTTCCACAAGTGGAGTTACCGCTTGCAAAACTGGTGGCAAGTTCGTCATGATGATTTCAGCGACTTTAATAATCACATTTCCGATAGTTTCTACAATCGGAGCAAGCGCAGTCACGATTTGAGAGATACCAGATGCGATCTGTTGAACTGCAGACCCTACTGCTTGAATGATAGCACTGAATGCTGTGCCAAACGCATTGACCAATACGGCCAATTGAGGTGCAACTCCACCGATTGCAGTAATGACGCTACCGATAGCCTTTCCGATCGCTTCCACGATAGGAGCGAATGCTGAAATGACTGGTGCTACTGTTACAATGGCTTGTGCAAGTCCAACCAAAATAGCTTGCGCTACATTTCCAATTGCAGTACCTACTGATACAATAACAGAGCCTACACCTTGCAGAATTTGAGCAATTCCTGCGCCTTGACTACCAGCAAGAGCCATTGCAGCACCAATCGCAAGGATAGCAGCCGCTAGAGCTAGTAACGTTGCAGGGTTAACCATAGCAAGCGCACGGCCTAAACCTTGGAAAGCAATTGCCAAACCAGTTCCGATTCCTTTTGCAGCGGTTGCTGTTGCAGCACCTAAACCACGCAAAGCACTGGAAATACCTGTACCAAGTCCTTGGAACGTAGCAGATAAGCCTGCCCCAATACCTTTAGCAGCGTTTCCTATACCTTCGAGAGCTGATTTAATCCCTTGGCCGAGTCCAGTGAAGATCTGTTTGATAATGCCATCGGATTGTTTAAAGGAGCTTTCCATCCCTTTAGATTCTGCTGCGGCTTTTCCTCTCAATCCCTTGAACGGGTTGAGTTTAGAAAGCAATCCCATTGATTGTTGACCTTTTCTAGCAAATAAACCGAATGGATTTTTACCAAGGACTCTAAAGATACCTGTCAGAGATAATCCAACCCCTGCAATAGCAGTCATCAAACCGCTACCATTTGGAATCTTGCCAAAGAATTTAGCAATCCCGTCTATGGCTGGCTTCATCTTTGCGTACAAGTCCATAAATGCCGTCTTTGCTGCAGTAGCAATGTTATTTACAGTTTTACGGAATGATTCGCTACGATTATACAGGTCAACGAAGTATTTAATCAGTAGCGCAGCACCAACGATAATCAAGCCCCAGCCAGAGGTCATAGACCCCTTTATGACATTGAATGTAGAGCCGAGACCAGACATAATATTTTTAGTCTGAATCATTGTTGTGCCAATCGTAGTCATTGCAGGACCTACGACTGGTGACAAGCCAACGAATCCACGAATTACCTTGGCTACTGCGTTATTGCTCTCTGTAGCCCATTCAATGGTTTTAGATGTTCCAGACAATAAGCCTGTGAGCATCCCTTTGTTCGATGCCATAACCTTATTACGCAAGGCTTCCCACGATCCACCGACTTGCTCAAGTTTAGAACCAACGTTATTCTGCATATCCTCTGCTTGTCTTGCAAGCCAAGCGGCAGCATCACCTTGTGAACGAGACACCTCTTCGAGCGATCCTCTGGCAGCGTCCCATGATTTGGTAGCATCTTTGGTTTTGTTTGAAATACTATCAAGCAACGGGCTGATAGCTTGCATCCCTGAGGTATCAAACAAGGTCTTCAATGTCGCAGCCTTCTCAGCTTGTGGCATATCCTTGATCGCCTCATTCACCTCAGTCAAGATCTGCTTGAATGGTTTCATGTTTCCTGCAGCGTCCGTGTAGCTTATACCAAGGCTGTCCATCAGCTTGGTTGCTTTTTTAGATGGTGCTGCCATCTTCAACATAGCATGGTTTAAGTCTTGTGATGCTTGCGCTGCAGACATACCTGTGTTGGTAATCAGACCGATTGCAGTGGATGCGTCTTTCATATCCACACCCATTAGACGAGAGGAGCTTGCCACGTTAGATAAGGCTTGCTCCATACTCTCGACAGATGCATTAGATACGTTTGCTGTTTGAGTCAATACGGCTGCAGCCTGTTCAGCAGAGCCAATACTATCGCCCCAAACGTTCATCGCTTGCTGTACAACCCCAGCAGTTGTGACCAAATCAGCACCAGAAGCGGTTGCTGCTTGTGCGATTGCTGGGAAAATTTTCTTAATAGTTTCTAGGCTAGCACCGTTTTGAGCCATGACAATCATTGCATCTGCTGCATCCTGTGCAGACAGTGGCAAGTCTTTACCCATTCTGTTGGCTACATCTGCTAAACCTTCAATGTCCTTAGATGTACCGCCAGCTACGATTGCAGCCTTGTTGAGTGATGCTTCAAAGTCTCCGAAGCCTTTAACTGCTTTCACGCCCATCGCAGTTGTTGCTGCCCCTGCAATTGTCATTCCCTTGCCGACTTTTTCAAGCGATCCAAAGATATTGGAACCAGCTTTTCCAGCCTTTTGCGTGAGACCTTCGACTGCAGAGCCTGCCTTTTGCATGGTTGCAAAATAACCTGCATCAGTGGCTTTCAGCACGGCTTCTACTTTAAAGGACTTATCAGCCATCTATACCTCCTTCCTTTCGCCTCCTTTGAAGTCTTTTGGCAATCTCGATCAGTTCTTGATTGACTGCAGGGCCTTGCGATCTATTCAAGACTGTTCTGCGTCTTTCCTCTTCATTGTAAAAGTCTTCGAACTTCTCAAAGATATATCTTCCATCTTTCTTACTAGCTTGTGCTTGTCGAATCTGAAAAGCGAGCAAATACACTCTCTTTTCCTCGTCTAGCATCTGCATATCTCTTGCACGCTGTCTGATATTAAATTCTTTCA
The DNA here is from genome assembly GCA_963554405.1 of uncultured Streptococcus sp. Taxonomy (GTDB): domain Bacteria; phylum Bacillota; class Bacilli; order Lactobacillales; family Streptococcaceae; genus Streptococcus. The sequence continues at coordinate 53,237 of CAUVRI010000002.1, read as the reverse complement.
GCGTCATGCGTTGAGCAGTCACATAGTCTGTAATACCAAAGAATGCGAAGATAGTTGCCATAAGATCTTCATAAGTCTGTTCAGAAGTGAGTTCGACCGTGGTTTTCTTTAGGCTTGTTCCACCGCTTCCACGATCGCCATCGTTGTCTTCTTGGTCAGTTTTGAGGTCTTCAAACATGTTAAAAAATCATCGAAGACAACATCGAGATCATCTTGCTCTTCAAGCCATTTCTCAATATCCTTTTCAGATAGTTTGCTCCGATTTGTGATAGTTGCGGCCTGAATGATGTCAACCAAGATAACAGGGTTTCCATCCAAGAGATACACAACCGCAGAACGGACACCAGCCCCGAAATTCATTCCATTCACGTTAGAGCAGAACTTCTTATCAAGTTCACGGATAAATGCAATACCAAAAGATAGTTCGTGTTCACGTTCGTTAATTGTCAATGTTTTCATTATGATTTTTCCTTTTCTTTGTGTTTTTTAGTAAAAATAAAAGAGGGCTTTCGCCCTCGTGATTGTTACTGCTTATCCAGTGATTGCAGTTGTGTCAGCAAATGCATAAAGCACCTCTGCCTCTTGATCCGCAGTAAGTGTTGCATATCCCGGTACTGGTTTACCATCGATTGCCATTTCAGTTTGCAAAGTGATGAGATCTTCAACGTTTGCAGGTACTTCCCACTTGCTCAATTTACCAATAGCGTACAATGCTGGGTATTTAGCTCCTTGTTTTTCGCCCTTCAAGTCGATGTCCCATACTTCCAACTCGTAACCTTCGATTACAGAGTTTTTAAGCATGTTATTCAATTCGTCACGAGACGCAACCGCTTCGATTGAGAGTGTAACTTCCAATCCACCAGCAGCAGAAATAGCGCCATCTTTGGTTTTAGTGCTATCTGTCTTACGTTCATATTCCCATTTGTGTTCTGTTTGCAAAGCAAGTTTTGCTGCAGCAGTTTTGTCGCCTTTTTTACGGAACATCAAAATCCGATCTTTACCTTTTTGTGGTTCTAATACCATTTAGTTTTTCCTTTCGTTTAAACAAATTTAAATTCCATGTCAATCACTGCATGGAAGAGTGTTTCTTCTGTGCTGTTGTCTTTAATGATTTGACTATTACTAGAGAGGCCCATAGACCAGCTTCTATTCTCGATGCGATTGATCTTGCTCAATTCGTTTTGAATCTTGTAGATCATGTCTGACAAGCGTCTGCGGTTGTTGATATCGTCCCAGATGTGTACTCTTGTACTAACTAGACCAATCAACCCCGATTTGGTAGGGCTAGGCATTAAATGCGTATCACCCATCACACAAAATGGATATTTAGCAGACATATCAGGCAAAGCTAGATAAATATCATAGCCAAGCGAAGAAATGCGCTTGTAAATTTCGTCAAATAATTGTTGATCTGGCTGTTTCATTTACCTGTCATTCCTTTCTCTAAATCTGCTACAAAATCTGGAATGGTTTCTTCCAGAGCTGGCCCCATGTATGGTTGAGCTTCCATCTTGCGTGTCCCTACTTCTGGATATCCTGAATAGTCCGTATTTGCTTTGACTCTTGCCTCGTCACGACCTACAGTTAAGAAAATAGACCGCCTTGTAGCACCCGTGGAATATCCACGAGTGAAGACAGCATTTCTTACTGCTCGTCTGTGCAAGCGTGAGCCGTGATCTTTCAAGATCTCGTGTGCGTCAAATTTAACCGCTTGTTCAAAAAAGAGGGTTGCCCCTCCATCGTTAATATCGATATCAAACATTAACCCATCACCTCAGCTACATACAAGACCGTAGAGCGTCGCTCTGGATTCTTCCGACTGATAACCTTATAGCGTTTACCAGCAATGACAATGGACGATATAGAGCCATTTATAACGTGATTAAAACGTAGGACTTTGGCATCTACATCGACTTTATCAAGCAGTTTGACTTTCAATTCCAGTCCTAATTCGGAAATAAAGCAAGGAAACACCTTCTTAGTAGGTTCTGCGTTGCTCATTCGTCCTAATTCTGGGTCATATTTAGGTTTTCCAGCCTGAAATACGAGTTCAACACGTTCGCTTTCTCTCATAGCATCTTAAATCCTCGATTTTCAAGGATAGATGGGTACTCACGTTTCAAGATCTTGTTAAATCGAGCAAAATCATCTTGATTAAATTCAAGAGTCAAGCCTTCGAGTGTTTTCTTAGAGTAACCTTCCGATCCAATGCGGTTGAATCGTTCGATCATGATTTCTACAATCATGTAATCAAACTTGTCTGGCACTCCAAAATCCCCAGTATAGGCAGTGAAATGCTGGGTTGTCATCTCCTCGATTAAACCAAGCATTTTGTCCTGCAAGTCGTCCTCGATATTCAACAGCACCTTTACTTTATCGATGTACGACATAATCAAATCATCCTTTCAATGCCTCGACTAATTCAGCTTTTGCAAGCGTGGAATAACCTTCGACACCAGTTTCTTTAGCTAAAGATTTCAAATCTTTTAGCGTCATATCATCCAAAGCGACATCTTCAACCTTTTCTGGTTCGACTGGTTCGCTCTGTTGATAGTGATAACGTAGTAGCATGCTCACGTTGTCACCCCCTTTTTGAAATTACGATTCACCGAATTTGACAACTCGTGATGGATCATAGAGATATGTTCCATAATGTTTGTCTGCGGTAATGACAGTGGCTTTCTTCAAGATGTCACGGTCAGTTTCAACCATTACATCACGTTTCAATGCAATGACGAATGCACCATACTTGTTCACATCGTCTGTGTCAGTAGCATCAGCAGAGACTTTAACGAGGAAGCCTTTACCTTTTTCAACTTTGTTTGTACGAACGATTTGAACACCAAGCACTTCACCGAATGTTCCGTTTACGATTGTTTCAGCACCAAGCTCTGAACCTTTAGTCCAGTTTTGAGCTGCATCTTTACGAAGAGCAGCAGCGTCCGCTGGGTTAAGTAAGGCAACATAAGATGCATCGTCTTCATCCGCAAAGATGTCAAGGGCTTTTTGCAAGTTGTCAACAGTAGTAGCTGTTTCGGCTACTTTTTGGACTGCGCCTTTCGCAGCTTCCACAAGGTCGTTGTCGATCTTGTTAGCAAGAGCAAGTGATGCTTGATATACTGCTTGTCCGATTGGATCTCCAAGACCTGAAAGAAGGGCTTCGTCTGTGATTTCATACCCTTTAGCAGCCTTTTTGATTGTCATTTCAGACTTTTTAGTAGTCAATTGGTCCAAAGTGATGGCTACACCTTCTGCAACTTCCGCTGCATCTCCAGCGTATTCCCATTTCGGTACAGTGATCTTGTCACCGGGTTGTCCAACAAGTGTGTTGTCAACGTAAGCAAGCGGGGTGAATTTGATTAGTTTAGGCAATTTAGCTGATACCATGTCAGCCATGACTTCTGGCACTACCATAGTAGCTTTTTGAGTAATTCCTTGTGGCATAAATTAATTATCCTTTCAATTGGTTATATAGTTCTGGGTTCGTTTGGAACAGTTCATTGCGGCTTTGATAGCCCATCTTGCGGAATTGTTCCTTGGTGATCCCTTGACCAGTTTCTTCTTGCTTGGTTGGTGTCTTACCAACTAGCATGGTTTGTACTTTTGCGTCTGCAAGAGTATTTACAAGACCAATGAGTGACTGTACTGACTGTTGTGTGTCTTCTGCATTATTGCGTACAACAAAGTCAAGCACCGTTTCATCGGCTGTAATTCCAGCTTCAAATAGCATTTTAGAAGCTTCTTTTTCAAGTCCGTTGCGATTGAGTTGTGCTTCTAGCTCGGCAATGCGTTCAGCTTGTTTTTGAGCTTCATACTCTGCTTTTTGTTCAGCGTTCATCTTGCGCAACTTCTCAGCTTCTTTCTCAGCTTTTTCTGCTTCTTCTTTCCACTTTGCAAATTTCTTGTTGATGATCTTATCAACATCTGCGTCCGTGTACTTCTTTTCGTCTTTCGGTTCTTCTTGATGTTCTTCTGGTTCGGCCGTTACCTTTTCAACATCTTCAACCGTTTCGACTACTTCTGTTTCTTTGTTCATGCGAACCTCCTATTTTTAAAGTCGTCCCCGACTATCTTGTATTCCATAGCTTTTAGCGTCATCAATGCTTGGACAAAATAAAAACCAGCCTTTCGACTGGTTAGATTATGCGATAAAATAGCAGTCTATTCCTGCTTGTCAAGATGCTAGATCACCTCTCAATCTCTGTTTTTGCGTTTAACTTCATCAATCCCTGACAGTAGGCCGATTGTCATCGCATATCCAAACAAGAGGATAAGTAATAAACAGACAACCCCTCCAGTGACTGATACTATGTTCCAAATATTCAAGGCGACTCCTCTCTTTCTGTTTTTTGACAACAAAAAAAGTCGTATTGCTACGACTTTCTATATATTCAATATGCGTATCCTGCATCTTTCTTCATGGCATCAAATTCATGCTTTAGCGTTTCATCTGTGAGATATTCTTCTGCCAAAGGGCCAAATCCAAATAATTTTGGGTTTGTTAAGATCTCAATAACTTCCGCTTGATCTTCTGCAGTTGGTTCATTCGGGAAAGGCATCCACTTATAAAAAGAATCTAAAAGGATTTCAACAACAAAACCTTTTCTCTCTTTATCGACTAGAGCGCAACGGCCATCTTCGAGAGTGACCAATATATTTTTTTTCGATTCATCGACACCGATGATTTTATTCAATTTTAACAAATTGATCACCTTCTTTCACATACAAGTTAATACCGAATTCCTTCAACGACTGGATTTGCTTCTCACTTGGTTTGTCATTTGTGAAGTACATACTAGAAATATCAGATACTCCTATTTCACCATGATATTGAGTCTCTAAATAACGGACACCAAGAGCCTTGCTCGCTTCTTCTGGTGTTTCAATTTTGCCAGTTTTGAGCAAATCTACCGTTTCTTTCAGAGACCTTTTATTGATACTAACCAAATTCGGTCTGTTTGGATTATCTGCAACAAGTTCTTGATGGACTGCAGGGCCAAGGCTGTTGTTTACTGTGAATGTTGTCTTGTTCGCCACTTTGTCTTTTTTAAAATGGATGATAACATCACCGTATTGAAAAACACCGTTCCCTCTTGTCAAGTTGTAGGCAAAATCTTTGTAAGCGTCCTTGTTTCCGAAGTAGCCATACTTTTCAAACTCGGATTTCTTCAAGCGTTTGCCAGACAAACCAAACAATTGGTTTGTGGCTTGTCTTCTGTATTTTGCATTGAGAGTCCCGCCACTCGTTCCAGTTTCAAACTGATTCATAAACCTTCCGGATTCTATCAGTTTGTCAATGTTCGCAGACCTAAAACGCATAGAATAAGCACTGTTGTCTATTACTTTTTTTAAAGCTTCACTCGATGCATTAATATCATCAGCAGATAGCTGGCTTTCTATATGACTATTATACCACTTTTTAGCGTTGTCAACAAAGTTTTGTAAAGTTTTATGGGCTAAATCTAAACCATAAGAAAAAGCTGTACCAACAGATGGAACTTCTTCAATTTCTTTAGGTTTTTCAACCTCTTTTTCAACTGGTTTAACAACTTTAGAATAATGAGCAGCAACACTGCATCGGCAAAATGGATGCATAGGAGCGCAGTTGCGCCCAGATTCCATTTCTGACACTTTGAAGATCTTGCCATCGAGCGGGGCGCATATCTTGCAAGCGCTCGGCTCTGCTATGTACTCATATTCATCATAGCCTTGCGATTCCAGACTATCTTTCTGCGCTGCCATTGCGACCCGTGAACCTTCTGTAACCGCCAAGCGTTTTGCTTGATGCGCAGATACACCAAATTCTTTGCGTAGCTTTGATATAATCTGTGTTGGATTCTTACCAAGAATCAGCAAGTCAGATGTTGCTTTCTTTACGATGTCACGCAGAGCATTTTGCCGATCCCAAATGCGACTAGACCAAGTAGCACCGTTAAAATTACGATCTATCGCTTGCTTCATCGCAGTAGAGACCGTAGCTCCTTCTGATACTCCCAAAATACCAGCTTGGCTTTTCAAGCCTTGCAAGTATTCCTCTTTCAAAAAGTTGCCTGTCTTCCTTTCTTCCTCGTTTGCAAGAGCAATCATCTGCAAGTCCAGCTCTTGTTGCAACGCTTCAAGCCTTGATACTCGCATTTTAAGGTTGTAGATAGCCAATTCTCTGTTAGCTATCGCACCAAAATCTTTCTCTTCAACATAGCGTTTGGCTTTTTCAGCAAATGCAGCAACATCCATTGCATCAAGTCGTGCTACAACCTCAGAATAAGGAATGTTCCCGTTCTTTTCGGCATATCGATTGATAAACGTTCTAATTTCCTTATCGATCTCGTTGAAGTAGTAATCATGCATCTTCTTCAATTCAGTTGCATAATCTTCATCACGCTTGATCGCTGCTTTCTGCTCTAGTTCAACACGGTTGCGCCAGTAACTATTCTGTCTGACGGTCTCTGTCATCCTCTACACCGTCCTTTTCTTTGTTGCCTTCTTCTGCATCCTTGTTGATCGCAAAATCGCTCATGCGCTCATTTAAAGCCATTTGCTGATACAGTTCACTGTCTTTCTTGCTTTCTTCTTCCATGCGTTCAAGCTCTTCTTTCGGATCTTGGACGATAGACAAGACAGAGAGTTTAGTTTCGTCTGATACTTGGCCATTAAGTTGGCTTACGATCTGTGCTTCTTCAAGCGTGTTCTTAGGCACGTTACGAGTAAACTTGTAATTCAATTCAGACCATGCATCTGCTGGTACTTGCGTAGTTGGTACAGATAAAACAACCTCATACAAGCGATTAAATCCAGACTGCATCTTGCGGTCTTTTGATTTAGCAAGATTGTCCATCGCTTGCAACTTATAAGCAAGAGCAGTTCCAGAGCTATTGCCAAAATCTTTGTCTGATAGGTTGGCAACCATTGAGATGTTAAAGATTGCATCACGCAACAACACGATAAGATTCTCTTGTGTCTGGTCTGCGTTTGGCTTCTGCAGGAAGTCAACATCTAACTGACTGCCACTTTCGCCCCACAAATTAAATACACGATTATCACGGATGCTAGAACTTACTTCATCATCTAGCTCCATGCCAATGATCTTCAAGTAAGCATCTGCGAAATAATCAACATCATTTGCTTTCTCGCTGACCGCTTTGTTGAGTGCGTCAAGCAATGTCTTCACGCTTTCAAAGATGCCTCGACGCTCTTCATTCTCAATCACTTCAATGATCGGAAGATGTGAGTAGATGTGGTTGACTCGCTCACCGAAATGCACATCACCAGCGTTATCCAGTGTGAAGTAGATTGTTTCTTTATCAGTCACAACCTCGCCAGTGCCAGCGCCTGTCTCTTCATCGATCATGTACCGTACAGCGAATTTAGGACGCTCTGCAACAGAGTTATCATGCACAATCAGCATATTCATCGGGCTGTTGTATGTCACCCGTGTGTTTGCGTCTTCGTCTTGGTACACATACCAAAAAGCATGACCAAAGATATCAACCAGCTTAGAAAGTTCGCTCTCGCTATCTTCCATGTCGTTGAATTTTCTAAAATCGTTGACATAATCACTAATAACTTGATCGTCATGTGATACAGTGGCTGGAATACCGATAAAATAACCATTAAACATGTCCACGATATATTTTGCATAGTTGACAACTAGACGATTGTCAGGCTTCCATGCGTCTTTAGCTCTAGTATGCAGAATCTTGTGATCTGATAGATATAGATTTTCGTTCTCTCGATAGGTCGGTACGAGTTTGCTCAAATGCAAGCGAATCGCCTCTGTCACGATCTGCGCAGTCACTTCTGTGTCTACTGGTACAGTGAGCAGTCGCTTGTTGTTTATTCTGACTTTAGTCAATTAAAAGCCTCCTTTGAAAGTTTTAATTTTTGATTTAGTGATCTTGTCTTGGATCGCATATCTTATCGCATCCAGACAGTGGTTGTAGGAATCTACAGGCTCGTTGATGTATTCATTCGTGGCCTTGTCTTTCTTCCATGTGTAATTTTCCAGCTCTTCGATGGTTTTCACACATCTTTCGTCTACAATCCACTCATACTGTAAAAGATACTGGATTCCTTGCATGACTGAACCAGCACCCTTCTTGACATCGATAACTCGCCCGATACCAAGATTCCGAAGCTCTTGGTTCGATTTCTTCTCAGCCGAATCGGCTCGAATTTGCTCCTTCGCATACCCAAGGGCGGTAATACTCTCTGCGATCTTGTCATTTGTCAATCCTTTTTTTACATATTCCTCGACAATGTACAACTTTTTACGGTCATCATCGATTTTCACATGCATAAATGCGCTTGGGTCGTTAATAAACCCGTAGTCAAGGCCAAAATAGGATGTGATTTGTCTCAAATCGTCCTTGTTTAGCAACGCTTTTGTATATTTCGGGAAAACTAGCTTGTCAAGAGTCGCAAATTCTCCCAAAGCGTAGATTTTGTAATACGCTTCGTTACGATTGGCCAATTCCTCGATATTTTCTCTTGTGAGAGCGTCTAAAAAGCGATTATCCTTGTATGTCGTCTGATACACGACTGTGTTTTTAGGCTTTTTAACAAAAAAAGCATTATAAACCCAGTTCGCTTTGGAAACTGGGTTGAACATCAAGTATATTTGCTTTTGTTTATGCGCTTTATCACGCAAACGAAGCGTGAGCTGTGTGTAGTCGTCAAGAGTAAACTCAGACGCTTCTTCCATGACCACATCAGAGATGCCCTTGATGGATTTTATTTTCTCTGGGTTATCCATTCCTTTAAAGATGAACTCTGCGCCATTCGGCAGCTCTATACGAAACGCAGACATGTTGATTTTGCACATATTCAGAATACCGAAATACGACAATGTAGCTTGCACATCTGCAAAGACTGAATCACGGACGGTAGCACCGACTTTACGAAGCACAAGGATCTTGCGTGGCTTCTTCCAGTCTTTCAGCGCCTTAATGACAATCTTTTGAAAGACTCCGTGGCTTTTACCTGACGAAGCGCCACCATAATGCACCTCTGTGAATGTGTCATAGTCGAACAGATGGTCATAGATGTGCCTGTTGAACACTTTCGATGGGTTGATGTTAAGTTTGATCGTCATCCCATTCACCCACATCAATCACAACTGCTTGTGTGATGTCAGTTTCTACTTTCTCTGTCCACATCCTGAATCGTTTGCCAAGAAGTTCTGCAGCCTTGATTCTATCTTTGGCACATACATCAATATCGACAATCTCTTGACCGAGTTCACCAATGCTGATGAGTGTTTTTTCTTGTTCCTCTCCTCGCATGATAGCGGTTAGGTATTGCAAAACTTCATCTTGCGTTGCAATCTTCTCGGATTCGAGGAGTTTCAAACGTTCGTCTATATATGCTTTAATGCCAACATTGGCCAAGAGTTTGTGCGACTGACTACGAGAATAAGTTTTAGAGTAACCAGCCTTTAATGCTGATTTCTCAATGTTTCCGCTGATGATGTACTCATCTGCAAAACGTTGCTGTTTTAGTGACAATTTATTGATTTTCCATCACCCCTTTCGTTAAAAAAATAAAAAAAGATCGGTTTAAATCCGATCCCGTTGGTATCAAATAAGAAAGACAAGGGGCAAGTGACGTGAAAAACCATCAAAATGTTCATTGGAGATAAAACTTTTAAAAAACGCTCAAACTGCTTAGAGTAGATGTCTTGCTCCACTTGTCCGTACTACCATAATACCACTTTAAAAGTTCAATGTTGTTCAATCCGTACACTTTTTTGGCTTAAATTTTTAATTCCCGACTTTCTCGCTTTTTGGATTGTCCCTCGTGAATAATGCAACTCACGTATGACCTCATTCCAGCTATAACCGTTAATGAAGAATAGCCTTAGTACAATGCTTTCTAGTGGATCTTCAAGACTATCTATCAATTGAGCCATTTCTAATTTTTCATTCATTAGCAAGTTGATTTCGTGCTTGATGTCATCTGTTTTGTCGATAATTTTAACAGCCTTGTCTTCCGTGCTATTCCCTATATTGCCTCCTTTTGGTTCATCAGAGTAAACTTGCGCTTTCAATACTGATGATCTAATTGCGACTATTTCCTGTTGTTTGGATTTAATCTTCAGATCAATGTATTTTAATCTATTCAATCTACTTGCTATGTTCATTCGTCACCCTCACGATAGATAAGTAGTAGTTCGGTAACATAGGTTTGTGTTAAATCAAATCCTTCTTCCCATTGATGGCTTTTAGTTTTAACAATACTGATGATTTCATTAATCGAACTATTGTTGATAAAACTTTCCAGTTGCTCCGCAGCAGTTGCGTACTCGCATCCTTTAAATAACTTTGCTCTAATCATTTTTAACCACCCACTCCGTTTCTCTCAGCAGCCTCCTTAACTTCTTCCGCACGTTGTCTCTCACGCATCTGATACTCGCTGTTCAGTTTATTCAAAATCACATCCTGCGCATTATTCTTTTCTGCCAACCGCTGGATAGATAACTCATGTTCTTGTACCGTCCATTCCAGATCGCTCACACGTTTATTAAGACTTTCAATCCGTGAGTTTAAGTTAATACACACGATCATAAATACCAGCGATACTGATGCGAGGATCGTATAAAATATTTTAGTCATGCTTATCCTTTCTATTTTTAAACGCAATCACACCAGCCCAGATCAAACCAGTGAGCCAGACCAGTGCGAGTAATAAATAGATTAAGTTTTGTAAGTCCATTAGTTTTCCCCACTTCCGTATCCAATAAAACAGACTACTTCTTTAGGGTTGACACAGAGATTACTAACATACAGCAGTTCCCCATTATTAAATTGGCTTGCCAGTCTTTCCATATCATTTTCATCACATCCAATTCTTTCAATTCTATCACCGTTTTTTAATCGGAACACAATCTTCATTGTTTCGTTTCCCCCGTTATTCTATTTCTTTCTACTCTCAGTTTAACGCTGGTATCATCCCCAAAACATACCAGCGTTGTTTCTTCTTCCCATTGATTTTTAGTGTATGGGTATCTGTTTGGTCTCATTTTGTTACTCCTTTATATATTTTGTTTTACCAAGGTCGATCATCAATAAATAGTGTTTTACAGTCTAAGCAAAGCATAATACTTACTGGTTTTGTCTCGCCTGTTGAATTATCAATATGTCGCCAATCAGTATGATGATGTTTTGTTGATGTTGAGTAGCAATTTGGACATACTACTTGATTCATTTTTATACCTCCTAATCTTTGTTATTCATAAAGGTCTTGAAAAAAATCACTGACCAGTATGAAGCCCACATTAACATTGATAAAGATTTAAGGAACTGTTCTAATGTCATTCTGTTACCTCCAGCAATTCTGGATTTTCGTAGACGTTGCCGATGATTTCAAAGTGATAATAAGAGAGAAATAGCGGTTGCCATTCTGTTGTTCTATTTTTCAATTCGTCTACAAACTCATAGATAAAACCAGCATAAGAGCCATGCCGTTTTACAATAACTTTTCTGCCATTATAATCAAGGATATCCTTTTCAAAAATCTCCTTACCGTTCTTATCATGCAAGCCTGTTGATTGCCCAACTGTTTTTTGATCAATAGGACACCAAGAGCCAATAGTAATGTATTGCTCGTTAGCTTCTAGCACTTCGTTGATAATAAAGGATTGTCCATTGTCTTCAATCAGATAACCATATTGCCATTCTCCTTTGCTGCTTTCGTCAATGGATAACCCTCTAAATTTCGGAATCATCTTGCACCTCCTCAGCATTTTTAAAAACAAATCCAACTCCATACATCAACAAGTAACTTTGAAATCTTACAAAATCTTCAATCAATTCCGCTTCTTGCATATCGTATTCAGCAATTTCATCTAAAAAATATTCTATGTCGTCATGTTGAACGCTGCCGTACTCTGTTCTTGTGTGATTCATTTCAAATTCGTAACCATCTACATCTATTATGTAATGAATTCCATCTGTTGAATTTTCGTATTTATAATCTTTAATAATCATTCTTCCACCTCCTCAATTTTGATCCCCTCACAATCGAACACCCAGCCAAAACCGGCCTCTTCGAGCTGTTTTTTTGTGTGTTCTGTACGAAATTTCTTATCGATTTTTAAAGACGATAACACCCAAGCGTGTTGAAATTTGATAAAGTTTAAGTAATTAAAATCACCACTTTCCATCCCTTTAAAACTTACATAATACCGCTTTTCTTTCTCGACTGTGTAGCCGAAAATCCACGCTTGAGCAAAGATTTCTTGATTACTACTCTTTTTAATCCATAACATCAGATCAGAACTTTGGTTGTTTTGCTTCATAAAGTTTGGATTCATAGCAGTATGTAGACCAATTGGTAGATGTTCTTTACAAGCCTCAATCCAATCAGCTACAATCAGCGGGACTTGGACTTTCTGCGGTTTGTCTAGTTGTTTAATCAGTTCAATCACTTCCGAGTGATCCACGATTTTAGCATTTGGGAAAGGTGTTTCAGTAGCAATTTCATTTATTTTTTCAATCAATTCTTGTATATTCATTTCGGAAGATCCTCCTCTTTAACAAACGCCCCATTGATCCAGCGACCTTTTCGATCTTTAATTTCGTTATATGCGATCTCAAAGCAATCTGCAAAGTCGTAGTTAAGTGCCTTACTAATAGATTTTAGATAAGCTACCGCACGTACTAGATTATGACGGCACATTTCTTTGCTTGCCAAATCCTGTGACAACTGGAACTCTGAAATGTTTGCATTCAGCAATTTAAAACTTTCCATTGTTTCTTTTGGTCTAACACCATCTGCACTCTTAAAGATACTATGTACGTCTACATCAATCAAAAGAGCAAGCCCTACGATCACGACCGCACAATCACCGATGCTGTCTTTTGTTAGCTTTTCATTTTGCTTTAGATATCCAGCGCATAGCTCGCCAAACTCCTCACTTAATTTGAGAGCCTGTTTGTCTAATCGCCCACCGTGTTCTAAATCACGATCCACAAACCATTTCTTCGTTAGCGTTACTAATTCTTTTTCTAATGCCATAATATTTTTATTAATCCTTTCTTTGATTGCCCGTAATCTTCCAATCACTGCGGTTTTACCAATGTTTTTTTGTATGAGTAAGTCGCTACTCGTATCTTGCAAACGCTGTCGATCCAGTCGAATTGATCGCTTGATTAAATCAATATCCATAATAATCTCTATCTACTTTACTAAAATAGGGGAGTTGCTCTGCTCCCCTTCTTAGAAAAACTAGATAAGAGGGCCTTTCTAAATTTATAGTGAGCAATGGCCAGCGGGTGGAGTTGCGCCACCCTATTTACTACAACTGGCCAGCTATCGGGACGGGTCGATAGCATGAAATAAAAGAATGTATCATAAGGAGTCCTAAACCCGCCCTAAAGATTATGGAAGGAGTCGAACCTTCCGAGGCTTCCACCCCTCGAACCGACATAACCCGCAGTGGATCAACAGCACTGCTATGAATTATCATTATTTTGTTGATCTGGTCGTAAGCGTATATCAGACTTACTTGTATGTAAACACATTAAGAAAGGACTCTCCTTTATTTATTTATAGGTTGATATACATTTTTGAATCGTGTGTTAAGGCATAAAACCAGTAGTTTTATCACGATTCGGTTCGAAGCGCCTCACTTGCTTCGGCATCAGTGTATAATATTTTAGTTTGTGAGGTTATGACTAGCAGACCGTTTAAAATCTGCCAGTCTTACATTAAGCACCTAGCGACCATGCACGTTCTAGCGTTAGTTGTACGGATAATTCACGTTTCTTTCTTCGGCCTTTCAGGCGATGTCTAATAATGAAGTCATCTAATGCCATGTCCATCTTAATGGTCATCTTCTCTGGATAGTTATCACCATAGTATTGCATACACTCCAACAGAAATTGATTATCCATATAATTCTCAAAGTGTTTTAATTGCGTAGGTGGTGGCATCGTGTCGTCTCTTCGTGAGCGGTTGATATATCCACTCACACGTTTATCACCAAGGATAGTAAAGAAATTACTAACACCACCGTATTTCACCATGAGGTTGTCGTATTCCTCAAAGAATTGATCTATCAGTGACATTATTCACCCTCACGTTTAAGGGCGATTCGTGCCATGCCACCCAAGATGAACATACCAGCGAATGATAATACAAGACTGCTTTCTGTACCTGTATTAGGGAGCGTATGAGCGTTTGTTTCAGTAGGTTGATAAATAACATTCACTTGCTCTTTCTGAGGCTCTACGGTCGTTTTAGATGGCTTAGAATTGATTGTAGTAAGTTTATCTGTCGTAACTGTAGGTGTGTTTGGTTTAGGTTGTGGTAAGTCAATGATAAGTTCTGGCTTATCCAAAATAGGTGCTGGTGGTAACAATGGAATATCCTCAATATTGATCTCTGGTTTTTCCAAAATAGGAGCGTCAAATGGAACTGTACCACCATTCCACTCTGGTTTATCAATACTTGGTGCATCTGGAGGTGTCACCCCACCTTTCCACTCTGGAATTTCTACGATAGGCGCAGGAGGCATAAGAGGAATATCGTTTAAGTCGATAGATGGTTTCTCGTATTTCGGAGCGTCATTTGGAATTTCCCATACTGGTTTATTCTCACCGCTGGCATCACCACGACCTCCGACCAACTGTACATAACTATATGAAACAGCACCGTCAGATTCAGCTTTTAACTCAATCTTATTGGTTGGGTTCACGCTATCTTTAACCGTGTTAGTCAATTTAGTTTTGTAGTTAACATAAATCATACGATCAAGACGATCCATCTTGATTGTAAATCCATGTTCAGACTTGCTAATTGATTTTACTAAATCCATAGCTGATCCTTTATCAATCCACGGATCTACACTTTCAATGTTCTTGATTTCAAAATAATCATCTACCAACTTTTGATTCTCGCTCATCTCATCGATGATAGTTACATAGTTCAACACACGTTTAGCATAGTTCACACGAGCAGTCCAATTAATGATGGTTGGGTCTTTTTCGTCTTGACTTCCCCATTTCGAGATGAGTTCGTCTTTACCAATAACCTGCTCCGCCCCAATTTGTGCAGTAACTAGCGTACCGTTAAAGTTAGCTGTTACTGGTTTACCCGATTCTACTTTGTCAGTCCATGTAGCATCCAGCTTGAGGCTCATCTGCTTATTAAGTGGATGATCTTTGAAGTAGTTGTTAAATACAGTAGTAACTGTATTGCTTGCTGTATCTGTAGTAGCTTTACCAACCACTTGTTTTTCGGGATTGTATACGTCAAAGTCAAAGTTAGTCTGGAATTTCACTTCTTCGGGGAGTGTAAATTTAACCTTATCGCCCTCGTTAATCTCCATTTCATCTGGGAAATGTACGTTTTTATATTCGACTGTAAAACCTTGATATTTCCCGTTTCCGTTTGACTGGTCAACTACAACTTCTGGATTAGTTACTTGAATATCGGTCCCATCTTTTGTAAATTGTGTAGCATTTCCCGATTGGTTTGAATTGTTGCTTGTGCTTCTTGCTTCTGCATTTGCAATTTCAGCAGTTGATTGTTTATCAGCCTGCGCTGTTTCATTTTTTTCTGTTCCAGTTGTTCCAGCGTTTGGAGCTGTAACTGCGCTTGTTTCATTTCCTGTTCCAGTTATTCCTTGTACTTCATCTGCACATACTCCTTGTGCTGTTCCGATTGCTGCGATTGTTGCTACTGTTGCTAAAACTAATTTTTTGTTCATTGTTGTTATCTCCTAAAATTTTTTGATTTTTATTTCAATTCGTGGATTTGGTGAGTACACCTTTCTGGTTGTATGCTCTACAACTTGGTTATCGTCCCACCAAACGCAGTTGGCATCTGAGATGCTGTCATATATTGCCTTTTCCAGATTGTCAAGATCTGGCTTTTTGGCGCAATAGATTTTCTCATTTAAGAATCGTTCGTATCGTTCCCACGTTTTCGCTTTAGCTTTTGGTGTGGGTTTCTTTGATACGACTTGAGGCGCTTTCAGATAAAACGTGACTTCTGTCTTTAGATAGCCTTGTAACTTCTCACCCTTATATAGACTTTTAATCAGGTATGTTGCAGAATTGCGCCACGTTTTCATTTTTGGATCTTCGTATGCCCCACCTCGCCCGAATTTCGGGCGGGTTTGGGCTTTCGGTTCGATAGGTATTGTTAATTTAATCATTCTTCAACACCTCAGAATGGAAGATCTTCGCTTGAGATGTCTATAGGTTCTGCCTGTCGTGCAAAATCTGACTGGCTGTTTCCTTGCGAATGGCCTTGATCGTTCTGCTTGTTAAATTCCAATAGCTGGAATTTTTCGGCTACAACTTCGGTCACATAGACCCGTTGCCCTTGTTGGTTCTCATAGTTTCGTGTCTGGATCCGCCCTGTGATCCCAATCAAAGCCCCTTTCTTGGCCCAGTTCGCCAAATTTTCTGCTTGCTGTCGCCAGATCACGCAGTTAATAAAATCTGCTTCACGCTCTCCGTTTTGGTTTTTAAAATCACGGTTCACAGCGAGTGAGAATGTCGCAACAGCTTGATTTTGCGGGGTGTATCTGAGCTCTGCTTCCCGAGTCATACGACCCACAAGTGTCACATTATTGATCATACTTTCTTCATTCCTTCCACTGTTTCAAATTTGATATCATGAGTGTCTAACCACTCTTTAAATTGTTTCGCTTGCTCAAGATCAAACCAAAACTTGATAGTAGTAACGTATTTACTATTTGCTGGATCTGGTTTGGGTTCATCTTCGATAACTTCGCCAGTTTCTGCATCGTAAGCCTTGATACTTGCTTCTGCTTGCTCTTTAGCCATACGCTCAATTTCTGCCTTGCGTTCTTCTTCTGCTCGCTTCTGTGCTTCTTGGCGCTCCTTGAATAGCTTGGCGCTCTCGATATCTGCATTGATACTGTCGAGCACCTCTGATAGTGTCTGACCGCTTTCATAGGCCCGAATATAAGTAGCTGGCCCGATGTTGTGAGTGGCGCACTGACTGCTGATAATTGAAATGTCTTGGTCTTTCTGATTTTGTTTTTGCAATTCGGCAAGTACAATAGCTTCTAACTCTGTTTCTGTTTTCTTCAAGATTTGGAAGCTGTCCTTTTTAAATTGTCCAGCTTTAGTATAACCGTCCAGATATTGCTCAAAGATTTCTGGGTTTAGATTGCCCTCAAGAGCTTTCTCTTTAAACCAGTTACGCACCGCATCTTTTCGTAAGGCTTTCTGGTTTTCCTCGTAGCCATCAATCTGCTGTTTTAAGGTATCGATCAAACCTTTTAATTTGCTATAAGGTGCTTTGTAGGCTTTCTCAAATTCTGCATAAGGCTCATTGATTTTACCCTTGATTTCCTTGCGACGTTCTTCTAGGCTCTGACTTAACTTGTTCAAGTCAGTCCGTGCTTGTTTGACTTCTTCGATCGTGTTGACTTCAAGGTCAAATGTCCCGTATTTAGCAATAGCTTGTTCAATCCCAGCCTCGAACGCTCCAAAGTCACTAAATGCGACCTTGGCAGGTTCAAAATTGATCTGGATATTGTCGAGCTGGCTTACTGTTTCTGCTTCTTTCATTATCCGAGTCTCCTTTTTAAGTAAATGGCAGCTCAATCTCTTCTGGTAGCTCTTCTGCTACAAAAGGCATTTCTTCTGCTGGGTATTCCGTGCTTGCGATTGGTTCAACCTCTTTCTTTGGTTGCTCCTGCTTCATCTGTTCAATCTGCGCTTGTTTACGCTTCATGACTTCCTCACGGCTTTCTTTTGGTGTCACATCAATAGGTTGCGCTTGTTCCATTTCGTCCGCTGTGTACAAGCCTCCAACATTTTCACTAAATGCTTCACGCATTGCAGACACAAGAGCTACTTTACGGATCATCAATTCTGGCATTTTGGCCCACATAGATTTTCCTGTGTTGTAAGCCTTAAAGTCTGCGTCTACCTCTATAGGAAAACTGCGATCTTTCCGATGGACCTTGGCCCAGCCTCCTAGCAATTCGTCATGTTTGCTGTGGATTGTACCTGTTATCTGCTTGATCTCACCTTCTGGTGTTTCTACCACGATACCAGCTTCAAACCCGTCAAAGTTAGGGTTTTGTTCTGCTCGCTTCATAAAGGCATCTTTTGAAACAACAACTTGTGCTGGGTTCGTGCCGTACTTGATAAAGTAAACCTCTTTGGTAAATGGGTTTAAATTGCGCTCTTTACAAGTTGCGATAAAGTAAGCTAGTTCTTCATCGCTGGCTTTTCCAGACGGGTCAAGATACTGCTTGACGATCTTCGCATTTAATAGTTGCGGATTTGTAAGAAAGTCTCCTGTTGTTTTAACTGCCACTTGGTTGTTTGTCATTGTTTTATCTCCTGTTTTTCATCTCAAATTTCATCATCATCGCCTATATAGCGATAGCCTGATCCGTACCAATGCCATAGATCTGGATCTCTATAGTCGATTTCTTCTTTAGTTTCTTCGTTTTTGTCCATTTAGTAATACCCTCAGAACATTCGTATGTTCGATATCCCTTTTCTTGTAGATTTCTAAGAGGCTTTCCAGCTCTTTGATTCTTCTTGCTTTTCTAAAAAACATTTATTTTGTCCTTTTCGCATCGTACCATCTGTCTACAATCACCTCTACAGGCTTGTTGAGTAGCCATGCGCACATCTGGAACGGATTAAGATAGAATTTTTTATTCTCACATAGACACACAAAGTTCAAAAACTGTTCTTTTGTGATCTGCGTGTTGAAATATCCTTTCATGTACCGTTCAAACTCACGAAATAGGCTGCCGTCAGTCTTAACTTTCTTAAAATCAATCTTAGTCACTTGCTAAAAACTCCTTCAACCGTCTTTCATATTCTTCGTCAGACATTTCAGGCTCTGGCTCTTTCTGATTCTCTGGTCTTAAATTGGACCAAGAAGGAATATTCCCATAAGGATCACCTTGAGTTTTGTTAGATTTCTTCCGTTCGTACTCTTCGTCAGCTACCCTAATCTGTTCAGCCGTTCTCAAACCTTGGCCGTCCCAGCGTTGGAGAATTGACATAGTGTATCTGAGGGACTTACCTGCATTTAGGATTGTTTTATCTAAAGCCAAAACTACAAGTTCTTGCCCGTACTGTTGAAGTAGTCTTTCAACTTCTTCAACCATAGTGCCATTCACGCTCATTTCACCGAAGGCCTCTTTTAATTTTTTAAAAATTAGATTTTCATCATCATTAGCTGACCTTGACTCTACTATCCTATCCTTACCTATACTATCCTTACCTATACTATGCGGACACTTGTCCGTCACTTGTCCGTCATCTGTCAGACACTTGTCCGTCACTTGTCCGTCAATGTATTTTTTTTGACTTGTAACCCGTTTCCCTTCAACTACCAAGCCTGTTTTTTCTAGTAAAAGTTCACGATAGCGTGAGGGTTGTACTCGGTCTGCTCTGATTTTGTTTTGTTCTTCAAAGTCTGTTATAAAGTAAACCATGTCATCATTAAGGGGTAGAATGAATTTTTTCACAACTAGTAACCCCAGTGAGTCTTCCTTAGCTCCGATCATTCGGACGATTGGGAAAGCCTCAACCACTCCATCATCGTCACTCGATAAGATCAAGTGAGTATATAGAGCTTGCGCTTCGAACGGCATCATTAAGAATTTTCGACTTTGAAAAATCTTTTTTGATAACATTCTTCTTTCTGCCATTTATACCTCCTGCATACCCCAATCATTATCAGAGTAAGAATGTTTGCGAGCTTCTGCGAGATCGATAAATGATGCTTGATAGCCTTCGTTGAATTTTTCTTGTAGATCTTCTTCATACTGCTGCATGATTGCATCTTGTTTCGCTTGACGGACTTTTTTTCTTTGTACTCGTTTAAAATCCCAAACCGCTCCGATAAACCCAGCCGTGAAAAATGTTCCTGCAATTGTTAAACCTGCAATAATATCGTTATACATGTTGTATCTCCTTCTCTAACTCCAAAATTTCATGTACATCGTTTAAATCGTACATCGTATATTTTCCTTGCTTGCGAAATTTCAATCCCTTGCGCTTCAAGCGTTTTAAGTATTCGTTGCTAAATCCAAACATGTCTTGTAGTTCTGCTTGACTGACTGGTAGCAATTCCTTTTTAGCTTGTTCTTTCGCTTCAAGATAGATTTCTCTGATTTGTTCTTTTATCAATTCTTCAATCATTGTCTATCTCTCTATTCTGTGTTATAATTAATTTAGTTATTTTTTGTGAGCGCTTTTTCCGAAAAGTGCTTTTTTATTTTTTTCTAGCCATTTCAACCAACCAAACTCATTTGGCCATTGCGGTTTTTGATTTCCAATTTAGTGTTGGCTGATGGTTCCCAGCTTCCCCAATAGTCAAACGCTTGTTCTTCGTCTTTGCGTTTCAGCAAGTCATATCGTGGGATTCGGAAGTATTCCTTGAAGTCTTTGGCTGCCTGCGAAAATACCGACTGTGCAAATTTTCGATCTTTGTAAGCTTGGCTATCTTTACCACCAAGTAATTCGACAACTTTTTGTTTTCGCATTTTTTCTAGTGCTAAACAAATTGACGGATTCACTGGTTGCTCATTTTTTAAATAATCTACATCAGCTGTTAGAACAGATTGACCTTCTTTCAGCTTTTTTAGTTCCTGCAATGTGTGGATCATCACATCTTCTGTAGTTAAATCATTGTTGATTTTTGCAATTTCATTTGTCATTCAAATTCTCCTTCCAAAATATTGCTTTCTTTGCGAATATCGTTCAGATCGTTAAAAAATCTCAACCCACGACTGATGAAGCTATCAAATTCATCTCGGACGATTCCATCAGCTTTCAAGACATTCTTTTCATCAGCGTAGATCAGACCGCCCATGCTTGCCAAGAAGTCGTTTCCTTTTTGAAGCAGGCTTGTGATATTCTTGTAAGCTGAGATCTGTTTTTGTACACTATTGAGTTGCCCTTGCGATTCTTCGATTGCTCTGGTTAATTCGTCATATTGAGCAGATTTTTTATCAGCCTCTGCACGCTGGGCCATCATCTCGTTTAGTTTGTTATTGATAAACTCAGAACGCTCCTCCATAGCCTTCACGCTGTCAGATAATTCTTGGTTCTTCACTAACAATCGCTTATTTAGCTCCCGTGTAGCTCCATAATCGTCTGGAACGACTTCTTTGATTATTTCCCTCACTTCTACTTTAGAAGTCTTTAGAGCCTCATTCTCGCCCCTTAGAAGCTCATTCGCTTGTTGGCTTAGTTTTAGTTTTTTTGTAACATCACGCAATTGTCGAACAGTAGGGCTTTCACCGTCTTCAATTCGTTGAATTTGTTCTTCTCTTGCTTCTTTTGGAAGAGATGCAAGGAGATAAAGTACGTTAATTCCTAAATTCTGTGACGTCACAGAATTTGGAAGCTCTTTTGCCACCCTCATAAATTGATTAGCAACCGTTTGGCTGAACTCGATTTTTTCAAGCCATTTCATAAATTGCCCATGCGCTAGATCGTTCTCTTTGACATGATTGAGCCGTCTGCCAATTTCCCAAATTGATTCACCAGCGAGTTTTTTGTGATAATTGATCTCTAGTTCAATTTGGTTCAGATTGTCTGATAAAACCAATTCATTCATTTTTGTTATTTCTCATTAATGAGATATCCTTTCTAAAAAAATTAGACCACTATGTCCAGATGATATCTTTATAGTCGATATCGAGCGTTTGCTCTATGATCGGGATATACTTTGCGTTTGGCTTTGTATGACCAAGTCGCCAATTTGATACCGTTGGGTAACTAACCCCGATAGCATCAGCAAATTGTAACACTGTCAGATTTCGCACTGCCATCCATTGCTTCAATGTCAATTTTTCCATATTGCAGTTCCTTTCTTTTTTATTTTTATGGATCATTCCCTGACCTTGATTCTATTATATCTCAATAATGAGATATTGTCAATAACTTTTTTTAAATTTTTTAAAATTATTTTTATTTTATATAAAATTGTGATACAATCTCATTAAAAGAATATAGGAAGAGACACTATGGTAGGAAGAGATAAATTAACTCCTTTAGAGTTAGAAATGCGCCTAAAAATAGCAGATGAATTAAATAGACTGAAAGATAAAAAGGGATTGACTCAACAAGATATTGTCAAAGGATCTGGAATATCTCAAAGCACTTTAAGTCAATATTTTTCTGGTAAGAGACTACCTTCTGAAAATAATAGTAAGAAATTGGCTGATTTTTTCAAAGTTCCTGTCGAGCAGATTGATCCGAGGCTAAATACTGCAGCTACTGCTTCAAAAAGCGAGATTGCCAAAAAGATTGACAAAGTGGTTTCAGAACTGAAACCAGATCCATACCAGAAAAATGTTCTTAATTTTGCCAAAAGTCAATTAGTAGAACAAAAAGCCTCGGAAGTACACGAGGTAGCTGTGGAATATGTAGCATATAACTACTACGACCAACCTGTATCTGCTGGAACAGGACAATATTTAAATGAAGTACAGATAGAGACAATCCAGTTGCCTGTTAAGGTTGATGCTGACTTTGTCTGCCCAATTTATGGAGATTCGATGGAACCAGATTATAAATCTGGGGATTATGTCTTTGTCAAATTGACGGTAGAGCTTCCAAGTGGCACGGTCGGAGTATTTGACTACGAGGGAGAAGCCTATATCAAACAACTTATTATAGAAAAAGACAAGGCTTATTTGAGAAGTTTTAACAAGAAATACAAAGACATACCGATCAATTCGGGCAGCGATTTCAGAATAATCGGTAAAGTCGTGGATGTGTATAGGGAAGAAAGAGAGAAATAATATGGGATTTTTTGACTTTCTCTTTAAAAAGAAAGAAAAAAGAGTCTTGCCAGAAAAAGTAAATGTCACAACAACCATTTATGCTGGCCCAGACTACTATACAAAAGAATATGTAGATTTACTTTTGACTAGACCAACAATGCAAGACTTCTGGGATCGTTCTTTCGATTCCCCTCGTTATACCGATAGCTATCAGACATCAGAAGGCTATAAGTTAAGAGAGCTGCTTCTCCTTGTCTGGTGGGGGAATACTAAAACAGGCAGAAAATCATCTATAACCATCCCTAAATACTTCTTTTCTGACTACAACCTAAATGCAGAAAAGCTAACAAAGGAATTTAAAGACAAAGGTTTGTTATTGGATGATGGAGAACGGACAAAACTGAGCAAAGAAGGTAAAGAGATTGCTGATAAGTATCATGCTTTATGGGAGATCCACTCTATAAAGAACTTTCCAGTAAATCTTGATGTTGATTTTCCTAACTGGAACAAGCAGGAATTTGAATTAAAAATCCTGAGATCAGAACTTGCTTACTATAACGAGCATGCTCGATTTTGTAGAAATATCATCAATTACTTTCAGAATATCAGTGGCTACAGCAATTATAGTGATATAAATGATGAGGTAAATTACTACATCAACAACCTTAATAGTGATGTCGCAAAGATAAATGATCTCACTGAGAAGATCCAGATTTTAGAAAACAAATAAAAAAAGCCACCCTTGTAAAACCAAAAGGGTGGCTAGATAGGAAAGATATTGAAATCTATACATAGTATAGCATAATATCAAGATGTTGTCATGATTAAGAAATATTTAACAAAGGACGGAGAAACACGCTATATGCTCCAAGCATATTTAGGTGTTGATCCGTTTACTGGCAAGCAAAAACGAACGACCCGTAGAGGGTTTAAAACGCAGAAAGAAGCTAAGAAAGCAGAACGGGAGCTACTACTCTCTGTGGAAGAGAATGGATTTACAGATCACTCTAGCAAGCCTACGTTTAAAGAGGTAGCTGATCTGTGGTTAGAGAGCTATGAAACAACTGTAAAGCCTACGACATACCAAAATACAAAGAATTACCTCAATGCTATCATAGAGAATCATTTTAAGGAAATCAGAATAGAGAGCGTGTCTGTGGCCAAGATGCAGAAGATTGTTATAGAGTTAAGTAAGAAGTATGTGACTTACTTAAATTATCTATCAATCATCAATCGGGTATTTAAGTATGCCGTGCATCTGGACATTATCCAGACTAATCCAGTAGATAGAATTATACGACCTAAGCAGCAGAAACCACGAAAAGAAAAGATAGCACTCACTAAAAAAGAATTAAACAAATTTCTCACGCTGGCAAAGAAAGATGCCAAACCTGTCTTGTATACTGCATGGCATACACTTGCCTATACTGGTTTGAGGCGAGGGGAATTGCTTGGACTCGAATGGTCTGATATTGATTTTAAAAATAAGACCATATCAGTCAGCAAGACACTTGTCACAATCAATGGCAAGTTATCCACTCAATCACCTAAAACCAAACGTAGTACACGAACGATCTCGCTAGACGATAGCACGGTACAGATTTTAAAAAACTGGAAGCTAGAGCAAAAGAAACTATTCTTTAAAAATGGTGTCAAGCCCCAAAATATTGTTATTACGAATACCAAAGGCGGTTACTTCGACTTTGCGTATTTTCGGGATGAACTGCGATACTTTTTAGGTAAGCACAAATTAAAACAATTTAGTGTGCATAGTCTAAGGCACACACACGCAAGTTTACTTTTTGAAGCTGGTGTAGAGCCTAAAACCATATCGGACAGGTTGGGTCACTCAAACATACAAACCACTCTCGATATGTACACGCACTTAAATGACAAACAGCGGTCAGATGTTGCAGATCGCTTATTAAAATTTTTAGAAGCGTAGTCAATAACGTAGTCAATACACAAAAGCCCTTGATACATAGGGTTTTTATTTTTCCTACCATGAAAGTGGGTATTTTAAAATAGGATAAGTGTCACATCTGATGGAACCTTTCTTATTCAGTCTATTTCTTTTGAACCTAAAACAAAAGGCTGGGACAAAAGTCCTAGCCTCTCAATTATTTTTGGATTGTCGAGCAAGACGCAGTGGTTGAGTGGGCTCTACTACGCTGATTTCATCAGTTTTTACAGCCCTACTCAACTGTGCGGAGGTGGGACGACGAAATCGAATTCTAACGAATTACCAATTTCTGTCCCACTCTCTAATTGTTATTCTTCATCCATTGACAAGACAGATAAGAAGGCTTCCTGTGGTACTTCTACAGATCCAATCGCTTTCATCCGTTTCTTACCAGCTTTTTGTTTTTCAAGAAGCTTGCGTTTCCGTGAGACGTCCCCACCATAACACTTGGCCAAGACGTTCTTACGAAGGGCCTTGATATCTGTACGAGCCACGATCTTATGACCGATCGCCGCTTGGATAGGCACTTCAAACTGTTGACGAGGAATAATCTTCTTGAGCTTCTCAACGATCAACTTACCACGTTCATAGGCAAAATCCTTGTGAACGATAAAGCTGAGGGCATCGACAGTATCGCCATTGAGAAGGATATCCATTTTGACCAATTTAGAAGGACGGTATTCAGACAACTCATAGTCAAAGCTCGCATAGCCTCGAGTAGAGGATTTCAATTTATCAAAGAAATCAAAGACAATTTCCGCCAGTGGGATTTGATAGATGACATTCACCCGATTTTCATCGATGTAGTCCATGGTCACAAAATCACCGCGTTTCCGTTGGGCCAACTCCATGACTGCTCCAACAAACTCTTGTGGCACCATGATTTGGGCTTTGACATACGGTTCTTCGATCGAAGCGATCTTGGTTGGATCTGGAAACTCAGACGGGTTTGAGACATCCAGTGCTTCTCCATCTGTCAAATTGACCTTGTAGATAACAGACGGCGCTGTCATGATCAAGTCAATATTGAACTCACGCTCCAAACGCTCTTGGATAACGTCCATATGAAGGAGACCCAAGAAACCACAACGGAAACCAAAACCGAGGGCTTGAGAAGTTTCCGGTTCAAATTGAAGACTGGCGTCATTCAATTGCAATTTTTCCAAGGCTTCCCGAAGATCATTGTATTTGTTAGATTCGATTGGGTAAAGACCGGCAAAGACCATTGGATTCATTTGCTTGTATCCATGTAGTGGCTCACTTGCTGGATTGGTCGCTAGGGTCACCGTATCCCCGACACGGGTATCCGCAACGGTCTTGATAGAGGCCGCAATATATCCAACGTCTCCAGTCGCAAGGAAATCACGTCCAACTGCTTTAGGAGTAAAGATCCCAACTTCTGTGACATCAAAGGTCTTACCATTGCTCATAAGTTGGATCTTATCGCCTGGTTTAACCATTCCATTGACCACTCGGACCTGAAGAATCACCCCACGATAGGCATCATATACAGAGTCAAAGATCAAGGCTTGAAGAGGCGCTTCAACATCACCCGTCGGTGCTGGAACTTTCTCAACGATCTGCTCCAAAATCTCTTCAATCCCGATACCAGCCTTGGCAGAAGCTAGGACAGCTTCACTAGCATCCAACCCGATGACATCTTCTACTTCTGTGCGCACACGTTCTGGATCTGCAGCTGGCAAGTCAATCTTATTAATGACTGGAAGGATTTCCAAATCATTGTCCAAAGCAAGGTAAACATTGGCTAGGGTCTGAGCTTCAATCCCTTGAGCGGCATCCACTACGAGAATGGCACCCTCACAGGCAGCGAGCGACCGCGAAACCTCATAGGTAAAGTCCACGTGTCCTGGTGTGTCAATCAAGTGGAAGATATAGGTTTCCCCATCTTTAGCCGTGTAGTTCAACTCGATGGCATTAAGCTTGATGGTAATCCCACGTTCCCGTTCCAAGTCCATACTATCTAGGAGTTGGGCTTGCATTTCCCGACTAGACACGGTTTCGGTTTTTTCTAAGATTCGATCGGCCAAGGTTGACTTTCCATGGTCAATATGGGCGATGATCGAGAAGTTCCGAATCTTCTCTTGTCGTTTTTTTAATTCTTCAAAATTTGGCATAATCATCTTCCTAGTAAATTTAATCGTACTCTTCATTATAACAAAAAAGATAGGCCTTTGCCTATCTTAATTCATTATTTTCAAAAATCGCTTCTGCGTTTTATTTCCCTCATAGCCTATTCGTTCGTAAAAGAGATGGGCTTCTTTTCGATGAGAGGCAGAATTTAAACGGATAAAAGCAGAATGCTTGCTTTTGGCAAGTTCTTCAACTCGCTCCATCAATCGGCGACCGATCCCACGTCCTTGAGCAGATGGAAAAACCGCAAGTCCTAAAATATTTAGACCAGCATCACTATAGAGACTTTCATAAACTTCTGCCTCCACATAACCAAGAATATGGCCTGTTTGGTCCTCTTCATAAACAAAGCAAAAATGACCCGAATCTGGCGAATTTAATTTATCGATCTGAGCTGCCACTTTCTCAAGGGTTGAATCATAACCCAAAGACTGGTGACATAAATCTCTAATTTGACCTGCATCTTTGACTTTAACAGTACGAATCATAGCTCCACCTCCATGAACTCTTTGCTCTTATCTTAGACCTTTTTCCTCAAAAAGTAAAGGAATACCCGATATAATTTAAAATGAAAATCCGATTTATATCAAATTCATCTTTTTTCGCATTTATCAGTGATTTCTATTTACTTTTTCGATTTAATTCATTATAATAGAAAAGGTAAATACAAGGAGGTGAGTACGTTGGCCAGAGGTCGTGGAAAAGCAAGCCCTCAAGACAAAGAGGCATTACGGATTATATCGGAAAAGATTAGAGAATTACTGAAAGAACAAGGAAAAAAGCAGATCGAATTATCTCGTATTACTGGAATCCCTGCAAGTACCCTAACTGGATATGTAAAAGGAACTTCTCTTCCCGTTCCCGAAAATTTAGAGAAGATTGCAGCCTTTTTCCAGGTAGCAGTTGCTGATATTGACCCTCGATTGCGCAATGATTTTGTAGTCATTGATTCAGAGATTGAACGATTGTATAAACAGCTCGATGAAGGAAATCAAGAAAATCTTCTTTCTTACGGAAAGAGTCTCTTGACCCATCAAAAAGAAAGACAGAAAATTGAAAAGCAATACCACTCTTATTCTGTCTATGATTCTTTTGCAGCTTACCAAAATCAAAAGCAAGCTGATATCGTCTGGTTTGATCAAAAGATTCCTTATGATTTGGCTTTTTGGATTCATACGGATTCCCTCGAGCCTAAATACGAAAAAGGGGCCGTTGTGTTAATCAAGCAAACCTATTATGATCAGGCAGGGGCTATTTATGCCATTGATTTTGATGGACAGACCTTGATCAAACGTGTCTTTCGTGAGGCCAACGGTATTCGACTCGTTTCCCTTAATAAGAAATATAGTGATCAAATCATTCCACTAGATGAGGAACCTGGGGTGATTGGAAAAGTGATTGATGGCTTTGTTCCTCTTGATTTGGAGGAAATCAAATGATTCAATTAATAGCGATTGACTTGGATGGCACCCTCTTACACGAGGACAAGAGTTTATCCAAAGGAAATATTGAAGCACTTCACCGGGCCCATGAAGCCGGTTATGACATTGTGATCTGTACGGGGCGCCCCTTAGCAGGTGTACGTCCTATCTTTGAAGAGATTGGACTACCTGATGGTAACTACTATATGATTATCAATAACGGGTGTACAACCTTGTCGACTAAGAATTGGGAAATCATTGGCAAGGAAGAATTGAGCCTTGAGAACATGCACCGGTTGCAAGTTTTAACGGAAGATACAGACGTCCAGCTAACCTTATTTGATATGGATCACTACCTAGTGGTCGCATCTGAAGCCAGTGAACTTGTCACGATGGATGCGGGCATTGTTAACTATAAACCGACACCTATTTCATTAGAAGATCTACCAAACTACCTCCCTATTTTTCAAGCCATGTACGTAGGAGATCCTTCTGCTATTGATGCCTTCCAAGCTCAGCACGAGGCTGCATTAGAGGCCGATTTTAACTCTGTACGTTCGCAGGATATCTTGTTTGAAATTCTACCAAAAGGCGCGAGCAAGGCTTCTGCTCTTCAAGCATTAAGTCAAACATTAGGCTACAGGAGAGACCAGGTCATGGCTCTTGGAGATGCCAATAATGACCTTGAAATGCTACGTTTTGCTGGTTACAGTGTCGCTATGGGAAATGGCAATGCTGCTGTCAAGGAAATCGCAGACTTCATCACCCTGACCAATGATGAGGATGGTGTGGCCCATGCTATTCACAAATTAATTGAAACTGAAAAAGGAGAATAATCATGAAATACCAAAATTTGTTGGACCGTTTTATTACCTATGTAAAGGTTAACACACGTTCAGATGAAAATTCTACAACCACTCCAAGTACCCAATCACAAGTTGATTTTGCAACAAATGTCTTGATCCCTGAAATGAAACGCGTGGGTCTTCAAAACGTCTACTATTTGCCAAACGGCTATGCTATTGGAACACTTCCAGCTAACGATCCAAGCTTTACACGCAAGATTGGATTTATCTCTCACATGGATACCGCTGACTTCAATGCCGAAAATGTCAATCCACAAATCGTTGAGAATTATGATGGGGGTGTCATTACCCTTTGTGACTCTGGTTTCACACTCGATCCAGCTGATTTTGCTCATTTGAATAACTACAAGGGACAAACCTTGATCACAACTGACGGTACTACTCTTCTTGGTGCAGACGATAAATCTGGTATCGCTGAAATCATGACAGCTATTGAATACCTGACAGCTCATCCTGAAATCAAACACGGAGAAATCCGTGTCGGCTTTGGTCCAGATGAAGAAATCGGAGTCGGGGCAGATCAATTTGATGCAGAGGATTTTGACGTAGACTTTGCCTATACTGTCGATGGTGGTCCTCTTGGAGAGCTTCAATACGAAACCTTCTCAGCAGCTGGAGCTGAAATCACCTTCAAAGGACGCAATGTCCACCCAGGTACAGCCAAAGGTCAAATGATCAACGCTCTTCAATTGGCCATTGATTTCCATAACAAACTCCCTGAAGGAGCACGTCCAGAATTAACCGAAGGCTATGAAGGCTTCTACCACTTGATGAACATCGATGGAACTGTCGAGGAAGCAAGTGCCAGCTACATCATTCGGGACTTTGAAACTGAAAGCTTTGAGAAACGCAAAGACCTTATGAAATCTATTGCCGATCAGATGAATGCTGAACTCGGTAGCGAACGCGTTCTCCTCACCATCAAAGACCAGTATTACAACATGAAACAAGTGATTGAAAAAGATATGACGCCAATTACCCTTGCTAAGGAAGTCATGGAAGATCTTGGAATCACTCCAATCATTGAACCAATCCGTGGTGGTACAGATGGATCTAAAATTTCCTTTATGGGGATTCCAACACCAAATATCTTTGCCGGTGGTGAAAATATGCATGGTCGCTTCGAATACGTTAGCCTCCAAACCATGGAACGCGCAGTTGATACCATTATCGGTATTGTGACCAAAAAATAAGAAACAAAAAAGGATTCGGATAATACATCCAAATCCTTTAAATATCATTGAGAATGTACCGAAACTTTCCGC
Source organism: uncultured Streptococcus sp. (assembly GCA_963554405.1). Taxonomy (GTDB): domain Bacteria; phylum Bacillota; class Bacilli; order Lactobacillales; family Streptococcaceae; genus Streptococcus. The sequence goes on along the minus strand of CAUVRI010000002.1, from coordinate 22,821 downwards.
TGTGAGAAAAGTGCCTGAAACAATTACGTTTCAGGCACTCGGAATTATTGAGACCTTAGGCTCAATAATTAGTCATGGAACTTCAAAGAAGTTCGCTGACGTCCGTCCTCACCTAAGGAAAGTTTTAAAATATAATTTTATTTTTAATCTAAGGATTCGGATTGATTGTCCGAATCCTTTATTGTAGATTAGAAAGCTTGACAATTTCTTTGACCTGATCAATGGTCTGAATCAGGCGAAGGCTTGTCTCATTGATAGAAAGATAATAGACTTTATCTGCCAAAGATTCTGTAAAAGGACGATTCGTGAGTAAGATCACCTGTTGTCCTTTTTCTTTCAGCTCTTTCACCTGCTTTCTCACCTTTTGGTAAAAACGCTCATCGCAGATTTCTAGATCATCCACCAAGACACAAGCAGCGTCCAAACCCAATGATTCATTGGTTCCGTTTTGGGTCAGATAATAGGATGCGCCCTCTTTGACCTCATATAAACCAGCTGATGGCTCAACCGGAAGAAAGGCTGGGCTTGTTGCAACTTCTGCTGCTTTTTCCATTGCTACGAGGTTGGTCAGAACCTGCAAATAAACAGGTGCTAATTTACTCAAATCCAAGAGTTCCTCAAACTCAAAACCACGTTTCAAGGCTTCTAAGATATAGAAGAGCCGGTGGGGCATATGACGAGCAATTTTCTGGATTAATTCATCATCGCTCATTTCCTCAGGAAGGATGGTCAGCAAGTTCTTATCTTTAATGGTTTCTAGGGCTTGTTGATAAGCCTCATCGATTCTCTTCCCAAATCCATAAACTGCCCCATAAGAGTGAATTTGGGTATTGAGACGGGAATTTTTAGCAGCATCAGAAAAAATCGGAATCTTAAAGAAGATATAGTCCAAACTCGGTTCATAAACAGCCTTTAGATCCTTTAATAAGGGATGAGGCAAATGCTCGAGAGATCGCCCCAATTGCAGCTCTACTCCTTGCTCAAACAAGGAATAGCCCAAGCCCATAGAGGCCATCGAGATACTGTCTGAAGCAAATGGATTAACTTCTAGGATATAAAAAGCATAGCTCGTCGGATCTAAAGCAAACTTGATCGAAATGGCTCCTGTCAGCTTCAAATAGCGACTGACGTGGATCGCTGCTTCACGAAGATTTTGAAACTCCCGGTCAGTCAGGGTGACAGCTGGCATAAATTGATAAGAGTCACTAGAGTGGATCCCGACAGGATCAATGCTTTCAATAGAGGCTGCCAGGTAGTGATTGTCTTCGCGATCGCGCATGACCACAAAATCCAATTCCTTAAAGCCATAGGTCGAAAACTCCAGCAAACACTGCTGACTTGGAGAAACCGAAAGTCCCATTTCTACAGCTTCGCACAAGTCATCCAGGTTATGAGCAATCTTTCGCCCCTGCCCTTGCTTGCTCGCTACCGGCCAGATCATAATGGGAAATTGAATGCCTTCAGAAAACTCGATGGCTTCTCGAACAGAACCAACCAGTGCGGAAGCGGGTACCTGATAGCCCAACTCTTGAAAGAGTCGTCGTTGAACCGCCTGCTGATAAAAGGTCCGGTAGCGTTGGAGGCTCGGTCCAATAATCCTAATCGATGCCTCTTTGAAAAATCCAGTTTCTTCCAATCGAAACAAGAGGTTCAAAATCTGTTTATCCGCAAAGGCTAAGAGCAAGCGAGACCCAGTATAGGAAAGAAGAGTCGTCCTAAGAGCATCCAGCTTGAGCTTACTGACTACAACCTGTTCTCCAGCTTCTTGTGTGATAACATTCTCTTCGCCCAGATAAAGGACAAGAGCATTCCCATCCTTGGCATTAAGTTTTTGTGCTTCATTTACCGTAGCCAAGAGGCTAATATCCTGATAAGAATCTCCACATAGGAGAAGCAATTTCTGGTTTTCTTTCATCATTCCTTCTCCCTTCTACTTTCGTGAATTTTGGCATCAATCAATTCTAAAAATTCATCGTAAAAATAGAGATTTTCCCTTGGCCCTGGACTCGCATCCACTTGGAATTGAACCCCTAAAATCGGTTGGTAACGATGGCGAAAAGCTTCGATACTATGGTCATTGACGTTTTCATGCGTGACTAATAAATCATGGGGTAGGCTATCGCGTGCGATACTATACAAGTGATTTTGACTAGTCATCTCAATTTTTCCTGTCGCAATTTCACGAACAGGAATATTTAATCCGAAGTGTCCAACTTCCATGGGAGCTAGCTCCGCTCCATAAGCTTGAGCTAGTACCTGTGCTCCCAAGCCCATGCCCCAGATCGGAATTTGACCATTGATTTTTTGGATCAAGCGACAGAGTTTTTTCACCTGATGGGGATCTCCAGGCCCACTGGATAAAATAACGCCATCGGGCTGCTGTTCCATCAGTTCATCATAAGAGATGTCATAGGGATAGACCGTGACATTACAGTCCCTTTGACTCAGCTGGCGTAAGACAGAGTGTTTGACACCTAAATCAATCAAGGCAATACTCTTACCAAAACCCGGTACAGCATAGGCCGTTTTTGTCGAGACTTGACGCACTTGGTCTTTGGGAAGGACCGTTGCTCGCAACTGATCCAAGATATGCTCGATCGAATCCCCCTTGTTAATGACAGTCGCCTTCATCCGTCCATACTTGCGGACAATTTTTGCCACCTGTCTCGTATCAATCCCTACAATACCAGGGATTTTTTTTCGCTTCAAAAATTCATCCAAGGTCATCTGCTGCCGCCAATTGCTTGGCATCTCCACCAAATGCTGAACGACTACTGCTAAACAAGTGGGTGTAATCGATTCAGAATCGTCCCGATTGATCCCTGTTGCGCCAATAACTGGAAAGGTAAAAGAGAGTATCTGGCCACTAAAAGCCTGATCCGTGATCAATTCTTGATAACCAGTCATGGCTGTGGTAAAGACCAACTCACCCGTCACATATAGGTCTGCACCAAAGGCTTCTCCTTCAAATACAGTCCCATCCTCTAGGACCAATAATCGTTTCATCGAACCCCTCCCTTCTTTTACACTAATCCAATTTTATCATAGTTCCTCAAAAAAAGGAAAGTCAGATTCCATGTAGTTCTCTACTCTGTCCTCTTTCTTTCCTTTCAATGAATTGTCAGTTATCTTATTTTGCTCCGCGACCTTTAAGGACGGCTTCAATGATGGCCATACGGACAAAGACACCATTTGTCATTTGTTCTACGATGCGTGATTTAGGAGCTTCTACCAAGTGGTCCGCAATTTCAACGTCACGGTTAACTGGTGCTGGGTGCATCAAGATCGCTGTATCTTTCATACGGTCATAACGTTCTTGAGTCAAGCCATGAAGACGATGGTAGTTTTCTTTAGAGAAGAGTGATTCGTAATCATGACGTTCGTGTTGTACACGCAAGAACATCATCACATCTACTTCTTCAATGACTTCATCGATAGTGACGAAGGTTCCATAGTCTTCAAATTCCGCACTTCTCCATTCGTCTGGACCTGCAAAGTAGAGGGTTGCTCCCAAACGTTTCAAGATTTGCATATTTGATTTTGCCACACGTGAGTGATCCAAGTCCCCAGCGATACAAACTTTCAAGCCATCAAAGTGACCGAATTCTTGGTAGATGGTCATCAAATCAAGCAAGCTTTGGCTTGGGTGTTGACCTGAACCGTCTCCACCGTTGACGATAGAGGCTGTGATCGTTGGGCTTTCAACCAATTCTTTGTAGTAGTCCACTTCAGGGTGACGGATGACGCAGACATCTACACCAAGAGCTGACATGGTCAAGATGGTATCGTAAAGTGTTTCCCCTTTGTTCACAGAACTTGTCTTCACATCAAAGTCAAGGAGATCACATCCCAATTTCAACTCTGCCACTTCAAAGGCTTTGTGGGTACGAGTTGAAGGTTCAAAGAAAAGGTTTGAGATGATGTGTTGGTCTTCGTAGGATGCTTTAGCTCCGTTTTTGAACTCAATCCCACGTTTGATCAATGCCATTACTTCTTCATTGGTAAGAGTTTCCATTGAGACAAGGTTTTTAAGAGCGATTTGATTTTCAGACATGTTGATTCTCCTTTTATAATGTGAATGCAAATAGTTTACAATTTGTTTAAGCTTCTTTGATGAGGACGCGGTCTTGACCGTCTAGCTCCACCATCTCGACAATGATTTCCTCTGACTTACTTGTCGGGATATTTTTCCCAACAAAGTCCGGACGAATCGGCAACTCCCGATGCCCACGGTCGACTAGAACCGCAAGACTGACTCGAGCAGGACGACCGTGACTGACCAGATTGTCAATGGCAGCGCGTATCGTGCGACCTGTATAGAGGACATCATCGATCAAGATAACTTCTCTATGAGCGATATCAACTGGTAAGACCGTTGTATCTTCTGTCGCCTTCATGTCATCTCGGAAAGGCTTGGTATCTAGTTCTGCTACAGGGACATCGATTTGTTCCAGCTGAGAGAGGCGTTCTTGGATCCGGCGAGCGATGTAAACACCACGCGTCTTGATCCCCACCAGCACAATCTGGCTCAAATCTTTGTTTCGTTCAATGATTTCGTAGGTGATCCGGGTAATGGCCCGTTTCATCGTCAAATCATCAACGACTTCTTTGGTTTTCATTCAGTCCTCCTTAGTTGTAAAAGAAAAACCTCCTTTTTCAAGGAGGTTCAGCAAATGAATGGTCTAAGAGGATAGAGTCTCGCTCTATGGTCCTAGCCATTGTTTTTCACAGTCTCCTTGCCTGCCTCACGGGACAGGATTAAAGGATTTATTTAATTGAGATAACTATATCACAGTTTCAAACGACATGCAAGAAAAAACTCAACATTTTTCAAAAAAATTTAAAAACATGACTTTTCGCCTGAATAATGTTCGACTTTTACTAAGAAACAGCCGATTTCCGCTTGATATTTTTAATTCCATAGAGCACATAGCCAGCTAAGAGGTAAGCGATAAAGATGATCACCACCCATTTGCCAACAAAGGCCCAGCCGTATTTATTCACATTGATAAAGAAATAGGCAAAGGGACTATCTTTTGCACCTGGAATTGGCCACTTCAAGACCAAACCATTGAGAAGGGCAAAGAGCATGTAAGCCAGGGGAATCGAGGTCCAAAGGAAGGGATCGAACTTACGGTATTGCTTGGCTTTATCAATCACTAGGGTATCAAAGAAGAACATCAGAGGAACGATGTAATGACAAAGGAAGTTTTCCAAACGATAAAACTTCTCAGGTGTCGCAATAGGCGCCAACATAAAGTGGTAGATGACACAGGTGATCATAATGGACATGGTAACTGCGCCTTTCATACGAAGGTAGCCCTGAGTCTGGGTCGAACGCCCTCGAACCATGCGCCAAACCATGTCTCCCATAAAGAACATGACCAACATGTTGGATAAAATAGTGTAATAGAGCATCATGCCAAAGCCCCCATGCTTGGTCAGTTGCAGATAAACACCGAGTACACTTAAGATAAACAATAGAAAACGATAGCTAAATAATAATTTGAATTTCATAGTATTCTCCTGAAAGAAAAGGGGGTAGCCCCTTCAGTTTAATCAGGAACTTTCCTTAAGTGAGGACGGACGTCAGCGAACTTCTACGAAGTTCCATGACTTAGTTTTGAACCTAAAGTTTCAAAACTCCCGAGTACTTGAATCAATACTGTTTCAAGTACTTTTCTCACAGCGGAAAGTTCCATTATAAACTTAAACAACTCTATCAATTTGTGTACTGTTCTTTAGATCTTCTTCACAAATTCTGATTTGAGCTTCATTGCACCAAAGCCATCAATCTTACAATCAATGTTGTGGTCTCCTTCAACGATACGGATGTTTTTCACGCGCGTACCTTGTTTCAAATCTTTCGGTGCACCCTTCACTTTCAAATCTTTGATCAAGGTCACTGTATCGCCATCAGCCAATTTGTTTCCGTTGGCATCAATCGCTACGACACCCTCTTCTTCTTCGACCTCAGCTGGGTTCCATTCATACGCACACTCTGGGCACACCAAGAGCGCTCCATCTTCATAGACGTATTCAGAGTTACATTTTGGACAGTTTGGTAAGTTATTCATTTTTATCTCCTTATTCAAATTAACTTTCATAGTATACCATGAAAGCGAAAATTTGACAAATCCTGCTCGACTGTAGCATTTTCAAGAAAAATGGAGGCGACTTGGCCTCCCTACATAGATCATATTTTTCAATCTTCCTGTAATTCTCGAATATCTTGAATCACGCGCACACCTGCTTGATTCTTCTCGCGAAGTTCAACATCAGAATATGGGAAGGTATTGATCAAGATACTCTCCATCCCGATACTTTGGGCCACGGCGACATCTGTCGTAAAGTCATTCCCCACCATGACCGTTTTCTCAGGGTTCAACTGGTGTTCTTTCATCACTTCCAAGAGAAACTCTGGCTGAGGTTTGCGAATACCTGCATCAGATGACAAGTAAATGGCATGGAAAAGTTCTCTCAAACCAACCAAATCAATCTCCGGATTGGTAAAATCCGCTTGGGCATTGGATAAGAGAAAGATCCGGCAACCTGCAGCTTTCATATCCTCTAATACTTCTTTCGTGTGAGGATAGAGCTCCAACCGCTTGCGAGAAAGGACACGGAAAGTCCGCGCAATCAAACGTCCCCACTCTTTGAGGTGGACAACACTATTCCCGCTTGGATGGCCTTCTAAATACAATTGCACAAAGATAACTGTAAGATCAATCTCTGGGTAGGCAACTTGTTTTTCCTTAGCCAAGTCTTCTTCGGCTTGTTGCACCAACTCTCTATAACGCAGTCGCAAGCCTTCTCCTGTGTAGCTTGCCCCGTAGGATTGGTAGATCTGAGCCATGGTATCCCATAAAAGGGAACTCGACTCATCCGTTTCGATGTCGACCAAGGTTCCATAAAAATCAAAAATATAGTTTTTAAATGCGTACTTGTGCGGATTCATCTCTCACTCCCGTAACAAACATCGTAAAGGTTGCCTTGCAGACATTGGCCCCGTCTTGATTGGTAATATCGACATCCACAACTCGAGTCGTCCGTCCACTGTGGACACATTCACCATGGATCGTGAGGACATCACCTAGACGCCCTGCTTTCAAGTAATTGATTGAGGATTGCAAGGTTACCCCATCGACCCCTTGAGAAACCACGACCAACCCACTGACTTGGTCACACAGGGTAAAGAGATAGCCTCCGTGCGCATTTCCATAATAATTGAGCGATGATTCCACGACCTTGGTTGTCACCACCACATGGCCATCTCTCATCTTTTCGATTTCATAATTTTCAAATGCAGCAATTGCATCAAAGTGAAAATCTTTCATATTACTTGCCACCTTTTCTAGCATCTTTTCAACTCCTCTATCATACTACAATTAAGGAGTAGATACAAGCAAAGGGGCAATTCCTTAGAAGCAGAAAAGGAGACTCCAACTAAGTAAGAAGACGATACTAGGAACAATATATTTTCTTGGGTGCTTCCAACATTCTCTCTTTAAATTCCATTTTCTTAAAGGGAAATAGATTTCAATCAGTAAGTGCAAAACAGCTTCCACTACTGCTAGAATCATCACTCCTAGTAAAAATAGGATCCCCAAGTCAGGCATGACCACCATTTTTAATAACAGAGCAACAAATAGATTCACAGATAGGAAATAGGTCAGCAATACACGGTAATACATCAAGTAAAAGAACCGACTCTTAGGTAGGGACTTGACATGATCGATCAAATCTTTATCAGCGGAAATGAGGGTGGTTAATGGCGTATTGACAGAAGCAATTGTTAACAGGATGATGATTTTTAATGGAGCATCATAATCCTGTATCAGAATGAGAAGGAGGAAGATGAGAGTAAAGACAAAATTGATGGAAAAATAGCGCTCTTGAAATAAGGAAATCCAAAAATAATTGCCACTTCTTCTCTTTGCGACGAGCAACTGATCATGTTTTGAAATCGCGATCAAGTCCTCATTTTTAAAAATAAAGACAGTAACGAGGGCTGAAAGTAAGATCATATAGGACACTTGTTGGACCCATAAAGAAGATGCTGTAAGAACAGTCGTTACAGAAATGAGTACTCCTCCTAGAAGACTTAGCCTTGTATTGAACTGGATAAAGACATAAAACACACTCAATACCACCAGTAAAGAAAGGAGGACGAGCTTAAAGGATTGTAGCAGGTCTAACCTGACTCCTAAAAAGAGGATCAATAACAGCACGCGCTCTAGTAAATTGAGAAGAAAGGTTACCGTCAGAAAAGACCCTTTAAAACGATTGAGAGACAAAGGAAGCTGGTAGTAGGCCTGGACCCTCTCCATCGAAAAGTAGGAATACAGCAATTGAAAGGTTGATAGAGCAGTAACAATAGCCGTACTGATCAGCAAGACTTGAAAGCTTGTAGAAAATTTTGCACCAACAAGATGGTAATAAAGAGCAAAGGCTAAGGAAGTTAAGAACAAGAAGATCCGATTTTTGGACACCACATCTCTAAAAATAGCTAGTAGCATGCTCTACCCCCTCTGACGATTGACGTCATGAAACCAATCTTCTAAATTCGATTCGATTGCATCTAGGTGACCATCTTCAATAGAATAAGCTGTATCACACACCCGAACGATACTCTCTGCGATATGCGAACTCATCAGAATAGAGCCTTCTTCTTTATACTGCAATAGCAAACCATATAGAAATTCTGTCGCATCAAAATCTAGGCCATCAAATGGTTCGTCCAAAATAAGGAGAGGAGGTTTGAGATAAAAAGCTGTGATCAGGAAGACTTTCTTCTTGTTTCCCGTTGACAAACTACCGATATCGGTATTAAGAAATTCTTCAAAATGAAAGCCTGAAATCAAGTCCTGCAATAACGTTTCATTTCTCTTTCGATGATACAAACGACAGACAAAATTAAAATAATGAACAAAATCCCAGTTTAAAAAACTATTGTTTTCAGTAAAAACTGTATAGGTACGGCTCTTATAGAAATTCGTATGAAAAGAGGTCGCCTTGTCTTCTATGGTAACAGACTCAACTGCATACTGCCGATGATCAAAAACACTACTTAAAGCTTTTAGCAAGGTTGTCTTCCCTGCTCCATTTCGACCAATCAACCCTACTACAGAATGATTGGGTACAAGCAAATTCGTGTCTTTTATAACGGGCTTGTCTTTTTCATACCAAACATTTAGCCCCTTGATGTTTAAACACTCACTCTTCATCGACTCACTCCTTTATAAAGGTAAGAAGCCCCAACTAAAAGCAACAGCAAAGCGTATAACCATTCCTTTTGAAAGGCAAAGACTAAGGCACCGATCAAGAAGCAAATTCCTATAAGGATTCTAAATTGTAATTTCATATCTTGCCTTCTTTCTATTCACAGTATGAAAGATTACAATTGTATTTTATGCTTATACTATAGTACTTTTTTAAAGCTGATTCAAGCACGAATGGAACATTCTCAATGCTTTAAGCAACATTTTATCTTTGAAGAGAAAAAAGAACTAGATACCTCTAGCCCCTTTACTTAAAATCTTAATTTTTCCCAGTTATCGTCTGTCTGTTTGCGATAATAGTACTCGGATAAGTCTGGGTCTTCCATCACTTCCAGCAGAGGAAGCATATCGTAGGATAAGTCCAACTTTTCTAATTGGTCCTTCTCAACCCAAGAAACTTCTCCTTCATCAGACGATCTGAGCTGGCCTGTAAATTCTGTTGCTTTATAGCAAAAGACAATATAGCGGCCTCCCTCATCTGGCTCCCAATCTTTGACTGCGACCAGTTTTGGATCTGCAATTGTCAGTCCTGTCTCTTCGTAGACTTCACGAATGACGGATTCTACTAGACTTTCTCCTTCTTCAATATGGCCTCCAGGAAAGGCATAACCAGACCATTTCTTGTACCGCTCTGGTGACCGGTATTGGAGGACTACTTTATTCGTTGTACAGTCTTCGATCAGACATAGATTTGTTAGAATAGTAGATGTTGCGCGTGACATATATTTCCTTTCTATGATATTGACAATTAATCAATATAAACCTTTTTCTTTATCTCTTTTTTCATCACAAAGGGATTTACCAGCTCATGGTATTCATCATAGTCATCCAAAAGAGAGCCTCTCTGAAAGACAATTGACTTCTCTTTTAAATAATATTCCGAGTGAATCGTTACCGGACCATGGCCATCAAAGGTAAAGAACAACTCAATGAAAAATGCTAGAATCAGGCTAGCAAAGAGACTCAAGAGAACACTCACAAGATTCTTCCAATTTGGTGCATGTTTTCGATAGAAGCGATACCAGCTGTGACTAAAAGCCGTCCCAGCTCCAAGATACAACCAGGGATTCCAAAGAAGTGGCGTAAATGCGTAGCCAAAGAATCTTAATAGGAAGTTGACAAAAACAAAAAGTAGCAAAATCAGATACATGATCATAAACAGGTTCAGATACTTTCTCATGTTTGATCTCCCCTTCGTAATAATTGGTTTATACTGGATCTCCTAAAGAAACATCAACAGAATATGATAAGCCAATCGAATCCAATGATCAATTAGAGGCGCATCCGGATCATTTTTTTTACTATCTAAAAATAGACTTAGCGATAATAAAAGTAAGCTAAGAGCTATAACTATTCTAAGAACGAGTCTCATACCGCCAAGAGCAAAAGAAACTATAGAACCAATTAGTGGTAAAGGGGAAAATATAAATGCCACTAAACCGAAATAGATCTTAACCAATGATAAAACCAATAAACTATAAACGACAATCTTCGTAAAAAGAGAGACCCTTTTATCTTCTCTTTTCAGTTGTGAAATGGAATAGATGACATAGATCATATACATAAATAGAAACATATTTATTTCCCCTATTTCCAATAGATTTTATTCCTATTTTATCCAACATCCGTTAAGAATACAACCGCTTGCCTGGACATGTCCAACAAAGACGAGGACAGGATCAAAGTTTTTTCACTTCTGCTGCTACCTTTTGGAGATGGTGTTCCCGCATGCTAGCGGTGTTCACATCTCGTCCGACTTCACCCAAGATGCAGACACGCTTGGTTTTAATCCCACAGTGGTTCAAGACGGCATTCTTCAAAACAGAGATGCCATAACTATCTGGAATATTGATAGGACCTGAAAAAATCTTGTACCACCAAGTAGGCGCCATGGAGGTCGCATAAATACTGGCTGTTTTTCCTTTGAGCAACTTCTTGAATTGCTTGCCTCTGAGGTAATTCCAGATAAAACTTCCCTGATCATTAGCCGAGTATGCAATCCCCGGTGTAAAGACCCGATCGATCCAGCCCTTCATAAGGCTCGGCATACTACTCCACCAGATGGGATAAACAAAGATCAAGTGATCCGCCCACTGGATTAATTCTTGGGAACGAAGAATAAAAGGATCTTCCTCCATCCGTTTTCGATAGCCATAGCGAAGGACCGGATCAAAGTCCTCTTCATTGAGATTGATCACTTTAAGCTCGTGGCGATTTGAGTCAATAGTTTCGACAATGGTTTGAAAAATAGCCTGACAGTAACTTTCCTTATCCGGATGCCCGTTGATGACTAGAATTTTCATTCGTCTTCTCCTTCATCTCTTTGGTTCATTCTATCTTTTTTATATTTTTACTTGATTAATTGATAATGGTACAAAGATTGATAGATAGGTCCTTTAGGAATTTTTATTTGAAGAACACATCATCCGCAATTCCTTAACAGGTTTTCCAAGTTTAAGTATTTGTTCTTGGCCATCAAAAGTAAAACCCATTTTTTGATAGAAAGCAATGGCTCGCTTATTATCTTTCAATACCCATAAATAAATTTCAGAGAATGGATCAAGAGCAACAAATGCAGCATGCATTAACTGTTTACTCACACCTTTTCCATAGTAATCTTTTAAAACATATAAGGCAATGATTTCACCAGCTTGAATGGTCTCATCACGGTAATTTCCATAGCTGATAAATCCAACGACCTTCTTTTCATCCATCGCAATCAAGGTATTTTCTGGATACTTTTGACTAAAGAATCGACATTTTTCTAATGTCATCGTCTCCTGAAAATCCGCGGGTAAAAGATCGTCATAAGCCTCTCTCCACGTTTGCCAATGAACGAGAGATTTTCCTTCTATCTCTTCAGGTGTTTCCATTGTTTTAATGATAATCTTCATTCGTTTTATCCTATCTAATCCAAAGCCTTGACTTCCAACATCATATCGCGAATTTGCGCTGCCAGCTCGAAATCAAGCACTTCGACGGCTTCTTGCATTTGGCCTTGCAGTTTCTTGACCAGTTCCTTGCGCTCTTGGCGGTTGAGACTGGTGATATCCACTTCCTTGTCCTCTTCCTTGGCCACCGCCTTGGTAACAGAGATGAGGTCACGGATTTCCTTTTTAATGGTTTGTGGGACAATGCCATGCTCTTCGTTATAGGCCATCTGAATCTGACGACGGCGAGCCGTTTCATCGATCGCACGTTGCATAGACTGGGTCATGGTGTCCGCATACATAATCACGTGACCCTCACTATTACGGGCTGCACGCCCGATGGTCTGGATCAGTCCGCGTTCATTGCGGAGGAAACCTTCCTTGTCCGCATCGAGAATGGCCACCAGACTAACTTCTGGTACGTCTATCCCTTCCCGAAGCAGGTTGATTCCGACCAAGACATCAAAAACACCCAGACGCAAATCACGGATGATTTCTGTCCGCTCCAAGGTCTTAATGTCCGAGTGCATGTATTTGACCTTGACACCCATTTCTTTAAAGTAGTCGGTCAAGTCTTCTGCCATCTTCTTGGTCAGGGTGGTGACAAAGGTCCGCTCTCCACGTTCTACACGCGCATTGATCTCACCCAAGAGATCGTCCATTTGTCCCATGGTAGGGCGTACTTCCACTTCTGGATCCAGAAGACCAGTTGGACGGATGATCTGCTCGATCACGGTATCCGTCTGTTCCATCTCATAGTCGCCTGGTGTCGCAGACACATAAACGATCTGGTGGACATGGCTTTCAAACTCCTCACGACGCAGTGGTCTGTTGTCCAAGGCAGATGGCAAACGGAAACCATAGTTGACCAGCATTTCCTTGCGCGAGCGGTCTCCATTGTACATGCCCTTGATCTGTCCCATAGTCATGTGGCTTTCATCGATCATGATGAGGAAATCTTCTGGAAAGAAGTCAAGGAGAGTGTAAGGAGGCTCACCTTCACTCCGGCCATCCATGTGACGAGAGTAGTTTTCGACCCCATTGGTGTAGCCCATCTCCCGCAGCATTTCAATATCATACTCGGTCCGTTGTTTTAGACGTTGGGCTTCTAAGAGCTTGCCTTCTTTTTCAAAGACTTTCAACTGCTCTTCTAGTTCCGCCTGAATCTTGGCAATGGCCACTTCCATATGGTCATCATTGGTCACGAAGTGAGTAGCTGGGAAAATTGCTAAGTGGTCCACATCTCCCAGAACTTGGCCTGTCAAAGCTTCAATCTCCCGAATCCGCTCAATCTCGTCCCCGAAAAACTCCACTCGGAAGGCATGTTCATCACGCGAAGCTGGGAAAATCTCGACCACATCTCCACGAACACGGAATTTCCCCCGTTGAAAGTCGATATCATTGCGCTCAAACTGGATATCCACCAGGTCATTGAGCAGTTTATCACGAGAAATCTCCAGACCTGGACGCAGACTCACCACGCTATCGGCATATTCCTTCGGCGAACCCAAACCATAAATACAAGAGACGGAAGCTACAACGATGACATCGTTACGCTCCAACAAAGCTGAGGTTGCGGAGTGACGAAGTTTATCAATCTCATCATTGACCGAGCTATCCTTTTCGATATAGGTGTCGCTCGATGGCACATAGGCTTCTGGCTGGTAGTAATCGTAGTAAGATACGAAGTACTCGACCGCATTTTCAGGGAAAAATTCCTTGAACTCCCCATAGAGCTGGCCCGCTAGCGTTTTATTATGGGCGATAACCAGGGTCGGTTTATTGACCTGGGCAATAACCTGGCTCATGGTATAGGTCTTCCCCGTACCAGTCGCTCCCATCAGGATTTGCGCCTTCTCACCACCCTCGATGTTATCCACCAGTTGCTCAATGGCCTGCGGTTGATCCCCAGACGGTTGGTATTTCGATACTAGTTTAAATTTGTTATCTGTTACTCGATTAATCATCTCTTTGTCCTCACATATATAGACCTTATTTTACCATAAATCACTAGAATTCTCTGAGATGAGGAATGAAAGGGAAAAGAACATATTACAAAATAATTAATTGGACACGCATTAGAGTGAAAACTAAACAAGACTCTCGCAATTACTTCGAAAGTCTTGTCTTTTATTCTAAAACAATGCGATACGTAATAAACATCAGTGTCCATGATATACAAAATTAGCAAGGTTTGCTTATCGGTATCATTTTTACGAAATCAATTTACTACTTAACTTCTTGGTTCCTTACCAAGAGGTAGAGAGTTGCTCCAAGTGAGCATACAAGTCCAATAACGTACGTACAGAGTTGCAAAGAGGAAACTCTCCCTAATATTGTTTCCGCAATAATATTATAAAATAGATAACTAGTCACTGGTTCCACTACTCTTTCTATGAATGGTTGTACCAAAATAGGAAATAGCAGCAAAATAGCTAAACTCCCCATTGGACTTTTGAAAAAATAACTTAAGAAGTAAGAAATTAAAAAATATTGGATGGAGCCAATCAAATAGAAACTGAAAATTTCTAAACTGACACCATTTCCGCTACTTAAAAAATGAAACCATACAAGCAGTACAATGAAATACAAGGTTGATTGTAGTACTACATCACATAATTCTACGAACAGGATCCGAATTGAACTTAAGATCCTTTTTCCACTTACCAAATAAACTAGTTTTGTTTCGTGTGATTGTAACTCAACAAATGCATTAACACACCCAATACTAACAGAGAGCATTGATGCAAAAACAAGAGCTCGCTTTATAGATAATTGTACAACAGTATCATTGATTGAAACTGGTAAAACACCTAAGAGACACACAAAACCTATCAAAAGTGACTGAATAGCTATCTGGTACTTTACGGGTTTTAAACTATATTTTTTGACAATAAGACTAAAAAATATTCTTGCCATTCTTCCTCCTCATTCGAATCATTTCTACAAGCATTATGAATACCAAGAACAAGATCCCTTCAACTACTAAAAGTGTAAATCCATACAATTGGCTCGTTTGAGTCCCTTCAATTCGGCCAAAAGCAAATGACTTTGCTCCAATCAAAGGCAATAGATTTTCTATTTTAGAGGAAATTCCTCTTAGAATACCTGATAAGGTGATTACCAATAATAAAACGTCTGCAATTAATGCAGTCATTGATTTTTTCATTACGATTACTAAGAGTAAAGCTAATAGAGTAAGAACGATTGCAAATATCATAACTCTTACCGTAACATCTAAAAACAAAGTAAATTCTAAATAATTCTTTAAAGTTGAATCCAGAAAAACGAGTAAAACAACAGCATTTACTATAGAAAATACTAAAGTAGAAAGTATCGATAAGACAACCGAACTTGCAATAAAACCAGTAAGACGAACTTTCCAGTTAGGAATCAATAACTGAGTAAAACTATCATCACCAAATTGGTAATGGGTTGAATAAACAAGTGAAACCAAGATTGGTAAGAAAATAACACTTGCTTGGTAGGGGGAAGATAAAAGAGCATCCCTGACTGTATAGACTGGATTCGATGATAGCATAGATGGATCAAGGTTAACAGCCTGTCCATTTCCTTCTACTAAAGCATTTATCACCTGGATATTTTGAATTGAAAAAAATATGCTGACTCCCAAAATAAGAAAAAAAGTGAATTTAAAAGTAGGTAAACTACAATATTTATAGAGGTCACTAAAAAAGGAACGCTTCAACATATTATTCACCTTCTTTCCCTTCGAGTGCCTTAAAATATGCCTCCTCAAAAGATCCAAACTGTTTCAAAATGTCTTTGGTAGGAGCATCAATAACAATCTTCCCATTAGAAATCCCAACCAAATGATCTACAGTTAATTCTAACTCACTCATATAATGACTTGTCATTAATACAGTCTTACCTTCATTGACAAAAGACTGCAAAAAATTGCGTACCCAGCGTATTCCTTCTGGATCTAGTCCATTGATTGGTTCATCTAAAATTAAGATGTCAGGATTTGCTAATAAGGCTGTTGCTAAACCAAGACGTTGCTTCATTCCTAATGAATAGTCTTTTACTTTTTTATTTTTAGCTTCACTTAACCCCACCAACTCTAAACATTCGTTGCACCTATTTTTGTCAACACCACAAGCCAAGCTAATCCACCGAAGATGCTGGAATCCTGTTCTTGTTGGGTAAGGTTGGCAACTATCGAGGAATGATCCAACAATACAAAAAGGATTATCTCCCAATTGAGAGTATTTTTTCCCGTCGATCAACGCCATTCCCATTTGACTATTTTCTAAACCAAGTAAAATTCTAATTAAAGTTGATTTTCCAGATCCATTCGGTCCAATCAATCCAGTAATCTCACCTTTCTTGGCTTTGAAAGACACGTTTTGAAGGACAATTTTATTATTATATTCCTTATGTAGCTTTTGAATTGTTATCATTCATTCTTTTTCCCTTCTGACTTTTAGTGAAATTCCACCTTCACTTGAAGCAAGTATAACAGGAGAAAATCAGGAAATTATCAGAATAATTATTTTCTTCATTTCTAACAAATTACATTCCATATTTGCTATAATATGCTCATATAATTGGAGGGACTATGAAGTATAAAATTTTAGCCATTGACGATGATGAAAAAATCTTACGATTAATAGCGAATACATTAAAAGCGAACAACTTTCACGTGGAAACTCGTAAAAATATAGAGGAGATCAATATCTGTGACTTTACTGGATTCGATCTAATTTTACTTGACGTCATGATGCCTATTTCTGGTTTAGAAATCTGTCGTTCCATTCGTTCACAAATTACTACTCCAATTCTATTTCTAACCGCTAAAGATTTTGAAGAAGATTTACTAAAAGGAATACAAGCCGGAGCCGATGATTACATCACAAAACCATTCAGCATAAAGGAATTGATTGCAAGAATTCAAATGCATCTTCGTAGGGAAGAAAGATCTCACAACGCCTCTAAAGAAGAGATAGAGTCAAATATAACTTTTTATCGAGATAGTCAAGAAGTTTATTATCAATCAAAGAGAATTTCATTGACCAAGAGAGAGTTTGATTTACTTTATCTTTTAGCAAAAAATAAGAACCGAATATTTAGCATAGAAGAACTTTACAATTACCTCTATCCTGTAGACTCTGATGCACAACTACGATCCATTACTGAATACATCTATCAAATCAGACAAAAATTTAAGATTCATCAAATTGATCCCATCAAAACAGTATGGGGAGGAGGATACAAATGGAAAGAGAATTGACAATCAAACAGCTCATTAAGCGTACCTATCTTAAAATCATGTGGCAATTTCTTCTATGTCTGATACTTTTTTACATAGTTCCAGCTCTTCTATCTTCTGTATCTGGAATTAATGAGAAAAATGCCAATCGCTTTGCTTTATTTTTTAGCGTTAGTTCTTGGATTTATCTTTGCATCATTTTAATTTTTATCATTGTAATGAATATTAGACAATTATTAACCAAGATTCAAAAAGAAATGAACATGGTTTATCATAGTGGTCTATATTTCACTAAAAATGAACATCACCATTTGCAGATTAAAGAATTCATTGAAACAAATGATCTGATCGAAAAAATGCAATCTGATATAAAAAATAGAATTCAAAATGAAAAAGATCAAAAAAAAGAACTCATGTTTCAAGTATCTAGTGCTGCACATGATCTTCGTAGCCCTCTAACTGTTATCAGAGGAAATGCTGAATTCTTACAATCCACCGAGCAAACACCTCAAACAATGGAATGTCTTAAAGACCTTGAGCAAGCAAGTATTCAGTTAAACGATTATTTTAACCACTTTATCCAATACTCCAAAACCTTTTACGACCAGGATATTCAACTTGAAAACATATCAATTAAACAAGTAGCTCACCAATTGAAGGAACATATCACTCCTTTACTCCCCAGAAATACACATTTTGTTTTTTCAAATACAGTAACTCCATCGACACAAATTGCCATTCATTCCAATCTATTTTTTCGAGCAATCACCAATATTATTAATAATGCAATACAGCATCAAAAAGAAAATGATGCAAAGATCCAGCTAACAATGTCACAAGAAAATAATCGATTAGTTCTAACCATATGGAATAATCAATCTACTTTTTCAAAAAATGTTTTACAACATGCTGGAAATCTTTTCTATAAAGAGGACCAAGCAAGAACACCCTCTCAAGAAAGTCACTTTGGACTTGGTTTATCTTTCGTGAAACGCGTCATGAAACTTCATAATGGAACTATGCATTTAGAAAATATTCACAATGGTGCACAAGTCAAGCTAATCATTCCCATTATTATATAGAAAAAGCCGAACTCATCAATATGTGTTCGACTCAGAAGGCAGACAAACGTCATTTTTGGTGTTTGTCTTTTTCATATATGACTTTCAGACATTACACAGAGGTTAGTCATCAAACTTTTCTTTCCTCTCCCCTAAGCGATATACAATCACTAGGGATACAAGAAGAACCAGAGTGGTGATGATTGATCCTTCTGCTCCAAATGCCCCTCCGGTCAACCAGACAGGTCCATCTCCCATGGTAAAACTAAAGATAGACGCATCTGCGCCTGTGCCACTGACTTGAAAACCAAGGAGATTTCCTTGTACATAGTTCCAAGTGCCGTGTTGGGCGACCACTAGCCAGATACTATCCGTATAGATAAAAAGCAGACCAGCCAGCACTCCATCGAGGATGATATTCAGAACGGATAAGAAGGTCACTCCTGCATTTCCCATATGCAGAATGCCAAAGAGACTACTAGAAATCACGATCGCTAAAGGCAGATTAGTTCTTGCAGCAATCCGAGTCAGGAGCCAGCCTCGTGTGGCTACTTCTTCCGTCCCCCCTTGCAGAAGCCAAAATGGAAATAATCCTAGGATAAAAAGCAAGTGCTCTATACTCAGCTCATTTAACACAAAAGACCCGATGCCACTTACTTGGTAGACAAGCGCGATCACTCCCATTTGAACAAGTGAAATCACGATCCCCCAGACTAGATACTTGAGCCAATTTCTTTTTACAAAGCCTAAGCTTGATAAAGCATTCTTCTCTATGACCTTCACCCAAAAAATAAAGAGAAATAGTATGATTACAAAACTGAAAAGCTCATAATAGAGAAGATAATGGTAGAAAAATTCTTGAATACTTGCTGTCCCATTTCCTGGCGAAAAGAACTCCACTAGAAAACCTATAACTTGAGAAAATGGTCCCACAAGTTCACTACCAATCCAAAGTCCTCCTTCTATGAAGAGGGAGGCTAATATAACATAGAATAGTATAGAAATGAAAACTGGCACAGAAGTGTTCGTTTTGATCCCTTGCATGATCAACCCTTTCTTCATCGCAACCTCCTTGATCTAATAGGTCCATTGTAGCAAAGAAAATCCAGAGCTGCAACATTATTTGATGTCAGAAAACCTAACATCAAAACTGGATTTTTCTTGCAAAGCAAACTATTTTCTGATATAATAGCTTCTGTAGAAAAACATAAGACCATTCATACTCGTTTTGGTATGAATGATTTGTTTTTTTAAGGCCATCCTTTGGTCAATGTGCTCATGGGTCAAATACCCAAAGAGAAAAGAATTAAAAGGAGACAGAAATGAAGAAAAAATTACTAGCATGTTTGCTTTTCTTATTTCCAATCGTTGCATTCGCTGGTCATGCTCATGCTGAAACGATCAAGGTCGTTTTCGACACAGCGTATGCACCGTTTGAATTTAAGGATTCAGATCAAACCTATAAAGGAATTGACGTAGAGATCTTGGACAAGGTCGCTGAAATCAATGGCTGGGATTTGGACAAATCCTTCCCTGGATTTGATGCAGCAGTCAATGCAGTTCAAGCTGGTCAAGCGGATGCCATCATGGCCGGTATGACCAAAACAACAGAACGTGAAAAAGTCTTCACCATGTCTGATACTTACTACGATACAAAAGTTGTCATCGCGACTACGAAAGCCGATAAAATCACGAAGTACAGCCAATTAAAAGGGAAGACAGTCGGTGTCAAAAACGGAACTGCAGCCCAACGCTTCCTTGATAAAAACAAGGACAAGTACGGCTACAAGATCAAGACTTTTGATACTGGCGATCTCATGTACAACAGTTTATCAGCTGGTGCGGTCGATGCGGTGATGGATGACCAACCTGTTATTCAATACGCCATCCAAAAGGGTCAGGACCTAGCTATCAATATGGACGGGGAAGCAGTCGGTGGCTTTGCCTTTGGTGTTAAAAAAGGTGGAAATCATGAAAAGTTAATCACTGAATTTAACAAGGCTCTCGCTCAAATGAAAGCTGATGGAACACTTGATGAGATCATCAAAAAATGGACAGGTGAAAACCAATCATCAAATAACAGTGCTGTTCCGGAAACCACTACTCCTGCTGGTCAAAAAGCAACTCCTAAAAAATCAAAATATAGCATTTCAAGTGATTCTTCCTTTGCACCATTTGTCTTCCAAAATGGAAAAAACAAATACACAGGAATCGATATGGACTTGATCAAGGCTATTGCCAAAGACCAAGGATTTACCATCGAGATTGACAATCCTGGATTTGATGCTGCGGTAAGTGATGTTCAATCCGGCCATGCGCAAGGAATGATCGCAGGGATGACTGTGACAGATGCTCGGAAAGAAACATTTGATTTTTCTGAACCATACTACACAGCCAATTCCATTCTAGCTGTTCAAGAAAGTAGCAAGATTGATTCATATGATGACCTAAAAGGAAAGACAGTCGGTGTTAAAAACGGTACTTCCTCACAAAACTTCCTTGAAAAAAACCAAAAGAAATATGGTTACAAGATCAAAACGTTCTCTGATGGAGCTTCTATGTATGACAGTTTGAATTCTGGTTCTGTTGCAGCGATTATGGATGACGAACCTGTTATCAAATACGCTATTAAACAAGGACGTAAATTCAAAACACCTATCGAAGGGACTCCAAGTGGTCAACTAGCATTTGCCGTTAAGAAGGGTGAAAATCCTGAATTGATCGAAATGTTCAATAACGGTCTTGCGAACTTGAAGAAAAGCGGTCAATACCAAAAGATTCTCGATAAATACCTTAAAGCAGATAGCAAATCAAGTACTTCAAGTACAACAGCAGATGAAACAACGATCTGGGGCTTGCTCCAAAACAACTACAAACAATTGTTAAGTGGTTTGGGTGTGACTCTTGCCCTTGCACTTCTCTCTTTCGCGATTGCTATGGTGATCGGTGTTATCTTTGGGATGTTTAGTGTTAGCCCTTATAAATGGCTCCGCTGGACAGCTGAAATCTTTGTCGATGTTATTCGTGGGATCCCACTCATGATCCTCGCCGCCTTCATCTTCTGGGGAATTCCAAACTTGATTGAATCGGTCACAGGTCATCAATCTCCAATCAACGACTTTGTTGCAGGTACCATCGCCCTCTCCCTCAATGCTGCTGCCTATATTGCAGAAATTGTTCGTGGGGGGATCCAAGCTGTACCGATCGGACAGATGGAAGCCAGCCGAAGCCTGGGAATCTCCTATGGCAAGACCATGCGTAAGATCATCTTGCCACAAGCAACCAAACTCATGCTTCCAAACTTTGTTAACCAATTCGTCATTGCCCTGAAAGATACGACTATCGTTTCTGCGATCGGATTGGTAGAACTCTTCCAAACTGGTAAGATCATCATCGCTCGAAACTACCAAAGTTTCAAGATGTATGCGATCCTTGCCGTCTTCTACCTCGTGATTATCACCTTGCTAACACGATTTGCAAAAAAATTAGAAAAGAAGGTTAACTAATGGCTAAATTAAAAATTGATGTCCATGACCTCCACAAATACTATGGTGAAAATGAGGTCTTAAAAGGAATCTCAGCAAAATTCTACGAAGGGGATGTGGTCTGCATTATCGGACCGTCTGGTTCTGGTAAATCGACCTTCCTTCGTAGTCTCAATCTCCTCGAAGAAGTTACAAAAGGTCAAATTACAGTTAATGGATATGATCTAACCGATCCAAAAACCAATGTTGATTTGGTCCGTGAAAATATTGGGATGGTTTTCCAACACTTCAACCTCTTCCCTCACATGAGCGTCCTTGAAAACATCATGTTTGCGCCAGTAGAGCACAAACTGATGACCCGTGAAGAAGCTCAAAAAGTCGGTATGGAATTGTTGGAAAAAGTTGGACTCGCAGATAAAGCCGATGCCAATCCAAACAGCCTTTCCGGTGGTCAAAAACAACGTGTGGCTATCGCACGTGGACTTGCCATGAATCCAGATATTATGCTCTTTGACGAACCTACTTCTGCCCTTGACCCTGAGATGGTTGGAGATGTATTGAACGTTATGAAAGAGTTAGCAGAGCAAGGCATGACCATGATCATCGTTACCCACGAGATGGGATTTGCCCGCCAAGTAGCCAACCGCGTCATCTTCACCGCAGACGGTGAA
Organism: uncultured Streptococcus sp.; assembly: GCA_963554405.1. Classification (GTDB taxonomy): domain Bacteria; phylum Bacillota; class Bacilli; order Lactobacillales; family Streptococcaceae; genus Streptococcus. The sequence goes on along the minus strand of CAUVRI010000002.1, from coordinate 160 downwards.
TTCCTCGAAGATGGCAAACCAGACCAAATCTTCGACAACCCACAACACCCACGTTTGAAAGAATTCTTGGATAAGGTTCTAAACGTTTAAAAAATAGTGGTTTTTGAAGAGAGTGGGACAGAAATCGGTAATTCGTTAGAATTCGATTTCGTCGTCCCAC
>CAUVRI010000001.1:0-107202 GCA_963554405.1 uncultured Streptococcus sp. | reverse complement strand
GTAGCATCTTTAACAGCTGAAGCCATAACTTCTGTCTTAGAGTTACGTTCGAATGAAGCTGGGTTCAAACGACCATATTCTTTCAAAAGTGTTTGAGCGTTCATGTCGATTTTCGCCATTGTAGCTACAGATTCAAGTGGGTATTTACCGTTTGCTGACTCACCTGAAAGCATTGTAGCATCAGTACCATCGATAACTGCGTTGAAGACGTCAGATACTTCTGAACGAGTAGCACGTGGTTTTTCAGTCATTGTTTCAAGCATGTTTGTTGCAGTAATAACAACTTTACCAGCAGCATTTACTTTAGAAGTAATCATTTTTTGGTAAACTGGAACCATTTCAAATGGTACTTCGATACCCATGTCACCACGAGCGATCATGATACCATCAGTAACTTCGATGATTTCATCCAAGTTTTCGATACCTTGTTGGTTTTCGATTTTCGCAAACAATTGAACGTGGCTGTTACCAGTTTCTTCACAGATAGCACGAACTTCTTGAACGTCTTTTGCAGTACGTACAAATGAGATCGCGATGAAGTTGATACCTTGTTCCAAACCGAAGCGGATATCGTCGTTATCGCGTTCAGCAAGGGCTGGGAAAGGAATCTTCGTATTAGGGATGTTGACACCTTTTTGTTTAGCGATGATACCATCGTTTTCAACTTCAACAACGAATTCACGTTTTGCAGCGTCTTTTTCTACAACGCGAAGACCCAATTTACCATCATCAACCAATACTTGGTGTCCAACTTCAACATCATCAAAGATATCAAGCGCACCAGCAACGTTCAAAGCAATCACTTCACGAGTTGATTTGATACCTTGTTTTGTAGCAACGCGGATACGTTCACCAGTCTTGTATGAATATTCTTTAGCTTCGCCTTCGAACAATTCAGTACGGATTTCAGGACCTTTTGTATCAAGAAGGTAACCAACTTTTTTACCAGCGATTTCTTCTGCACGTTTAACAGTCGCCATACGTTCACCTTGTTCTTGGTGGTCACCGTGTGAGAAGTTGAAACGGAAAGTGTTCGCACCAGCTTCGATCAATTTAGCAATGTTTTGTGCTGAAGCTTCAACGTCAAGTTTTTCAGCCCAGTATCCATCTTCACCGAATTTTTTACCACCACGGATTTCTACCGCAGGACCTAAAGTTGCAACGATTTTTACACGTTTGTTCATGATATATATGACTCCTTTTTAAATATATCTGTCTTTTTAAGACAAGGTTAACGAATTTATGAAATAAAATTAGATTGAAGACAAGCTACGGTTCAACTCGGCAAGACCAAGATCAGCTTTATGTGGATTGTTTACCACAATCTTACCATCTTCTGTCAAGCTAAAGAGGGCTCCTTCTTCTGCTTTACCAAGGATTGGGTTTTCAACCATTTTTTCATTACGGATACCAACGGCTACACCACCGATTCCTTGTTTCAACAATTTAACAGCGTGTGCTCCCATACGTGAAGCAAGAACACGGTCACGCGCTGTAGGTGAACCACCACGTTGGATGTGGCCAAGCTCAGTCACACGAAGGTCACTTTCATCACCAGCTTCTTTCAACGCTTTACCAAATTCATCTGCAGACATCACGCCTTCAGCCAAGATGATGATGTTGTGGGTACGACCTTTTGCGTAACCTTCTTTGATGCTCTCAACAACTTCTTCGATCTTGAATCCTTCTTCAGGAATGATGATTTCATCTGCTCCAGATGCAATCCCTGCCCAAAGAGCGATATCTCCAGCATTACGTCCCATCACTTCAATTACGAAAGTACGGTGGTGACTAGATGAAGTATCACGGATCTTATCGATCGCGTCCATTGCAGTTGTGACTGCCGTATCAAAACCAATTGTAAAGTCAGTTCCGACGATATCGTTGTCGATCGTACCAGGAAGACCAACAGCTGGGAATCCAAGCTCAGTCAAGCGCATCGCACCATGGTAAGAACCATCTCCACCAATAACGACAACACCTTCGATCCCGTGTTTCTTCAATTGCTCGATCCCTTTTAATTGACCTTCGCGTTGTGCGAATTCAGGGTAACGAGCTGAATGAAGGAAGGTACCACCACGGGAAATAATATCTCCAACAGATGAGGCGTCAAGCGGCTGAATTTTACCAGCAACCATTCCCGCATATCCATCATAGATACCGAAAACTTCCATTCCTTCTGAAATTGCTTGACGAACAACTGCACGGATAGCAGCGTTCATGCCAGGGGCATCTCCACCACTAGTTAAAACAGCAATACGTTTCATTTCGTTGTTTGCTCCTTTTTTTCTTTTACATTCTACGTAATTATAACACAAAGAAGACTAAAATTCTCGTATTTTTCGCAGTTTTTACCGATAAATCGTTTTCATAACGAGATTCTTTAATTCATCTTCCAATTCTTTGTTTTTCTGGACTGTATAGCCCTTCAATTGAAGAGTTTTTTTCTCGTCTTCATAGCGTAATATCACAGGATATGGGCCCGGATATTTTTTCAAGATAGAAAGAATTGTTTTATCCTGACGATGATCGAGCAACTGGATCCAGAACTTTTCATTGGTTGCCAGTTGCGCCTCTGCTAGAATCATCTGCAAGCGCCCATCACGCTCTTGTATCTTCCCTGTCAAGTAATAAAAGCCGCCTTCTTTTATCAAGGAGGAAAATCGATTGTAGGTTTCAGGGAAAAGGGTCACATCCAATTTTTTCTTGGTATCACTGACTTGTAAGAAAGCCATGAGATCACCCGACTTGGTTCGAATGGTTCGAATGCTTTGTACCTCAATGAGAATGCGTGCCTGCTCTCCGTATATGAGTTGAGAAATTGGTTGGATCTCGTAGGGACTCGTTTGTCCAATCGCAACCAATGGGTGGGTACTGAGCCCGATGCCAATAATGGCCTCTTCCTTCTCATATTTTTCAGCTTGGCTAAAGTCCTCCGCTTCTGTCCAGGAATAGTTAGAATCCGCAAACAAACTGCCTAGCTCATCAGCAAAGACAAACAAATTCGGCAAATTGTGAAGCACCTTGCGTCTATTTTTTTCAAAAATATCAAACAATCCAAGCTCCACTAAAGGTGTTAACAGAGGTAATTTATGATACTGATTGGGGAGGCGTAAAATAAAATCTTCGACACTTTCAAAGGGACGATTATCAATGATCCAATACGCGAAATCTCTTGGGAGTCCCTTGATATTTTTCATTCCCAAGTAAATTTTTCGATCCTGGAACTTATCTCTGTAAGGGATGGTGTTGATGGATAATGGCGCGACTTTAAAATCAAACTGGAGAGCATCTGTCAGATAATCGCTACTCGAATAATTGAGCATGACATCAAAGAAAACATCTGGATAATGGACCTTGAAATAGGCCATCTGAAAGGCCAAGGCAGAATAGGCGTAGGCATGGGAACGGTTAAACCCATAGCCTGCGAATTTTTCCATGATTGCAAAGACCTCTTTGGCTTTTTCTTCCGTATGCCCAAGTTTAAGAGCACCTGAGACAAAATCGTCTTCCATCTGATGCATTTCAGCTGCATTTTTTTTGCCCATAGCCCTACGTAAAATATCGGCTTTCCCTAGACTAAAGCCTGCAAAACGCTGGGCAACCTGCATGACCTGTTCTTGGTAGAGCATGATCCCATAAGTGGGCCTTAAGATTTCTTCAATAGCTGGATCTAAAATCTCAACTTTTTCTTGGCCGTGCTTTCTTTTGACGAAATTATCAATGTAATCACTAGCCCCTGGACGATTGAGAGAGGTGGTCGCTACCACTTCTTCGAAATGATTGGGTCTCACACGTCTCAAGAGGCGAATGGCTCCAGCCTGTTCAAATTGGAAAATCCCCTTGGTATCCCCAGCAGCAAACAAGGCCAAGGTTTCTGGATCTTCTAAATCAATGGCTTCAATCACGATCTCTTCTTGGTATTTTTCATAGACTGCTTCCTTCATTTTCTGAACAAAGGTTAAATTTCTCAGACCCAAAAAGTCCATTTTCAACAGACCATTGGCTTCAACCGCATGGGCATCATACTGAGTGACAAACATGTCTTCTCCGTACTTGAGAGGAATGTGATCCGTCAAATCTTGGTCACTCATCACAACCCCAGCCGCATGGATCGAGGTCTGCCTTGGTTGGCCTTCAATTCTTTTAGCAATTTCAAAGCCACGCTCAAATTCTGCTCGGCTATGAATCACTTGTCGAAAAGCTAGATTCTGTTCATAAGCAGTCGTCAGTGTATCCCTAAACCCAATCCGCTTGGTAATGGAGGTCAATTCATACTCTGGTACCCCAAAACGTTTAAAGACATCTCGAATGGCTTGTTTGGCCCCAAAGGTTGAAAAGGTCACGATCTGAGCTGCATGGTAACTCCCGTAACGGTCTCGCACATAGCGGATAAATTCTGGACGATAGATATCAGGAATATCAATATCAATATCCGGCATGGTGTAGCGCTCCACATTTAAAAAGCGCTCAAAGAGGAGGTTCTTCTCCACAGGGTCAATCCCTGTAATTCCTAATGCATAGGCTACCAGTGAGCCTACAGCAGACCCACGTCCCATTCCCATATAATAGCCTTGACTCCGTCCGAAACGAAGAAGGTCCCAGACAATCAAGAAATAATCATCAAAGCCCATTTGGTGAATAATGTCTAATTCATGCTCCAGACGTTCTTGATAGACCGGACTGGTCAAGTTCTTTCGAAGAAGACCCGCTTGGGCTAATTCTCTCAGTTCCTCAACTGCTGGTTTCTGAGGATTGAAGCGAGGCAATTTCAACTGAGTATCAATATCGTATTGAATCCCTTGGACTAGTTTTTCCAGATTTGTGATGGCTTGCGGAAATCGCTCTGCAAAATCATTCTTTAAATCCTGAGGAGTTTTTAGAACTGTTGTAGGATCAATTGGCCCTGTTTCTGTCAAGCTTTGATTGTCCTTGATGGCTGCCAGCATCTGCATGGCTTCTACATCTTCCGCCTCAAAGAAACGCACAGTATGAAGAGGGAGCACAGGGTGGCTAAACTCTTGGACCGGCGTATCCGCAAAAACTCCGATGAAGTAATCTAGACCAAGAGAAAAGTCTCCACTAGCAAAAGGCGCTGGGACAATGACTGCTACTCCTTCTGTTAGGTGCTTCACATCCTCCCAATTGCTCTTCCCCATCATTTTGACGGTCGACATCTTCATCAGATTCTGGTAGCCCTTCGTTGACAGAGCGATCATCCGAAACGGAATTGTTTCATTGTCTACCTCTAGTCCAATTTCTAAACCGACCAAGGGGCTAAGTTTTTGGGCCTGACAGGCTTCGATAAATTCATAGGCACCATACAAATTATCTACATCCATGATTCCCAATGCGTCATACCCCATGCTTTTAGCCACGTGGACATAGTCTTTTATGGTCACAAGGCTTTCCATAAAAGTATAGACTGATTTGGTATCTAGCTGTGCAATCACTTTTTCTCCTCCCTCACTTGTCTATTTTTGGGACTCTTTTTTGTACAAAAAAACACCACTGCTACACAATGATGTCTCAACAACGGAAGACATGGGATTCGAACCCACGCACGCTTTTACACGCCTACCGCGTTTCCAACACGGCCTCTTAAGCCTCTTGAGTAATCTTCCATGAATAAAAAATATGGAGCCGGTGGGAGTCGAACCCACGTCCAAACACCTGCCAGCATATTCGTCTACAACCATAGGTTATGTCTTAGTTTAACAGCTACACGACACATAACTCAAGCCCTGTAGTTGCTAGTCTATCAATCTCTTATCTAACTCCTAGACCAAGCTAGATCGTATCTCGCTAAAATTAAGACCTGTCATCAAACACGAGCGATTCGAATCGGGTCACGCCTGCTGGTGTTTAGGCAGCTAAAGCGTAAGAATTATTATTTTTTGCAGTTATATTTAACTGGCGTTTTACATCCGCTAGATGAGTTGCAAAATATGCCTCATAATGCCTGTCGAATCCGTAACGACCCCAAAACGAATACAATTAGTATATCAAAATGTAGCCAAAAATGCAAAAGAAAAAAATTGAACAAGAAGGCTTCCACCGGGAAGCTCCTTGCTCAATTTACTGTACTTATTGAAGATTCAACTTGTACTTGCTGATATAGTGAATGGTGAAGTACATAGAAACAATCTTGATGACTTCATAGATAAGACCTGGGATGAAGTTAGGTCCAAATTCATCAATATTTCCATAAACCAATGCAGACCCAACAGCATATGAATCTTTTAATGGATTGACTGCTGTACCGATGATACTTAAAACAATGCACAAGAGAAAGAAAAACAGAATAGCCTTCAATCCACGACGATTTTGGAAGAGTTGGCCAAGTGCGATCGATACATAAAATAGGAAGATCCCTGAAGCTGTGGTAAAAATCCACCAAACGATAATCCAATAAGCAATTGAATGACTAAAAGCCTCAGCGATAATACTAAATACAGGAGAGAGGTCTTGTCCAATGACAGCGCCCATCACAAGTATTGTGATAAAACCACTCAAAAATAGAAGGAATAGGCAGTAAAGACTCGCTACTAAAGCTCCCACAAATTTAGATAAAATGATCGCATGCGGGCTAGCTGGAAGGGTCCAGGTCAAGTAACCTTCGCGTCCGTATAAGTTGGAATAGAAACGACGGATAATAATATAGTAGTTACTAAGATAAAGACCAATGACTCCTCCAAAAATGAGAATCCCAAGAGTCCCCGTTATGATTTGCATACTATTGGTTTCCATATTCACAAAACCGTTTGTAGCACTTCCACCAATAACACCTGTAATCACTGACAAACCTAGTGCGATCAGGGTGATCAATAAATACCACTTAGCTGTCGATTTAAATTCATATTTTAATAATTTACCAAACATGGGTTCCTCCTAATAAACACGGAATTGATCACGGAAGATCTCATCGATTGATTTTCCGTGTTGATTGCGCATAACAGTCGTATTTTCATGCAAGAGGATTCTTCCTTGGTTGATGAAAATGGCCTCATCCAAAACTTGCTCAATATCCGCAATCAAGTGAGTAGAAATCAAGACAGAAGAGTTTGGACGTCTGTTTTGAATAATGGTCCGCAAAATATAATCACGCGCTGCTGGGTCAACCCCACCGATTGGTTCATCAAGAACATACAAGTCAGCTTCACGGCTCATCACCAAAATCAATTGCACTTTTTCCTTGTTCCCTTTTGAAAGGCTGTTCAATTTTTGATTTGGCTGCAAATGCAAATCGTTGAGCAATTGGTAAGCTCGTTGGACATTAAAATCTGCATAAAAATCTTGGAAATAGTTAATAGCATCAATAATTTTCATATTTTCATTCAGATAAGTTGTATCTGGCAAATAGGAAACCACTTTTTTAGAAGCTGGGGATGGTAATTGCCCATGAATATAGATATTTCCAAGGCTTGGTTGCAACAAACCATTAATCAATTTAATGATGGTTGTTTTCCCACTACCATTGGGACCCAAAAGGCCAATAATACGGCCAGGTTGGATGTTCAAACTAACATCCATGAGAGCAACTTCATGCCCATAATTCTTTGTCACATGGTCCAAGTAGACCAAAGGATACTGATTCATGTAAATCTCCTTTATTTTCTATTTATGCTATTATACCCTGTCCCCTTGATGATTGCAACTTTATCTGAAAATTTGCTAAGAATTTGTAAATACTTGTTCAAAAAAATAGGGATAAATAAATCAGAGGTTAGGGAAACCCCAACCTCTGATTTATTTTGATGCATAGAATGTTTAACTAATTCCAAGTGCGATCCGTGCATAACGGCTCATCTTTTCAACCGTCCAAGCAGGGTACCAGACCAACTTCACATCCACAGATGTCACTTCTTCTACTTCTGCTAAAACATCATGAATCTGATCTGTCAGAAGGTCCGCTAATGGACATCCCATGGTCGTTAGAGTCATATCAATGATGGTTGCTCCAGTTTCACCGTCAAAATGGATCTCGTAGACAAGACCTAAATTGACAATATCAATCCCAAGCTCCGGATCGATTACCTCTTCCAAAGCATTTAAAATTTTATTTTTAATTTCTTCAATTTGCTCAGTTGTATATGCCATATGACTTCCTTTTTCTGCTATTTACTCTCGATAGAATTTCTTGGCTCGGGTTAAAAAGGTCCCCCGGACCTGGGTCGCTTTTACATTTCTAGGCGACCGTTAAAAAGGTCCCCCGGACCTTCCTCGCTTCCGAATTTCTTGGCTCGGGTTAAAAAGATCCGCAGGATCTGGGTCGCTTCTTCATTTCTAGGCGACCGTTAAAAAGATCCGCAGGATCTTTTTAGTCCTCTATAAAGTCACGCAATGGTTTGCTTCTGCTTGGGTGGCGGAGTTTGCGGAGGGCTTTGGCTTCAATCTGACGGATCCGTTCACGGGTCACATTGAAGACTTTGCCCACATCTTCCAAGGTCCGCATTTTTCCATCATCGAGACCAAAACGAAGGCGCAAAACATTTTCCTCCCGGTCAGTCAGGGTATCGAGGACTTCATCCAATTGTTCGCGTAGTACCACACGAGTGGTGTAGTCTACTGGATTTTCAATTACTTCATCTTCGATGAAATCGCCCAAGTGACTATCGTCTTCTTCCCCGATTGGCGTTTCCAAAGAAACAGGCTCTTGGGCAATCTTCAAGATTTCACGGACCTTGTCTGGTGTCATATCCATGCGCTCAGCAATTTGTTCCGGTGTTGGATCTTGTCCCAATTCTTGCAAGAGATTGCGTTGTTCACGAACCAACTTGTTAATGGTTTCCACCATGTGAACAGGGATCCGAATGGTACGGGCTTGGTCTGCAATGGCACGAGTGATGGCCTGACGGATCCACCAAGTGGCATAAGTAGAGAACTTGAACCCTTTGGTGTAGTCAAACTTATCAACCGCCTTCATCAAGCCCATGTTTCCTTCTTGGATCAAATCCAAAAATTGCATTCCACGACCAACGTAACGTTTCGCAATGGATACAACCAAACGAAGGTTGGCTTCTGCTAGACGTTGCTTAGCTTCCAAGTCACCTTGTTCCACCAAGATAGCCAATTCTTGTTCTTCTTCATTGGTCAAAAGTGGAACAACCCCAATTTCTTTCAAGTACATCCGTACTGGGTCATTGACCTTAGCAGAGTTGCTTCCAAGCAGTTCTTCATCTGACAATTCTGGCTCTTCCTCATTGTTCAACACACGCGCACTTGGGTTGCCGTCTTTATCAGTGATCGAAATCCCTGCATCTTGAATACGTTGCAAAAGATCTTCAATCCCATCTGCATCGAGTGTGAATGGAATAACCAATTGGTCATTAATTTCATCGTCTGTTGCAGTTCCGCTTTTCTTGTGGCTGCGAATAAATTCTGCAATTTGAACGTCCAATGTTGTAATATCTTTTTGTTCTTTAGCCATTCTTACTCCATTCTTCTTTTTTGAGCGATCAAACGCTCGAGTTCCAATAAAGCTTTTTCCGCATCCCCTGTCGAGGAAGCTTCCTTCACTTTATTTCCAATTTGTTGACTTTCTTTGCGAAGAAGCTCACGATTTCGCGTTTCTTCCACTTCTTCTAATTCACCATCCGCTATCTCTTCTGGCAAATCTTCTTCTAACATCCGGTACCAGGCGTGCTGGACCCCTTCAGGTTGCTCGGACAAATCCTGAGATGTGACTTCTCCATTTTGACAGAGTAATTGGTACAAGATCTGTAACTCCGGTGTGTCAAAGACAAAATCAGGTCGCAAACGGTAATCATTGAGCACCATTGGAAAATCTTTCATCCTACTTAATAAATGATTTTCCGCCTTGATCAAGCGAGTCATCCCACGGTTAGGTAGGAGATCGACTGAAAAATTCGACGTTCTTGATCGTCCACCACTTTGATCCTCCTGCCGTTGATGCAAGCGACTATTATTGACAATCTGCTCAATCTGCAAATAATCAAAGTCTGGCAATAAATCTGCCAACTTATAAATATAGGTGTTTTGCGCTGTGATGGAGCGCGTCTGGGCGATCATCGGTGCCAGCTTCTCGACAAACTCAATCTGTGCCTGCAAGTTCTCAATATACTGGGGTTTCCAGTAGTGCATCAAGAATTCAACCTTACTGATCCGCGAATTCTTCAAGAGGGAAGCTAGATCTTCTGGGGAGGTCTTTTTGAGGTACTCATCGGGATCCATCTGATCAGGGATACGGACGATCTCCAACTCCAGATCCTGCAAGACATCCAAGGCCTTAGCGGTTGCTTCAAGTCCCGCCTTATCCCCATCATAGGTCAGAATGACCTTTTTGGTAAAATGAGACAGGTGCTGGACGTGCTCTGGTGTCAAGGCTGTCCCCATAGAGGCGACTGCATTTTCAACCCCAGCTCGATAAGCCGCAATGACATCCATAAAGCCTTCCATGATATACATTTCATGTTGCTTTTTGGCGCTCGTCTTAGCTTGGTCTAAATGGTAGAGCTCATAACTTTTGTTAAAGAGACGGGTGCTACGACTATTCTTGTACTTGGCTTGATGACTCCCATCGTCCATCTTTTTCCATAACCTACCAGAAAAAGCAATGACACGTCCACTATCATCCGTCAAAGGAAACATAATCCGATCCTGAAAGGCATCAAAAACTGTTCCAGCATCTGAGATTGTGAATAATCCCGAATCGGTAATCACTTTCTCAGAGAACTTCTCAGAGAGATTTCGATAGAGATAATTCCCTTCTGCTGGGGCTAAGCCCAATTGAAAATGTCGGATGACCTCATCCGTCAATCCACGTTCATGCAGATAATTTCGCGCTTCTTCTCCCATCTTTGTCGTCATCAGAATCGCCTGGTAGAACTTACTGGCTTCCTGATGAATCTCATAAAGTTCTTGGTTGGGATTGATAGACGTTGGTTGAGCCGGCCTTGCTTGGTACTGAAGCGCAATACCCGCTTTTTCTGCTACGATCTGGACCGCATCCATAAAAGCCACTCCACGGTATTCCTCAATAAACTTAAAGACATCTCCCGAGCGACCACATCCGAAACAATGGTAAAACTGCTTGTCTTCAACGACATTAAAAGAAGGAGTCTTTTCACCATGAAAAGGACAGAGCCCTAAAAAATTACGGCCAGCCTTGGTCAAAGAAACAACTTCTCCAATAACTTCAACAATGTTTACACTGTTTTTAATTTCTGCAATTAGCTCTTTATCAACCATAAACAGTGCCTCCATTTTACCATAGATTATCACTTTATATTTTATACTAAAAGTTAGTAAAAGTAAATTTTTTCCTACCGATTTCACACATAAAAGAAAAGATTTTCAACCTTTATCACTAATTTTAAAAAATGAGGCATATTCCTTGTCAGTCGAATATTTTTCCGTTATACTATCATAGTAAAAAATTATTATGAAAGGACATATTTAGGATATGTTAAAAGAATTGAAAGCTTTCCTCCTTCGTGGAAACGTTGTTGACCTTGCTGTTGCTGTGATTATCGGGGCTGCATTTGGAGCTATCGTTACTTCATTTGTAAACGACATCATCGCACCGCTTATTTTGAACCCAGCTTTGAAAGCTGCTGGTGTTGAAAAGATTGCTGAATTGACATGGAACGGTGTTGCATACGGTAGCTTCTTGAGCGCTGTAATCAACTTCCTTGTTATCGGTACTGTTCTTTTCTTCGTAGTGAAAGCTGCTGAAAAAGCTCAAAACCTTGGTAAAAAAGAAGAAGCTGTCGAAGAAGCAGCTCCTGCTCCTACTCAAGAAGAGTTGCTTGCTGAAATCCGCGACTTGCTTGCAAACAAATAATCAGATAAAAAGATCCGATCTTCTAGCTAGAAGGTCGGCTTTTTTGTCTTCAATTTTTCTAGAGAAACAAAAAACAGACCGAAGTCTGTTCTTGTATTCAATTAGAATTTTTTACGTTTACGAGCTGCTTCTGATTTACGTTTACGTTTTACAGAAGGTTTTTCATAGAATTCACGTTTGCGTGTTTCTTGAAGAGTACCAGCTTTAGTAACCGCACGTTTGAAACGACGAAGAGCATCGTCAAGAGATTCATTCTTACGTACTACTGTTTTTGACATATTTTTCACTCCCTTCAAGCCTAAAATCTTAATCATTTTATCATACTTTAAGGACGCTGTCAAGATCTTTTGAAACTTTTCTAGCCCTCCTAGCCTTCATATCATTTCTTTTTCCAACTTTTTCATTCTTCCCATTTTATGATACAATGGAAACAAAGAAAACCCTGAAGGAGATACTATGTCAGAAATTTATGATATTACAATTGTTGGAGGCGGACCAGTTGGTCTGTTTGCTGCTTTTTATGGCAATATGCGCCAAGTAAAAGTCAAACTGATTGATTCCTTACCTCAACTGGGAGGGCAACCAGCTATTCTCTATCCAGAAAAGAGTATCCTCGATGTACCTGGCTTTACCAATTTGACTGGTGAAGAATTGAGCAACCGCTTGATCGAGCAAGTCAAACGGTTTGATACACCGATCTTTCTCAATGAAACTGTAGAGGATATTCGAAAAGAAGGTGACCTCTTCACCATCACTACTTCTCGCCAAGTGCATCAGTCTAAAGCCGTCATTATTGCCATGGGCGGTGGTGCCTTTAAGCCACGCGCCCTTGACATTGAGGAAGCTGAAGACTTTGATAACGTCCACTACCATGTTTCAAACATCCAACAATACGAAGGACAGCAGGTGACCGTCCTTGGTGGTGGAGACTCTGCTGTAGACTGGGCTCTTGCTTTTGACAAGATTGCTCCAACTACGATCATTCATCGTCGGGATAACTTCCGTGCTTTAGAACATAGTGTAGAGGAACTCAAACAATCTTCTGTTAGCATCAAAACACCATTTGTTCCTAGCCGCTTGATTGGCGAAAATGGTCATGCTACACACCTTGAAATCACAAAAGTCAAATCCGATGAAACCGAACTCCTCCCGATTGATCACTTATTTGTCAACTATGGCTTTAAATCTTCTATCGGAAACTTGAAAGAATGGGGTGTAGAATTGCAACGCCATAAAATCAAGGTCAACCAAAAACAAGAAACCAGCCTTCCTGGAATTTATGCTTGTGGAGACTGCTGCTTCTATGAAGGAAAGATCGATCTCATTGCTACAGGTCTGGGAGAAGCCCCAACAGCTGTAAACAATGCTATCAACTACATCTATCCAGATAAGAAAGTCCAACCAACCCACTCAACTAGTTTATAATAAAAAAGGCCTTTGGCCTTTTTTATTTGTCTAAATCGTCTGCTATCTTATTGATCTTACGCAAGCGGTGATTGACCCCACTTTTTGAAATAGGTTGTTGCAAACTATCAGCGATCTGCTGGATGGAATAATCTGGATGGTTCATCCGGATATAGGCAACTTCTTGCAGGTCACTTGGTAAACTTCCTAGACCGACCGTATCCACAATTTTACTGATATTATTGATGGTTTTCATGCTGGCCGTGACTGTTCGTTGGATATTGGCCATCTCGGCATTATTGGCCCGATTGAGATCATTTCGCGTTTCTCTCATGACCTTGATGGACTCAAATTCCTGCATGGCTTGCATGGCTTCTACTACAATTAGAAAATCAATAATATCTTCCGCTCGTTGCAGATAGGTCACGACACCTTTTTTCCGCTCGATGGTTTTGGCATCTAGTAAAAATCCTTGCATGAGAAGGGCAATTCCTTCCGCGTGGTCTGTATAAACAGAATGAATTTCCAACTGGTACTTTCCTTTTTCAGGATCCTTGATGGATCCGCTCGATAAAAAAGCTCCCCGAAGATAAGCACGACTAGCTGCTTCATCTTCTAAAACACTAGCATCAATACCTGTTTCAATCCCAAAGAAGGCATCTGCTAAATGTAAGTCAGCTAGAATCTCTTCCACCTTTTCATCCAAGAATACTGTGTAGACACGATTTTTTTTCAAATTGGTTTTTTGGTGATGGCGAATATCCGATTTGGCCTCATAAAAATGATGCAATAATTCATAGATATGGCGAGCGATCTTGGCATTTTCGGTTGTCACCGAGAGCGTCAAGCCCCCCATTGAAATCCCAAGACTTCCAGACATCTTGATAATGGCAGCCAATTCACTCTTTTCAAATCTCTTGAGAGACAATAATTCTTCTTTGACACGAACCGTAAAACTCATTTTCTCACCTGCACGATCTGCATCAACTCTTCGACCACTTTTTCACCATCATGAAAAGCTCCCCCGTTAACCAGCTTTAAGAAATCGGAAGAAATCACTTGAGGCACTTGTGAGTGTAGCCCCTTAAAATCGTGCTCTACCTGGACCAAGTATTCATCAAATTTATTGCTGTTCATATAAGCTGCGGGAACCTGATTGATATTGACAAGAACGGTGTCGATGAACTTTTCTCCCAAGTGTTTGTGAAGCACGGCCACGTGGTCACTGTCTGTGAAATGCTCGGTTTCTCCTCTTTGGGTCATGATATTGCAAACATAGGCCACCTGAGCCTTGGTTTCAAGGATGGCTTTCCCAATCTCATCGATCATCAAATTAGGAAGGATCGAGGTAAAGAGCGAACCAGGACCCAAGACGACCATGTCACTTTCAAGAATCGCTTCCACCACTTTCTTACTAGCCTTTGGACGCTCTTGATCAAAGGTATTGGTCACATAAACATGATCAATCATGCCGGTGTAGTTGGCAATGTGGCTTTCTCCTACCACCTCTTTTCCATCTTGAAAAACGGCATGAAGGGTCAAGGGACTATCACTCGACGGATAGATCTTGCCGGTCGTATGAAAGAATTTGGTTAACAACTGCATGGCATTATAGGTCGAGCCTTGCATCTCTGAAATCCCTGCAATAATTAAGTTTCCCAAAGGGTGCCCAGCCAAAGGACCATCATCGTCTGCAAAGCGGTATTGAAAGACTTTCTCATAAAAACGAGGCATATCTGACATGGCAACCAAGACATTTCGAAGATCCCCAGGTGGTGTCAATTTTTGGATGTTCTTCCGCAATTCACCTGAGCTACCTCCATCATCTGCAACAGTTACAATGGCAGTGATCTCGACCGGTTTCTTTCTTAGACTATCGAGAATAACAGAAATCCCTGTCCCTCCTCCAATAACGGTTACTTTAGGTTTTCTCATGAGCGATTCACCGTTTCTTTCCGTCTGTCCTTGTCTCTATGACTGCAATTGACCTGCCAATTTTTTTCTAAATCATGCGCTAAGCGCTCTGCAAAGGCTACTGAACGGTGTTGACCTCCAGTACAGCCCATGGCGATGGTGAGAACGGATTTACCTTCTCGTTTATAAGACGGTAAAATAGGAACGATTAAGTCATGGAGATGACGGTAAAAGTCCTCTGATTCAGGGTGATCCATGACATAATCATAGACAGCTGGATCTTGACCGGTTAAATTCCGAAGTTCCAATTTATAGTAGGGATTTGGAAGAAAACGCACGTCAAAGACGAGGTCAGCATCGATCGGAAGGCCGTATTTGAAACCAAATGACATGACCTCAACCCGAAAATCTGGCTGATTATCTTGACTGGCAAATTGCTCCGCAATCGTTTTTCTCAGATTACGGGGCGTCAATTCAGTCGTGTCCACCACATTTTGACTGATATTTTTCAAAGGAGACAAGAGCTCTCGCTCTAAGGTAATCCCATCTAAAACACGACCATCTGCTGCTAGTGGGTGGCTACGACGTGTTTCCTTGTATCGTGCTACCAACTCACTGTCAGTAGCATCCAAGAACAAAACCTTGAAATCGAGGTCTTCTTGGTTGTCCAATTCATCCAAAATGGTGCGAATTTCATTGAAAAAAGAACGGCTTCGCATGTCCACAACAACGGCTAATTTATTGTTATCCGGGCTATGACGCATGAGTTCAATAAATTTCAGCAAGAGCGCCGGTGGCATATTATCGATGGTAAAGTAACCCAAATCCTCAAACGATTGGATAGCGACGGTCTTGCCAGCACCGCTCATCCCTGTTACCATGACTAGTTGAATCTTACTTTCTGTCATTTTCTCCTCCCAAAATAAAACAGAGTGGCCTACAGTTTCCTGCTTTCCACTCTGTCTTTTTGTCTTTGAATGGTTATTAGGCCTTGATTTCCGCAATAACTTCAATTTCAACCTTCACATCACGTGGCAGGCGTGCTACTTCAACAGCAGATCGAGCTGGAAACTCTGTGGTAAAGACTGTTTTATAGACCTCATTAAAAGGTACAAAGTCATTCATATCACTTAAGAAACAAGTGGTTTTCACCACGTGGTCGAAGTCTGTCCCGGCCTCTTCCAAAATAGCCCCAATATTCTTTAAGACTTGCTCTGTTTGTTCTTGGATGGTTTCACCAATGATTTCTCCTGTTTCAGGTGACAAGGGAACTTGTCCGCTTGCAAAGAGAAGATTGCCTACGATTTTCCCTTGAACATAAGGTCCAATTGCTGCAGGTGCTTTATCTGTATGAATTGTTTTTGCCATAGTATTCTCCAAGTCTATTTACTTCTGCTGGTTTTCTTTTGCTAATTTTTCCCTTTGTAGGCGCAACTTGCGCTTAGGATTTAGCGTATTAAAGAGTTCTTCTAATTTTTCAGCATTCCAAACATCAGCTGCTGAAACAAAATTTCCATTTTCATCTCGAAAAGATATTGGTTTATCTCCCACTGAAAAAGCCTCACTTCTTATTTGGAATCCGTGATCCGCTCGGGACCACCCTTAATCTACAAACTCAAATTCAAATTTACCGATCCGGACGATATCGCCATCTTTTGCCCCACGTGCACGGAGAGCTTCATCAACACCCATTCCACGCAATTGACGAGCAAATTTCATGACTGCTTCATCCCGATCGAAATTGGTCATATTAAAGAGTTTTTCAAGTTTTTCACCAGACAAGACCCAAGCGGCATCGTCATCACGACTGATGTCAAAGGCTGGCTGGTCTTCATCAAAGCCATAGTAGACTTCTTCTTGGGCCATGTCGTCTTCTGAATACAAGAGGAATTCTGGTGTTTTGTCTAACAATTCTGCCGTTGCATCTAACAAATTGTCTAAACCTTGATGAGCCAAACTAGAGATTGGGAAGATCTGTGGCAGTTCATCAAACTCATCGTAATTGGCTGCCAATTTCTTCTTGAACTCTTTCAAGTTTTCTTGGCTCTCTGGCATATCCATCTTATTTGCCACGATAATCTGAGGACGTTCCATCAAACGAAGATTATAGGTTTCAAGTTCTTTATTGATTTGAACATAATCTTCGTAAGGATCGCGTCCTTCACTCGCTGACATATCAATAACATGCAAGATAACCCGGGTGCGCTCGATGTGACGAAGGAACTGGGTTCCGAGTCCGACACCTTGGCTAGCTCCTTCAATCAATCCAGGAAGGTCTGCGACTGCAAAGGATTCACCTGACGGTGTCCGAACCATGCCCAAGTTTGGAACGATAGTTGTGAAATGATAAGCTCCAATCTTTGGTTTGGCTGAAGTGATGACACTAAGAAGAGTTGATTTCCCTACTGATGGGAAGCCAACCAAACCAACGTCTGCCAAGACCTTGAGCTCTAATTCAAGTTCGCGTTCCTGACCAGGTTCCCCGTTCTCAGAAATCTCTGGAGCTGGATTTTTAGGAGTAGCAAAACGAATGTTTCCACGTCCGCCACGGCCACCGTGGGCGACAATGTACTCTTGTCCATTCTCGACTAGGTCCGTAATGACCTTGCCAGTCTCGGCATCTCGGACGGTCGTTCCTTGCGGTACTCGCACATAGAGATCTTCTGCTCCCCGTCCGTGCATCCCTTTGGTCATTCCTTTTTCCCCATTTTGGGCTTTGAAATGCCGGTTATAACGGAAGTCCATCAAGGTGCGCAAGCCTTCGTCTACTACGAAGATGACATTGCCACCACGACCTCCATCACCACCCCAAGGCCCGCCATTAGGGACATATTTTTCGCGGCGAAAAGCCACCATGCCATCGCCGCCATTTCCAGCCTTGACCTTAATCTTGGCTGTATCTAAAAACATACTCATAAATAGATGATTTCCTTTATTTCTGTGTGCGTCTTAGTAAGAAAGAGCACCAATTGCGGTTGCAAAGATTGCACCAACCGTTACAATCAACATAATCACAATAACCACCATCGTGATCATTTCAAATGGTGTTTTTTTACGTTTTCCGTTATCTCCAAAAGCCACTTCTAATACCTCGATTACTATAAATTCATTAGCCCTATTTTACCACGAAATAGGGGATTTTTCAAATCGAGTCTACACAAAAAGACCAGACAAAGGTCTGATCTTTTATGAATAGATTTAGGAATCTTTTCTTACACGTAAAACGCCAACTGATAGAATTGCTAGGAAGACACCCATGACAAGAACCACCGGTGTCATCTTTTCACCTGTACTTGGAAGAACTTTTTTCTTACCAGGTTTTGGAGCTTCTTCTTTAACAGAAGATGAAGATGATTTCAATGAAGAACTTGATGTGGATGTTGAGTTCGATGTAGAGCTAGAGCTCGTTGAAGATGATGAACTTGATGAAGAACTAGAACTCGTTGAAGATGATGAGCTTGATGAAGAACTAGAACTTGATGTGGATGTTGAGTTCGATGTAGAGCTAGAGCTCGTTGAAGATGATGAACTTGATGAAGAACTAGAACTCGTTGAAGATGATGAGCTTGATGAAGAACTAGAGCTTGATGAAGAACTAGAACTTGATGAGGAGGTTGAGCTAGATGTCGGTGGCGTTTGTTCTTTCTCACCCAATCCCTCTCCGGTTCCTGATTCCAATCTCAATTCACGGGTTAAACTACGCGGTGCTGGGAAATTGGTTGCTGTCCATGTTAACGTATTATGGACAATATCACCGACTTTCGTTCCAGGAGCTGCTTTTGTAGAATATTCAATATACATTGGCCAATTGTAATTATCACCAAATTCAATTGTAAAACCAGTGATCTTTCCATCTGCATTCTTATTGAAAACAGCTTTTTTAGTAAAGTTATCCAGAACTGGGAGACTTAATATCTGAGCTTCGTTCTTAATCCCACCTTCTACAGGAGCATAACGAACAGCGCGTAAGCTCCCTTCAACCAATGTTAAGCCATCTCCGAATTGGTCTTTAATGACCATTCCACGAAGCATATCTTGGCGAGCATTTAAGAGAATCCGCCATTTGATAATGGTTGGATCAGACTTATCTTGGTAACCGTATTTCATCTCATAGTCTCCAGCTTCTCCAGCTGTTTTTTCATAATTAAATGAAAAATCTGTATTTCCTAGTTTAAACTGGATTGGAGAAGTTTTTGTAACTACTTCTGAGTCTACTTTTACATCAAAATGAAGAGCAACTCGTTTGTTGAGTGGATGAGATGCGAAATAATCATTAAAGGTAACGGTCACTGTTTTCTTAGCTGTATCAACGACAGCTTTCCCCACCGTCTGACCATTTGATTGACCTTCCTCAAGAACATTGAATTCCAGTGCTGTGTAGAGGGCTAATTCTTTTGGCAAACTAAGAGTTAAGGTATCACCAGCTTGAATAGTTTGCGAATCTGGAAAGGCTAAATAAATACTTGCTGACAATTTTTCATTTGTCAACACCTTGCTCCCATTTGTTAGCGTGTTACCGTCTTTCGTTAGACGTGCTGTCTGTGTATATGATGAGACTTCTGCAGCATGTATTGTTTTAGTCAAACCAGCTGTGAATAGAATCGTTAGCACTAAGGCAAGTGCCCATACAATTTGACGAACCAGTTTCATATATACCTCCTCTGCTCGCCTATTTGCGAGCCATGTTTTTTACAAGGTTAAAGTCCGATTTCTGCTTGAACAACTGCAGCAATGGTATCTACATAGTAGTCCACTTCTTCATGGGTTGGTGCTTCTGCCATCACTCGAAGGAGGGGTTCAGTTCCACTTGGACGTACCAAAATACGTCCATTTCCTGCCATCTCCGCTTCCATTTTTTCAATGATTTCACGAATAGCAGGTACTTCCATCGCCTTATCTTTCATGCTATTTTCAACCCGGATATTGACGAGTTTTTGTGGATAAATGGTTACTTCAGCAGCCAATTCAGATAATTTCTTGCCGGTTTCTTGCATGATTTTAGTCAATTGAACTCCTGTTAATTGACCATCACCAGTCGTGTTGTAATCCATGATGACGACGTGACCGGATTGTTCACCACCAAGGTTGTAACCAGACTTGCGCATCTCTTCGACCACATAACGATCTCCAACAGCTGTGATTTCTTTTTGAATTCCCTTCGCATCTAATGCCTTGTGGAAGCCGAGATTGGACATGACGGTTGTGACGATCGTATTTTTTTCGAGCAAGCCTTTGCTTGAAAGATAAGAACCGATGATGTACATGATCTTATCCCCGTCAACGATCTCTCCATTTTCATCCACTGCAATCAAGCGATCGCTGTCTCCGTCAAAGGCTAGACCAATCGCTGCGCCTACTTCTTTGACTTTCTCTTGCAAATGCTCTGGGTGAGTAGAACCAACCCCATCATTGATGTTCAAACCATCTGGGTTTTCACCGATGACGGTCAATTGAGCTCCCAGATCTGCAAAGATTTGACGGGCACTAGTAGAGGCTGCACCATTTGCTGTATCTAAGACTACGTGCATGCCCTCGAGTTGGACACCTGTCGATACAAGGAATTCTTGATACTTACGCAAGCCTTCTGGATATTCCATGACCGTTCCTAAACCTTGGGCACTTGGACGTGGAAGGGTATCTTCAGCAGCATCAAGCAAGGCTTCAATTTCAAGTTCGCGATCATCATCCAATTTGAAGCCATCACCACCAAAGAATTTGATGCCATTGTCCAAGGCTGGATTGTGGCTAGCAGAAATCATAACTCCGGCACTGGCTTTTTCCGTACGAACTAGATAAGCAACACCTGGCGTTGCAATCACACCCAACTTGTAGACGCGAATTCCAACAGATAAGAGGCCAGCAATTAAGGCATGCTCTAACATTTCACCAGAAATACGCGTATCACGTCCAACAAATACCAAGGGTGTTTCTTCTTCATGTTGGCTCAACACATAGCCACCGAAACGGCCTAGTTTAAAAGCCAATTCTGGCGTTAATTCTACATTTGCTTCTCCACGGACACCGTCCGTCCCAAAATATTTACCCATTCTTCATTACCTTTTTTACTTTCTAATTACTTGAACTGGAGGAGGTCGACGACGAGCTGCTTGAGCTTGACGTAGACGAGCTACTCTTTGTGGTCACTTGAATCCGTGTTTCACTCGGCTTGACCAAACCTGGTAGAACATTTCCTTGGGCATCTACTGCATTTAAGGAAATAGTTCCGCTATAATTTCCACTAATGATCTCACTGGATGGGAAGACCGCTTGGACATGATCAATGCGACTCAAGGTTTCTTGATCGCTGGTCACTTCTACCTTGGTGGTTTCAAGAGAAATATCCGAAACCGTTATTCCATCCACAATTTGATTGTCCGGGATCGTAGCCCTGACCGCAAACGATTTTTTCGCTTTCTTCCCGATTTTTACAGAAACTTTCTGAGGCTCTACGGTTGCGGTCAAACCAGCCGGAAGATCTTCCACAATCAACGGCACTTCAACGGTACCTTCCTTGGCCTTACGAAGATCCGCTACCACGCGAAACTTCCGAGTTCCCGGCTGCATTTCGCTTGCTAGAGCGACCCGGTTTGAACCCTTTAGAAAGACTGTTACTTCCGATGTTAACCCACTGACAAAGTATGTCTTGTCATTGTACTTGGCATCAATCGGAATATTGGTCAAGGTATTGGTGTAGGTCTCTGAACTTACTTGTCTAGCGCTGCTATTATTTTGAAAATTAAAGGATGACGCATTAATAAACAAGATAAAGGACAATAAGACGGAGGCAAAAACATAAAGAAATTCTTTTTTCGATCTCATTTTGTCACCCTCCCAAATAGACGCTCTTTCCAACTACTCGTTTTATTCTCTTCAGGAACCAAGAAGGATCTCAATTCTGCCTCGAACTCTTCTAAAGTTAAATCGTGTCGGAAGGTTCCATTATAGGTCATAGAGATCCCGCCCGTTTCTTCTGATACCACAAAGGTAAAGGCATCCGAAACTTCAGACAAACCAATGGCTGCGCGGTGACGCGTTCCGAACTCTTTTGAAATTCCGGTATTTTCCGTCAAGGGCAGGTAGGCACAAGAAACGGCAATTTTATCATTGCGGACAATGACCGCTCCATCGTGCAAAGGAGTATTAGGAATGAAGATATTAATCAGCAATTCTCCTGAAATTTCCGCATCTAGTGGAATCCCTGTGGAAATGTATTCCTGAAGGGTTCTGGCCCCTTGAATAGCTACCAAGGCACCAATCTTACGTGGGCTCATATAAGCCACTGCCTTGACATAGGCCTGTACCATTTTCTCTTCCTGACTGACTTCACTCGTCGTAAAAAATTCTGTCGCCCGACCTAAACGCTCTAAGCCAATCCGAATTTCAGGGGAGAAAATCACAACCAGCGCGATAACCCCATAGGTAATCACTTGATTGATCAGCCAAGAAATAGTCGTTAAACCCAAAAAATTGGCTAAAAATTGAGCCAAGAAAAAGATAATAACTCCACGCACCAAAATCATGATCTTGGTCCCGACGATGGCCTTGATCAAAAAATACAGCAACCAAGCCACCAGGGCAATATCGATGATATTGATAATAACACTCCACCAATTTGGGAACAAACTGGTCCAAAATTGTGGATTTGAAAACTGTTGAATATTCATATTCTCATACCTACCACTTCTCTAAAAGACATCATCTTATTATAACACGTTTCAACAGATTTTTCTGTAACCTTCTGATGCTTTTTATGATAAAATATGATTTATGAAGATAAATACAACCTTGGGCCTTCTGGCAGGAAAGCTTTCCGGCTCTATTCTAGAAAAGATGGGGCGGGGATCAACCCTACCAGGTAAAGTAGCCCTCAAATTTGATAAAGATATTCTCAGTCAACTGGCAAAAAACTATGAGATTGTTGTGATTACAGGGACAAATGGAAAAACCCTGACCACTGCGCTAACAGTAGGTATTCTCCAAGAAGCTTTTGGACCTATTTTGACCAATCCAAGTGGGGCCAATATGATCTCTGGGATTACAACGACCTTCTTACGTGCTAAGCATTCGAAAGCAAATCGACCGATTGCGGTACTTGAAATTGACGAGGCCAGCCTCTCTCGGATTTGTGATTATATTAAGCCCAGCCTTTTTGTGGTCACTAATATTTTCCGGGACCAGATGGACCGCTATGGAGAGATCTATACGACCTACCAAATGATTTTGGATGCTATTCACAAGGTCCCAACTGCAACAGTCTTGTTAAATGGTGATAGTCCGCTCTTTAATAGTCAGACCTTATCCAATCCGATCCAATATTATGGATTTGATACTGACAAATCAGAGCCACAACTAGCCCATTACAATACGGAAGGAATCCTCTGTCCGCATTGCCACAACATCCTCCAGTACAAGCTCAATACCTATGCTAATCTTGGGGATTATATCTGTGAGCACTGTGGTTTCCACAGGCCTTCTCTGACTTATGCCGTATCGGATCTCCTCTCATTAACCCAGCGCTCTTCCCAATTCCGGATCCAAGGGCAAGATTACCACATCAATATCGGTGGTCTCTACAACATCTATAATGCCTTAGCAGCTGTTTCCGTTGCTGGATTCTTTGGGGTTCAACCTGAAGTGATTAAGCAAGGATTTGATCGCAGTCGCGCTGTCTTTGGTCGCCAGGAAACCTTTAAGATTGGGGATAAGGAATGTACCCTAGTCCTGATTAAAAATCCGGTTGGTGCGACCCAAGCCATTGAAATGATCAAACTAGCCCCTTATCCCTTTAGCTTGTCGGTTCTCCTCAATGCGAATTATGCAGATGGGATTGATACCAGCTGGATTTGGGATGCCGACTTCGAGCAAATCACTCAGATGGACATTCCAGAGATCAACGCTGGCGGGGTGCGCCACTCTGAGATTGCTCGGCGACTTCGGGTCACTGGCTATCCTGCAGAAAAGATCACAGAAATGGCTGAATTAAAAGAGGTTTTCCAACGCATCCAGCAACAGGAAACCCCTCACGCTTACATTTTAGCTACCTATACAGCCATGCTAGAATTCCGTGAACTTTTGGCCCAAGAACACCTGATTGAAAAGGAGATGCACTAATGACTTATACTTCCCTAGAATCTTCTGATCAGGCACAGTATCCCTACAGCCTGCGCATTGCCCATCTCTATGGCAACTTAATGAATACCTATGGGGACAATGGGAATATCCTCATGCTCAAGTACGTTGCGGAGAAGCTTGGTGCTCGCGTAACGGTGGACATCGTTTCTCTTAAAGACCGCTTTGATCCAGACGCCTACGATATCGCCTTTTTCGGTGGAGGCCAAGACTACGAACAGACTATTGTATCCGAGGATCTACCAGATAAAAAAGAAGACATCGAACGCTTCATTGATGAAGATGGTGTGGTCCTGGCTATCTGTGGTGGCTTTCAACTTCTAGGCCAATACTACATTGAAGCTTCTGGCAAGCGCATTGAGGGACTTGGTATTATGGGACACTATACCCTCAACCAAGAAAATAATCGCTACATTGGCGACATCAAAATCCATAATGAAGAGTTCAACGAGACCTACTATGGTTTTGAGAACCACCAAGGTCGGACCTTCTTGGCTGAGGATGAAAAACCGCTGGGTAAGGTCGTCTATGGAAATGGGAACAACAAAGAAGATGGATGCGAAGGAGTTCATTACAAGAACGTCTTTGGCAGCTACTTCCACGGTCCTATCTTGTCCCGAAATGCCAATTTGGCCTATCGCTTGGTGACAACAGCTCTAAAGAATAAATATGGACAAGATATCGTCTTAGCGACTTATGATGATATTTTAAGTCTAGAAAAAGCGGAAGAATACGCTGATGTGAAAAGTAAGGCCCCTGCTGAACAATAAGGAGATAATGATGAACAAAAATAATCTACACTACATTGCTTTATTACTTTTAATTTTATTGATTGCTGGTATTTCCCTTGCAAACATGCAATCGGTTACCGTAAATTTCCTCTTGGTCCAATTTAAATTGCCCTTGATCATTCTGATCTTGCTCTGTGTCCTCTTGGGTGCATTCGTCATGACCTTGGTTAATTTTTCAAAGGGCTTCTCCCTAAAAAAAGAACTCAAGAGCACTCAAAAGCAACTGGAAGAAGAAAAGAAAGAAATCAAGACAGAAGAAAAAGAAAACAACTAAAAAAGCACCGATCGGTGCTTTTTTCATGCTGATGTACCTTCTTTTGCTTGTAATTTCTTGGCGACTACTTGAGCTAGGAGTGAAAAGAGAATGACGCCAGCTCCTATCAGGAGAAAGGATTCTACTCGAACACTTGGTAACCAGGTCATCAAACCTTTAGCTACCGGCATAAAGAGAATGGCTAGGGTAAAAATCGTGCTTAAGACCCTGCCCAGATAGTCTCCTTCCACCTTGGTTTGCACTTGGGTAAAAAAGTGGATATTAAAAATCGTCATAAAGAGTTCACAAACTAAATTTCCAGAAAAGGAAAGAAGATGCGGAAGGGGCAAGCCCATCATGAAGACTCCTACTCCTGTTAAAATCAATAAGAAGAGAAGCATCTCCATGCTTGATTTAAATTTATTGGCGATCAAGGCTCCGATGATAGAGCCGATAGCGCCCAAGGTTAAGATGGTCGCATAGGCTCCTTTGACCCCGTAAAGGCGATTGGAAAAGGGAAGTAAAAATTCAAAAGCTGCAAAAAAGAAATTGACGCTGGAAGCTACTAATAAGAGAAAGAAAATTTCTTTTTGATGCCAGATGTAGTGTAACCCATCCTTAATATCAGAAAAAATATCTTTTCCTGTAAATTTTTTCTTCTCTTGAACTTTGGCTTCTTCTTTCGGAAGGAAAGCGACCAGAACAAAGGCGATGAAAAAGGTCAGTGCATCCAGTAAGAGGGTTGCATGGAGACTGGCAAATTGTAAAACAAGGAAAGAGAACACAGGAGAACTAACACCGACCACTTGTAAGATCAACTCCAAGCGGGCATTATAGGTCACAATCTCGTCCTTGTCTACAACTTCTGTGATAATGGCTTTATTGGCCGTACGAGAAAAAGCGAAGGCAATGGCCTGGACAATATTGGCAAAAATCAAGGCCGCAATCATCCAACGATCATTCCTGATAAACGAAATCGCTAAACAAAGGAGACCACAAACCAAGTCGGTCGTCATCAAAATCTTGCGACGGGAAAACCGGTCTGAGATCACGCCACCAAATGGATTGACTAGAATGGAGGTGACAAGTTCAGAAATCTGATAAATCCCTAATACCGTCTTTCCTATAGTCCCCATCGAAGCCAGCCAAACACTGTTCCCATAGTCATAGAGCATATTTCCCATTCTATTGATCGCCCCACGAGCAATCAACTGGATAGCATGTCGATTCATAAAAAACCTCCTTCATTTTCTGAAACTATTGTATCAGTTCATGAAAGAGGTTTTCATTTTGTCCCCTATTTGGGAAAATTAATGCTTTACAAATTTATCAAAGGATCCCTACTGTTCTTTTGATTGAAGTTGCTTAGCTACTAGCTGAGCCAAGAGTGAAAAGAGAATAACCCCAGCTCCAATCAAGAGAAATGATTTCATACGGACGCTTGGCAACCAAGTCATCAACCCTTTGGCGATGGGCATAAAGAGAACAGCCAAGGTATAAATTGTGCTCAATACTCTACCTAGATAATCATCTTCCACCTTGGTTTGTACTTGGGTAAAAACGTGGATGTCGAAAATGGTCACAAAAAATTCACAGACCAAATTTCCTGAAAAGGAAAGATAAGGCGGAAGGGGCAAGCCCATTATGAATACTCCGACCCCTGCCATGATCAGTAAAAACAGGAGAATTTTCATACTTGATTTCATTTTATTGGCAACAAGCGCTCCTAGAATAGATCCAATAGCTCCCAGCGTTAAAATGGTCGCATAAGCTCCTTTAACCCCGTATAGACGATTCGAGAAGGGAAGTAAAAACTCAAAAGCCGCAAAAAAGAAATTGACGCTAGAAGCCACCAACAAGAGAAAGAAAATCTCTTTCTGATACCAGATATAGTCTAAGCCATCCTTGATATCAGAAAAAATATCTTTCCCGGTAAACTGTTTCCTCTCTTGAACCTTAGCTTCTTCTTTCGGAAGGAAAGCCACTAGGACAAAAGCAATGAAAAAGGTCAGTGCATCTAACAAGAGGGTCATATGAAGACTGGCAAATTGTAGAACTAGGAAAGAAAAAACAGGTGAACAGACACTGACAACCTGTAAGACTAACTCCAAGTGGGCGTTATAGGTCACAATCTCGTCTTTCTCTACTACCTCGGTAATAATGGCCTTATTGGCAGGTCGAGAAAAACCAAAGGCAATGGCCTGAACAATATTGGCAAAAATAAGAGCCGCAATCATCAAGCTATCATTTGTGATAAAAGAAATCGCCAAACAAAGGAGTCCACAAACCAAGTCTGTCGTCATCAAAATCTTGCGACGAGAAAAACGGTCTGAAATCACTCCTCCAAAAGGATTCACGAGAATCCCTGTCACTAACTCAGAAATCTGATAGATCCCTAATACCGTCTTTCCTATAGTCCCCATCGAGGCCAGCCAGACACTATTCCCATAATCATAGAGCATATTTCCAATTTTGTTAATAGCTCCACGACTAATTAATTGGACCGCATGTCGGTTCATAAAATCTCCTTTATCACTGTCCTATTTAGAACATTCATTTTTTACAAATTTATCAAAGTGTTCTTGATAATAGGCCACCTGCTCTGGCAGTCCCAGCACATCAAAAATGTGCATGGCTTCCCTCATTTGCTGCCGCCCTTCTTCTGTTTGCCCCTTCTGATAGAGGGCAAATCCTTTGAGATAATGAAAGACATTGCGTTCGTAGAGCTTGATGCTCTTGCCGATAATCTTTTCTACATAGGCTTCAAAATAGCTGGCGTTTTCAAAAGAACGATGTTCTAAACAATGCTGGTAGCAATTCAGGGCTAGAATCAAGACCAGTTTGCGATGGCGACCAATTTCTTTGTAGAAATCTTCACGCTCCATCACTTCTCTCCCAAGCCGTGTGACATAGTCCACCTCATAAAAGCTGTAGAGATTGCCAAAGAGGATCAATTCATACATGGTCCACTCTTCCGTTTGAAAGAGGTAATCCGCCACCTTATCCAGATCACGCTGCTTCATGGTGTAGCTGGCATCTCTCTGGCAAATCAGCCCTTGTAGCAGGATCCAGTTCAGCTCAAAATAGAGAGGATTGGTCGAACTCTTGGCTTTTTCAAGTTGTTCTCTTTGAAGCTTTTTAAAACCTGCAATATCATTTGAGTAGTAAAGCGGAATAATCTGAGCCATCAAAGCGACATGCTCATGGTGTTGAAAATTTCTGGCCTTATCCATAAAATTCTCAATCGTCACATGGATATTGTCCAAAATGTCAAAGAAGCGCGAAGCAGCCAGATCCGACTCCCCCAATTCAAAACGGGATAATTGGGAAGTCGAGCAAGCTTCTCCTGCAGCTTCTTTTAACGAATAATTTTTACTGATTCGAAATTCACGAAAAACTTTTCCTAAATCTTCCATTTGATTACCACTTAAATTCCTTTAAGTGCCTTTCTAACTCTTGCAAGTACCCTTCGTAGAATCCTAGATCTTCTTTCACGGAAACATCTAATTGTCTTAAGTAGGAAATCAGCCAATCAACCAATAGATCATACTGATGAAGAGGTAGGCGTTTCATCTGCTCTTCAACAAAAGAAATGGCCTCTGCAAAGCGCTGCTCTTCTAGAACTTGCTGAAGATAGTGAGCCCCGTTGATGAGTCTTCCTTCCTCATCTTCATACTGCCCCAAATCTAAATTTTGAATCTGTAGGCGCAAAGTTGTACCAATCATGTCGGCTACACCTTTAACCTGCTTCATAAACCAATCATTTTCAGTCGCCATAATGTTCTCCTTATACAAATTAGAAAACTATACTTACTGCGCTAGTTCTTCCCATTCTAGCTCGGCTTCTTCTTGGGCGGCGCTCAGCTGGTCGATTTGCTACTGGCTCTCCATGAGTTCGCAAACGTCAGTGGCCCGCAACTTCTTTCAACGTGTAATTCTTATTAATTCGAAATTCACGAAAACTTTGCCCAAATCTTCCATTTATTCCACCTGCTCTGACAGTTCTGCCCACTCTTCCATGACCGCTTCCTGCTGGACAGTCAGTTGATCCAGCTCGCTTTGGAGTTGAACCAAGTCGGCTGCGTCGTTGGTGCTATGCATAGTTTCGCTGATTTCTTGGATTTTTTGATCCAGCTCTTCCATCTCCGCTTCCAATTGCTCAATGCGACGAGTGATTTTCCGGAGTTCCTTCTGGTTTTGCTTCTGCAAGTGATAATCATTGCTGGTGCCTTCTTCGGTCGAAGAAACAGGCACAGCTTCTGCTTGTGCTGCAGCAAGGGCCTCTAACTCTGCTTTCTTCTCCAGATAATAATCGTAGTCTCCTAGGTAAAGAGTTGAGCCCTCTTCTGAGAGTTCCAAGACTTGTGTAGCCACCCGATTGATAAAGTAACGGTCGTGGCTGACAAAGAGCAGGGTCCCGTCAAAGTCAATCAAGGCATTTTCTAGCACTTCCTTGCTATCGATATCCAAATGGTTGGTCGGCTCGTCGAGAATCAAAAAATTGTTATTTTCCATGGACAGCTTGGCTAGAAGCAAGCGGGCCCGCTCTCCACCCGACAGCATGCCGACGGTTTTCTTGACATCATCCCCAGAGAAAAGAAAGGCTCCCAGTCGATTGCGAATTTCTACTTCTGGCGTCAGTTTAAAGTCATTCCAGAGCTCATCCAAGACACTGTTGTGAGGCGTTAGTTTACTTTGGGTCTGGTCATAGTAACCCACCTCGACATTGGCCCCAAAACGAGCTTCACCCTTGATAAAAGGAATCTGCCCGACGATGGACTTGATAAGAGTAGATTTCCCGATCCCATTTGGTCCCACAATAGCGACCGCATTCATCTTGCGGATATCCAGATTGATGGGCTCTGACAGGATTTGATCGTCATAGCCGACGGCTGCCTCTTCTACTGTCAGGACGACATTTCCCGAGGTCTTATCAGAATGGAAGGTCATATGGGCAGACTTACTTCCAGCTTCCGGCTTGTCTAGACGCTCCATTTTTTCCAACTGCTTGCGCCGAGACTGGGCTCGCTTGGTAGTCGAAGCCCGCACCAAATTACGATTAACAAAGTCTTCCAGAGCTGCAATTTCTTTTTGTTGCTTCTCGTAGTTCTTGGCTTCGGTCAACAGTTTTTGCTCCTTTTGCTCCACAAAACTCGAGTAATTACCGACATAGCGGTCCAAGGAATGCTTGGTCAAATCCAAGGTAATAGTTGCGACCTTATCGAGGAAATACCGGTCGTGGCTGACAATGAGAAGGGCCCCGCTATAATTGACCAAATAGTTTTCCAACCAGGCGATGGTCTCAATATCCAAGTGGTTGGTCGGCTCGTCCAGTACCAAGAGATTTGGTTTTTCTAGAAGCATCTTGGCCAGAGCTAGACGGGTATTTTGCCCTCCTGATAGCTCTTCAATCTTCATCTGCCACATGGACTCATCGAACTTAAAGCCGTTGAGAATCGCGCGGATATCTGCTTCATAGGTGAAGCCACCTGCCTGACGGAATTCTTCCGAGAGACGGTCATAGTCCTGCATGAGTTTTTCTAAGTCAGCCCCAGTTTTTTCCCCCATCTCCAGCTCCATCTGCCGCAAAGTTTTCTCCGTTTTACGGAGGTCGTCAAAGACATGGAGCATCTCATCGTAGATGGTATTGGACGACTCAAAGTGGCTATCCTGGGCCAGATAGGAGAGGGAAAGGTCGCGCTTTTTATTGATTTCCCCAGAAGTTGGTTCTTCTTCTCCCACCAAGATTTTCAAGAGCGTAGACTTGCCGGCTCCGTTCTTTCCAACCAGGGCAATCCGGTCCCGTTCATCCACTTGCAGGCTGATATTATCAAAAAGAACCTCCCCTGCAAAAGAGCGTTCAATTTTGTTGGCTTGTAAAATAATCATGTCCCTATTTTACTATCTTTTTCCAGATTAAACAAGGAAAGACGAGCCATCAAAAAAATCCTGAGCCCCTTGAGGCTCAGAACTTTTAGAAAGTATTTTAAAACTTATTCTTCCTTGTATAATTGTCTGACTGCTTCCACATCTGTATCCTGAATACTGTAAAAGGAACCAGCCGGTTGCATGACCGATTCTCCATCAGTGTGGTCCAGCCCTATCGCATGGCCTAGCTCATGCTCAGCTGTATTGACAATCCGATCATAACTATAGTTATAGACATAGTTTAAAAGATAATGGCGATTGAGACGAACTGTGATGTGGGTGAAGCGGTTGGTTAAGAGGTTGGTCTGAGAGGCAGTCTCTCCTGCAGCAGAAACCGATGCGTTATCCATTTCCGTCAAGACCACATTAGCCTCTTTTTCATTTGTAACCAGCTTGAAGGTAAAGGCGCCTGTTTGGTTCCAAGCCTCAATAGCATCCCGATAAGCTTTTATAAAGGTTTGATTGATATTGGGATCCAAATAGACCGTAGCTTCCGCTTTTTCCCAGCGAGCGCCACTATGCTCATGATTGTCCGTCTGCGTGGTCTGTGAGCTAGGTGTCATCCCGAAGCGCGATGCAAACCCCTGATCACCAAATAAATTGCCGACTTGATAGACAACCTTTTGGGCAGCTCGGCCAACTCCATCCATACCAGAACTAGGAGAATCTGTGAAATAGATGATCCCCACTAGAACGAGAAAACTGATGGCAATGGTCCAGAAAAATCCCCAAAAAAGACTCCAAGCCATGCGAAGGATTCCTCTGAAAAACCGAAAAATGGTTCTCATATATTCTCCTTTCTCTTAAAGAAGGTACACAATTATATCGCACCATACTTAAAAAAGGCTTAAGCACATCCGCTTTCCAGCTTATTGATGAACGGTTACTTTTCCTGTCTGGTAATCCAGACTAATCCCACTTTGAACATTGGGAACAAAGACATTGAATTCAAGGGTTCCATCACTCGATTTGGCTTCGATCTGAGAACCTAATGGAATCAAATCTTCTGGCTGGTTATAGATCAAGGTTACTCGATAGCGGATCCGTTTGTTCTTATCCAATGCTTTTCGTAACAGGGTCTCGTAGTAGTTTTGACCAGTGGAATGAGGATCATTGGCTTGATTGGACCACGCCGTTTGCACAGCGATATTTTTGGGATTGCTAGTCGAAGCATCAAAACCTTTGAGATTACCGATCAAGGCGTAGCCCAATAGATGGCCCCGATCCACAGCATGGTCATACTCACCGGACAGATTATGGACCTGATGCCAACCTGCTGGTTTCCAATCGGTTAGGCCACTACCTGTTGCATCTCGATCTCTGTACTGGCGAGTCGCCTTGGTCATAATAGCGTTCGCAACCGTCGGTACGGTCTTTCCATTCACTTCTTTTGTCTTGTTATCGGCATAGGGTTGACTGGCCACACTAGCATCCAGATCTGTGCGATTCCCCTTAACTACAAAGGCTCCAGCACCATTCCATTCCAAGTCATTCCCCAATTGTGAACGGGCAGATTTCGTTAGTACAGAGCTAGCTAACTCTTTACTAGGTGTTTCTTGCTGGCTACTAGTTACCACCGAAACAACCTGATCCGTCGCTTCTTTTACCGCCGGTTGATTAAAATAATAGCCCCCAATAGCTAGGGCCGTTGCCACCACAAAACCTGCTAGGGTTTGTTTGGTTCGTTTGCTTACTGTTTGTTTTGCCATATCTCTCTCCAAAAAAGAGCAGCGCTAGATGGGTCATTGACTCGATTCGCTGCTCTCCTTTTTACTCAATTTTAGTTAAAAGCTTATTTGCCTGTTAGCTTTCCAATGATCTCTGACCAAGTATCCGGAGAGAGAATGGACCATGGATTTTTTCCATCGCCAATCACTCCATAGCCAATGACCAAACCAACTGCAAAAATGATGATTCCAATCACAGCCAACAGGAGGACAATTCCTAGCTGTTTTCCAACATAGCGAAGATTAGTTTTCATCGTCTTCTTCCTCTACACGTTTCACGTCTGCACCTAGTGCCACCAATTTCTCATGGAATTGATAATAACCACGATCTAAGTGACTTAATTTGCTGACTTTCGTTTCTCCTTCTGCTACCAAGCCCATCAAGACCAAGGTTGCACTTGCTCGTAAATCGGTCGACATAACCTCTGCACCTTGGAAGCTTTCCCCTCCAACGATACGAGCTGTATCCCGCATAATATCCGAGTGAACGCCCATCCGACGCATTTCTTCCAAATGCTGGAAGCGATTCTCAAAAACCGTTTCAATCATGGTAGACTCACCTTTAGCCATGGCCATCAAGGCTGTGAATTGAGCCTGCATATCGGTTGGGAATCCTGGATAGGGAAGGGTTTTAACGGTCACTGGACGGAGCTTACTGATATCCGACTGAATCCGAATTCCATTTTCTTCTTCGGTTACCGTCACACCCATCTCCTGCATCTTAGATAGAAGCGGACGGTTGTGTTCCCAAATGGCATCTTCGATTAAGACGTCTCCACCAGTCATGGCTGCCCCAATCATAAAGGTTCCAGCCTCGATGCGGTCTTGCACAACATTGTGGTTTGCACCGTGCAAGCTCTCCACACCAACAATGGTCAAGGTCTCAGTTCCTGCACCCTTGACGTTAGCCCCCATTTTATTCAGCAAGAGAGCTAGGTCAACAATTTCAGGTTCTCGAGCTGCATTTTCAATCACAGTAACTCCATCTGCCAAGGTTGCCGCCATCATAATATTTTGTGTCGCCCCTACTGATGGGAAGTCCATATAGATGTGTGCTCCCTTGAGACGATCTGCTTTTGCTTCAATATAGCCGGCTGTTTGGGTAATTTCAGCTCCCATAGCTTCCAGACCTTTCAAGTGGAGGTCAATCGGACGACTACCGATCGTACAGCCTCCAGGCATGGAAACTTTGGCATGGCCATTGCGTGCCAAGACAGGACCTAGGACAACGATAGAAGCCCGCATCTTGCTCACATACTTATAAGGTGCTTCCTCTGATAATTTTGCTTGCGCATCTACGACAACCGTATTGTCTTCTTCATTGAAGGTTACTTGTGCATTCAACCCACGAACAACATTGTTCATTGTAAAGACATCTGATAAAACAGGTACATTTTTCAAGGTTGTCACGCCCTCGCTTGCTAGAACTGTTGCAGCAAGAAGAGGAAGGACAGCATTTTTTGCTCCTTCGATTTTGACGGTTCCAACCAGTCGATTATGACCACCATTAACGATTATTTTTTCCATACGGGATTGTTCTCCAATTTCTTAAAGTCACGCTTTCTATCATACCATATTTTTTATAAAATGTGGCTAGAATTGGCCAATAAAAATCTGCCGACTCATCTCATAGATACTTATAAAAAATGAGCTCGCTAGATAGCCTATTCCGACACTGATCATCAAGATCAAAAAACGGATTTTAACTGCATTTTCAGCACTTACTTTTAAAAACTTTTCCCATTGAACCAGGTTCATCAATAGGTAATAGGCAAAAAAGATAAACAATAGATGGCTTGAAAGATTAAAAATCATTTGAATCATACAGCTATTATACCATATTTGGTCCTTACTTTCTTCTTTTGATTCTCTCCCAACAAAAATAAGGTGAGGACATACCTCCACCTTATTTTGAATATGTTATAAACGATTTCCGACATTAATCCGGTTAATGGCGCGTTGAAGAGCAATTTTAGCACGACGTTCCATATCAACCGAATGCTGATCTTTGGCTTCTTCAATCGCTTTTTCAGCTCGCAGTTTGGCACGTTCTGCACGACTAATGTCGATATCTCGAGCACGTTCGGCAGAATCGGCAACAATGGTAATGACATTATCAGCTACTTCGATAATCCCCCCATTGACTGCAATCCAATCAATATGTTTGTCATCGTCGACACGACGAACCTTTACTTGGTCTACAGCCAAAACCGCAATGGTATTGATATGATGAGGTAAAATCCCTAATTCACCATCAATTGTCTTGACAGATACAAATGCGGCATGATGATCATAAACCAGTCCATCCGGTGTAACGATTTGGACGTTCATTTGACTCATCTTTCACCTCTTCTTAGAATCCCATTTTTTCAGCTTTGGCAATCACATCTTCGATCGATCCAACACCACGGAAGGCATCTTCAGGAAGATGGTCATATTTCCCGTCCAAAATTTCTTTAAAGCCACGAACAGTTTCTCCAACTGGTACATAAGATCCAGGTTGACCTGTAAATTGTTCTGCAACGTTGAAGTTTTGTGACAAGAAGAATTGGATCCGGCGAGCACGAGCAACCAAGGTCTTTTCTTCGTCAGACAATTCATCCATCCCCAAGATAGCAATGATATCTTGCAATTCATGGTAACGTTGAAGGACGCGTTTGACTTCAGAAGCGACTGCATAGTGTTCTTCTCCTACGATTTCTGGAGAAAGGGCACGTGAGCTTGATGCCAATGGGTCCACCGCAGGGTAGATCCCCAATTGTACCAACTTACGTTCCAAGTTGGTGGTTGAATCCAAGTGGGCAAAGGCGGTTGCTGGCGCTGGGTCTGTATAGTCATCGGCTGGCACATAGATGGCTTGGATGGATGTAACAGAACCTTTCTTCGTTGACGTAATCCGTTCTTGCAATTGCCCCATTTCAGTTGCCAAAGTAGGTTGGTAACCAACGGCTGATGGCATCCGTCCCAAAAGGGCTGATACTTCAGATCCGGCTTGGGTGAAACGGAAGATATTGTCGATAAACAAGAGAACGTCCTGACCTTCGACATCACGGAAGTATTCCGCAATGGTCAAACCAGTCAAAGCAACACGCATCCGTGCTCCAGGTGGCTCATTCATTTGTCCAAAGACCATGGCTGTTTTTTCAATAACGCCAGATTCTTTCATTTCCCAGTAAAGGTCATTCCCTTCACGTGTCCGTTCCCCAACACCGGTAAATACAGAAATCCCACCGTGTTCTTGGGCAATATTATGGATTAATTCTTGAATCAAGACGGTCTTCCCAACTCCGGCACCGCCGAAGAGTCCGACCTTCCCACCTTTCAAATAAGGGGCTAAGAGGTCAATAACCTTGATCCCTGTTTCAAGAATTTCTTCTGAAGTAGAGAGCTCGTCAAAGGATGGAGCTTTTTTGTGGATGGAGTCACGAGGAGCATCCTCAGGAAAAGGTTGATCCAAGTCAATGGTATCTCCAAGAACATTGAAGACACGTCCCAAGGTTTCTTTTCCGACTGGAACAGAGATTGGACGACCTGTGTCCAAGACTTCCATTCCACGTGTTAAACCATCAGTTGATTCCATGGCGATGGTCCGTACGACCCCATCACCAAGTTCCAAAGCTACTTCAAGAACGACTTTTGATTTTTGTTGGTCATTTTTATAGACTACAAGCGCATTATTGATCTCAGGAAGTTTATCTCCAACGGAAAAGGCAACGTCTACGACGGGACCTACGACCTGAGAAATTTTGCCTAAACTCATGTCATTCTCCTATTCTAAGTAATTTCTACTGCTCAAAAGTTCTCTTTCGAGCATCCGTTTTTGTATAAAAAATTGTATCCGACAACTATTCAAGGGCGCTAGCACCTGCAACGATTTCGGTAATTTCTTGTGTAATCGCTGCTTGACGAGCACGGTTGTATTGAATCGTTAATTCATCAATGACTTTCTTGGCATTGTCTGTTGCAGTTTGCATGGCCATCATCCCCGCAGCATTTTCAGCTGTTTTAGCATCAATAATGGCACCATAGATCATGCTTTCAGCAAATTGAGGGAGCAATTGATCCAAAATGGCATCTCGACTAGATTCCAATTCTAGATTCAATACATAATCCTCATCTGCTTCATTGGGGTCCAAATCAATAATCGGAAGCATCTGTTCTACCCGCATTTGACTAGTCAAACTGTTGACGTGATGGTTGTAACAGACGTACAACTCATCAAACAAGCCTTCCTGATACATTTGGACTGTTTTCGAAATGATCGTACGAACTTCCTTAAAGCTAGGTTGATCAGGCAAACCACGCAATTCATAAACCGGCTGAATCCCACGGGCACGGAAGAAATCCGCACCGACACTTCCAATACAGATCACTTCAAAGTCATCTCCAGTTGGATGGTATTCTGCCTTCATTTCCATCATGGTTTTAAGGATGGAGGCATTGTAGCCTCCGACCAAACCACGATCAGATGTAATCACGATATAAGCTGTCTTATTTACCGGCCGACTCACCAACATAGGATGGGATTTGGCATTTTCTGTTTCATGTCCATGGAGCAAGTCTGTTAGTAACTTACGTACCTTAGCGGCATAAACCTGAAAATCCTTGGCTGCTTGCTCAGATTTCCCGAGTTTAGCAGCAGACACCATCTGCATAGCATTGGTAATTTGACTGGTATTTTTAGTGGATGCAATTTTATTTTTTATATCATTTAATGAAACTGCCATCTTCCACTCCTATTTCTATTTGAAATTTGACTGGTTGACAAATTCTGTAAGGGCTGCATCCAGTTCTTCTTCTGCTGGAAGATCATGTGTCGAACGAATCGTCTCAAAGATTTGGTTATAATGTGCTTCAAAGTAATCAAACAACTCTTCTTGGAAACGAAGAATATCGTCTACTGGAACACTATCTAAGAAACCATGAGTCAAGGCATACAAGATCACGACTTGTTTTTCAACTGTCAATGGTTCATGAACAGGTTGTTTCAAGACTTCAACTGTTCGGCGACCACGGTTCAATTTCGCTTGAGTCGCAGCATCCAAGTCACTACCAAATTTCGTGAAGGCTTCCAATTCACGGTATGAAGCGAGGTCGATACGAAGAGTACCCGCAACTTTCTTCATAGCCTTGATTTGGGCAGCTCCCCCTACACGGGATACAGAAGAACCTGCATCAATGGCCGGACGAATACCAGCATTGAACAAACTATCTTGCAAGAAGATTTGTCCATCTGTGATCGAAATCACGTTGGTTGCGATATAAGCAGAAATATCTCCTGCTTGGGTTTCAATGATTGGAAGAGCTGTAATAGAGCCACCACCCAATTCATCTGAAACTTTAGCTGAACGTTCCAACAAACGGCTGTGGAGATAGAAGACATCCCCTGGGAAGGCTTCACGTCCTGGTGGACGACGAAGAAGAAGGGACAATTCACGGTAGGCTACGGCTTGTTTTGACAAATCATCATAGACGATCAAAACGTGTTTACCGTTATACATGAACTCTTCTGCCATGGCAACCCCGGCATAAGGTGCCAAGTAGAGCAATGGAGACGGTTGGGAAGCCGAAGCGGTTACCACAATCGTATAATCCATGGCTCCGTATTTACGAAGAGTTTCTACTTGCGTACGAACTGTTGATTCTTTTTGACCAATCGCCACATAGATACAGATCATGTCTTGACCCTTTTGGTTCAAGATGGTATCGATGGCAATCGAAGTTTTCCCTGTTTGACGGTCCCCGATAATCAATTCCCGTTGGCCACGTCCGATTGGAACGAGGGCATCAATGGCTTTCAAACCAGTTTGTAGGGGTTCTGAGACAGATTTCCGTTGCATAACACCAGGAGCTGGTGTTTCAACTGGACGGAATTTATCTGTTACAATCTCACCCAAACCATCTACTGGTTGGCCAAGTGGGTTGACAACCCGACCAATCAAGGCATCCCCTGCAGGGACTTCCATGATTTTACCTGTACGACGGACAGAGTCTCCTTCACGAATATCCGTGAAATCACCCAAGATGATGATACCGACATCCGTTGTCTCTAAGTTTTGGGCCATCCCGTATGAGCCATTTTCAAAGATCAACAACTCACCACTCATGGCATTTTCAAGACCATGAGCACGGGCAATCCCGTCACCAATGTAGGTTACAACACCTGTCTCAGTGACGTCAAAGTTTGGCTTGAAATTTTCAATTTGTTGCTTAATTAAAGCGCTGATTTCTTGTGCGTTAATCGCCAAAATTCACACCACTTTCTATTTCAATTTAGATTTTATAACTTGCAATTGGTGTTTGAGACTGGTATCCAACGTTTTATGATTGGCTGTCACGACAAAGCCACCAATTAAATCTGGATCGATCTTTTGTTGGATCGAGCGAACTTGAATCCCAAATTTTCTTTCGATAATGGGGATTAGCTTTTGCTCTTGAACAGGATCCAAACCAGCAACCGTCGTAACAGTGACGACAAAAGCGTTGCTCAACAGTTGAATCTGATCCAAACAAATCGTTACAATGTCATAAAATAAGGCTTCACGATGATTGAGAATAACCACTTCAATCAAATGGTCGAGTAATTGTGAATCCGAGGGTTGAAAAAGTCTGAGACTTTTTGCTTTCTCTTCATCCTCTACACCGATATGAGCTAAGAAGTTAGCAAGTCCAGTCTCTTCAAAAATACCCTTGATTTGAGTCAATTTTTCAAAGACTAGGTCTTGTTCTCCTTTTTCAAAGACCAATTGAACAAAAGGCTGGGTATATTTCTCAATCACCATCAGTTGCTTTTTGTCCATTAGGCTTCTCCTAATTCATCAAGATAGCGATCGATCAGTTGGCGTTGACCTTCAGCATCCAGCTGTTGGCTCAACAATTTGCTGGCAAGATTGACAGTGAGATCTGCCACATCACCTTTGATACTGTTCAATGCTTCTTCTTTGTTATGCGCAATTTCTTGTTGCGCTTTTTCTTTCAAACGTACTGCTTCTTGAGTGGCTTCTGAAAGGATCTGAGATTTATTCTTTTCTGCAGTTTCCTTTGCATTTTCGACGATAGACGCAGCTTCTTTGCGGCTACCTGCCAACTCTTCTTCACGTTTACTTGCTAGTTCCTCAGCTTTTTGACGAGCTGATTCTGCTCCATCAATATCATCTGTAATCTTTTTGGCACGCGCTTCTAAAATTCCATTGATATTGTTCCATGCAAATTTCTTTATTAAAAAGATTAATAATAGGAAGGAACCAGCAATGAGAATAAAGTTACCAATAATTTCACTCATTGATACATGCATTCTTCTACTCCTCCTCTACTTACTCTTCGCCATTAATTTTCTTACCAATATAAATTGATGACAACATGGTAAACACATAGGCTTGGATACATGAAATGAAAATCGAAAACGCTGTCCACGCCATGCTTCCAATAAAGGCAAATGGATACCAATAAACAGCTTGATGCGACAAAGTCACAAGCAAGCTTGCTAGTACCTCACCCGCAAAGATATTTCCGAAGATCCGAAGGGCCAAGGAGGCAAAATTCGTGAATTCTTCCAAAATATTCATGGGGGTCATAAATCCGGGTGTCACAAAAGCCTTTAAATATTCCTTCACACCACGTCTGCGAATTCCTTCTACATGGGCGATTAAGGTGATCAAAAATGAAAAGGCAAAGTCATAACCCAGGTTAGCGGTTGGTGATGTCCACAAATTGTAACCATTGGTCGTTTCGATTTTAGCCATCAATCCAATGTTATTGGCTACTAAAAGAAAGAGGAAAAGAACAAACAAGAACAAGGAATAGTCCTTTATGTAATGTTCCCCAATATTTCCTTTTGTAAAGCCTACGACAAAGTCATATGCGTATTCCAGCACATTTTGTTTGCCTTTTGGTCGGATCGACATTTTTCGACTGGCCCAATAAATGAAGCCAAAAACGGCGAAAACAGAAATCAGGGTCATAGCAAGTAGGGTCAAATTAAAAGATACAGGTCCAAGAGTAATCGTTGGATTGATACTTTCTTCCAAGGTTTGACACCTCCTTTTCTAAAATAGAAGCGTCTATTTGATAATAAAGGCCATAACCAAGGTTACGAAGAAAGTACCTTCGACAAAGGCAACACCAAGAATCAAGAGGCTACGCAATTGACCGATAATTTCTGGTTGACGAGACGCAGATTTCAATAAGCTACTCATCATCAAACCTTCTGCCAGTGATACACCAAAACAGGCTAAACAAAGACCTAAAAATGTTAAATTCATGATGAATTCTCCTTTTATAAATTTTACTTCCTTAGTTTACTCCTAAAAGATATAATAGTCAAATATTTCCTATAAAAGTAAGCGTTTTAGTGAAATTACGTTATTTTTTTAATATGATAATTTTTCCTATCTACGATTGATTTCTTTTAATTTTTAGTCGCTTTGTCCACCTCTATTCATTTTTTCTTCTAAAAAACTCTCACCTGCTCAGCAGATGAGAGAATTCGATTATTTAAAGATAGACGTTTTGAAACTGTCTGTTTGTTGCAGTAATTTCTTAAAGATTTTTTCTTTCAAGGCAAGGGTATTGTCAAATTTGACAGAACCATTCTTCAAACTGGCCTGATCTTTTTCAACCGCAGTTGCAAAGGCTTGTTTTAAGTCCTCATAAGAGCTATAAGTAGTCCCATCCACTTCAATAGCCTGAAGTCCATTTTTGGCACTGGTTACCACTTCATTGAAGTAGGCTTTCTTCCAGTCTTCAAGGGTACTGAATTTCCCATCAGAAATCTTTTGAATGATGTAATCATCCCCTAGAGTCGCATGACCTGCTTGTTTGGATTCTTGTTTATACTTGTTTGAAGCATAGCCTAAGAAGCCTTTTTCATAGCCATAGTAACCCCAGAGTCTGAAGGTATTGTGTTTGAAGGACATGGCTCCAGGAGCCCCTTCACTGGTGTTTCCACCATAGATCCCTGTCATCATCGGTACCGTCACATAGGCGGAGCCAAAGTCAGATGGATTATAGACTCCATTTCCAGGACTACGATTGGTCATGAAGTTGTTGGTGATGAGATCATCTACTGAATGTAAGGTGATCGCTTTTTCCTCATCGCTCAAAGGACGTACCTTATCAAATTGATTCTTGGTGTTAGCCCCTCGGTATTGTTTATCAACCTTCTTGAACCATGCATTGTTCAAGTCTTGACTGCCTTTGTTGAGGACAGCTTCTCCTTCTAGGTAATCCAGAAGCATGAGGGTGTCGTTATAGCCTTTCATATACCGATCAATTTCGTCACGTGACTTCAAATCATTTGGATTGGTATTGTACCATTGGTTCCCATCATTTGGACGTTCATAGGCCATGTTGATACCTAAGGCCTTGTATTCCCCATTTGGATTGGATACGGATGGCGTTTGTAACATGCCTTGGGCAAAGGCTTCGATATCGGTTCCTTCTCGGTGTCTCCAACCACCTAAGTATACCATGCGGTCATTGACGTGCGTTGTTTCGTGGGTAAAGGCAGAGACCCCAAAGTCACTGATCATATCGGTCACCATGAAGAAAACAGAGTCGTCTTTATATGGGTTTCCGTAAATTCGCGCCACAGCTCCCATGCGCCAATCTGTCGCATGGTAACGATCGGTTGGACCATACAATTCACGGATTGGAGCGACATCTTTGCCACTGTTGGTATGGCCGTAACGGTCTGTACTAATGCCCTTGTAGTTTTGGTTATCAAGGACAGGGGTCGGCACCATATTATTGCTCTTCAAGAGTTGATTGCGAACCTTATCCGTTGCTAGACGTGACCAGAAATCGAGATAATTTTGTTGCCCTTTCGCCACCTTGTCAATTTCCGCTTTGAAGGCATTCCGCTCTGCTTCCGTGTTCTTACCATATTTCTCGAAGGAACTATAAGCCATGGT
This sequence comes from uncultured Streptococcus sp., assembly GCA_963554405.1. Classification (GTDB taxonomy): domain Bacteria; phylum Bacillota; class Bacilli; order Lactobacillales; family Streptococcaceae; genus Streptococcus. The sequence goes on along the minus strand of CAUVRI010000001.1, from coordinate 64,339 downwards.
ATTGTATGTTGAAATCAAGAACATATGGGCATCTTTTAAGTTCAAGAGTGGCAAGATCATTTTACCGTGAACATCATTGTTTAAGCCCTCATAGGCTCTATGCTTAGCAGATGCGAAAGCTGGATTGGTCGTCTCAGGCTCCACAATATAGACATTGTCTTTGGTTGCTTTAATGAACCAATCATTCAAGTCTGTCTCTTTTGTGAAGAGCTCCATATTGTACTTCAAGAAGTCATTTAGGTTCCCAGAAAGAGTCGATTTAGCCACGACTTCTCGGAAGGCATCGTGGGTACGAGTCCCTTTGATGTAGTCTTCTTTTGAACCAATTTCAATCAAGCGGTCTAAGACATCAACATTCTTCCCATAGAAATCTGGCTTGAACAACATGAGCTGTTTGAGATTGACATCATCGAACTTCACTCCATAATAGCGATTGAGGTATGACAAACCAAGAAGAACAGCGGCCTTGTTGTCATCAACTTTCTTGATAAGGGCCCGTTTGGCAGCCTCATCTGTATTTAATTGATGATCTTGGTTTTCAACTAGTTGTTTGACAAAGTGAGTCAGATTATCCTTGACTGCTTGGAAGCTTTCTTCAAGGTAAAGGTTCTTAATGGCATTGACTTTGTTAGGACCTGTTCGACCAAGATGTGTGTAGATTGGATCTGATTGTAATTCGACAGGGCTTAATTTTTCAACGATCGCACCAATGAGATCGCTCCGGTCTTTGTCCACCATATTTGGCGTGTAGACCACTTCACCGAGCTCCGCTACACTGTACTCTTTGACTTGTTTAACTTTAGAGTCTTTCGGTGTCATGCTAAAGATATCTTTTGTCTTATCGGCATAATGGATCAGGATGTGATCAGCATCAGCTAGTTCCGTGACAAAATCATTGCCCTTCATAGCGGTCACAGACAAGACTTCCTTGGTCAAGAGAGGACTCGTTGCAGCCAGTTTATTCCCTTGGTCGACAATCCATTCTTTGTTGTAGAAAGGTTGCAATTTAGCAATATTGCGGTAAGCTAGCTCACGAGTCGCATCGTAAGCAGTGATGGCCTTGTATTGATCGTCTTTGCTAACAAGGTGATTGAGCGTATCTTCAATCGGTTTGCTGCTGGTGAATGTATCAGCAGTTATTCCCATTGCTTTGATTTTCTGCTCAGCTTCTGCCAGCGAGATGCTAGGGATTTTACGGGAGTTGTTAAAGGTTTTCTTCCCTTCACTCACGCCTTCAACACTGTAATTGCGCTTGGTTCTTGAATAGGTGAAGTAATCATCTGCGTCGATATCGGAGTGTCCGAAGACCATCTCACCCGTTTTGACTTTCATCATGGTGATGTTGTCTTCAATAGTCCCCAAGGCCCAGTTGGTCCCTAGTAATCCACCCGATTGAACCGCTTCTTTCAGTTCAATTGAACCTTTAGCAACTGAATTTCTGAGAACCCCTTCTTTACCTACTGTGTGGTTATTTCCACCATTTTGAGATGAATAAGCCAAACCTGCAGCTTTGGCTTTATTCCCAGTGATTTCAGCATCAACGTAAGCTTTTTCTACGACACCCTTCCAGTTCTCACCAACAACACCCGCTAGATAGCCACCTTTGTTCCCAGCAGCGTGCAGTTTCCCGATAAAGGCGACATTACTTACTTTTCCACTGCCATCAATTTTATTGACGATCCCTGCTACGTCATTGTTCCCAACAACACTTCCTGTTACTTTAACGTTCTCAACAGTTGCATTGTTTTTGATGACACCTGCGATTGGTGCCACTCGATCTGTCCCAGGTAGGTCAATATTGACATTTTCAAGCAAGAGATTCTTAACTGCACCACCTTCGATGTTCCCAAATAATGGTCTTGTAATGTTATGGATGGCAAATTTATTTCCATCCGTACTTTCCAAAATTCCCTTGAAGGCATTGGTCACATAGGATTTCCCTGCTGGCTGGACATTAGCCGCATTCATATTGCTACCAAGCTTAAAGGTACCAGTCGGATTGGCTTGCATGGCTTTTACAAGTTCGTTGAAATTGTAGTAGACATCACCTTCATGTGCTTTTGGTTTCGCAATATAGTGGACATAGTCCTCACTAAACTGTTGATCTGCAGTCCGTTGGACCAGATCAGGAGCTTTGGCTGTTACTTTGTAGAGGGTCGCGCCGTCTACCGTCACTTCTTCAATTTTATCAACCGCTAATTTTGTAACCTTATTATCATGGGTGGTGACCTTTAAGTAGTAAGGCTTCACATCTGAAGGTGTTTCTGACAAGAGGCTACGATCGGTCTCAAGGCCTTGGTCATCCACGCTAATCAGACTAGTTTCCTTGATGTTTTTGATTTCAACTTTTTTAAGATCAATTCTCAGCGGTTCTTCCTTGAGAACTTCTTCTTCATCCCCATTTCCACGGTCATAGACCATAGTCGTTGCGAGCGTATAATTCTTGTAGTAGTCTAAGTCTGCTAAGGCAGCTGCTAAGTCCGTCTCTGAAAGGGCAAAAGTTTTCACCACTTGATCACCCTTCTTCAATACAGCCTGGATGGACTTGATGGTCACACCGTCTGGTTTATCCAAATGATAAGTAGCTTTAGCACTGCGCTTCAATTCTTCCTGATCGACCTGGGTCAAAGTTAAGGTAGGCTTGTCAAGTTCTTTGGTCCCTTGTTGAATGATCTGATCTTGGGCTTGTTCTACTACTTCTTCAGAAATTGTAGGAGCATCCGTTGTTTTGACACCTTTAATGGTCTTATAGACCTTGGTGATTTTTTTCTTCCCATTTTTACCGACTTGAGAAACCCTTTCAGTTCCTTTTAGCAAGGTGGCATCTTGTTCGGTTACCGTCTTAAATGGAATTTCTTCAAAAGCAACTTCCTCTTTTTGGCCTTCAATCGCCTTAGTCCCACGACTAATTTTTTCTGTCACAGGAGCTTTGACCGTTTCAGTGGTCGTACTGAGAGGCTCTCCAATCTTCTCACCATTGACCGTCTTATAAACACGACGAATCTCCTGGCTACCAGCCTCTCCTTTTTGAAGGAGGCTTTCTTCATCGGTGTAACGATTGGCGTCCGTTACATACTCTGTTTCATATGGAAGGATTACCGTTTCTGTCTCGGTTACCGTCCCTTCCGTAACTTGATAGGTTGGATTCTCCGGTTGAACGGGGGCTTCGCCAACATGGCCTTCTTCCTGTGTCCCTTTGGCTTCCACCATACCTGTATAGGTTGGGTTCTCCGGTTGAATAGGGGCTTCGCCGACATGGCCTTCTTCCTGTGTCCCCTTAGCTTCCACTACGCCTGTATAGACTGGGTTCTCCGGTTGAACAGGAGCTTCGCCGACATGGCCTTCTTCCTGTGTTCCCTTAGCTTCCACCACACCTGTATAGGCTGGGTTCTCCGGTTGAATAGGGGCTTCGCCGACATGGCCTTCTTCTTGTGTCCCTTTGGCTTCCACCACACCTGTATAGGCTGGGTTCTCTGGTTGAACAGGAGCTTCGCCAACATAGCCTTCTTCTTGTGTCCCCTTAGCCGTTACAACTGGAGAAGGGCTGGGTTGAGGGGTTGGTTGGGCATCTTCTTTTGTCCCAACAGCAAGAATTTGTGAAACTGGTTCTTTAGTAACCTTGCTTTCAACGACTCTGCGAACTTCTTGCCCATCTACCACACTCACTTCTGTCAATAGGGTCCGCTCCCCATTTTGACCAGCAGTCAGCACCTTGGTTTGCCCTTTAGGTAATGTAGGATCAGCTTGTTTGACAGTTTCAAATGGCACAGGCTCAGTAGAGACTTCCAGGCTTGGTTTTTCAACTTGAGGAAAGGCTGGAGAGACTTCTGGGGTCACACGCGCTTGTGCTTCCACTTGTGGAATCCCTGTACTTGTTTTGATCGTTCCTTCTACAGAAGGTTTCGTTTCCTGCATTGCCTTTGGCTCTTGTAAGCTCGTCTTTTGGACTGACGTGTAGCGCAGATAGCCCACATAGTCATAGCCGTCAATTTGAATCACACCATTTGCAAGATCTTTGCTCGATGCGATCGCAAGATCCTGATTATAGGCGCGCAAGACTTGATTTTGTAGGGCTGCGACTTCAACTGGAAGTAAAAGACTTTGTCCCATGGCTCCAATCAAAAGGACTCCCATAACCTTCTTTCGGTGCTTTTTAGAAAGTAAGAGGACCGCAAAGGAAGCTGTGGCTAGACTTAACCCAAAAAGAGCGACTTCCTGACTTCCTGTTTGAGGAAGAACCGACTGAGTTGCTTCCTTCTTCTTATAGACGAGATAGAAAGTATCTTCATTTTGATATGCTTCAGGGATTGCATGAATCACCTGTGCTTTTTCTTCAGCAGTCAGCTCTTCTTCTGTCACATATCCTAAGTGCACATGAGCAGGTAGAGTCACCTGATCTGCTTTGACAGGACGAGCTCCTAACAAGCTTCCTCCTAATAAAAAGGCTCCAATGGCTACCGGACCAACACCGACAGATAATTTTCGAATCGAATATTTGGTCATTTTTTCAAACGTTTGTTTCGCTTTTTTCATCCTAAAATTCCTATATAGTAATATTTAACCCTCAAGCAAGGACCTGATTGTTTTTAGAGAGGCTGGGATCCTTTCTAGAAATAAGAACCTTCCCGGGATTTTTTACCTTTACCTATCTTATCTTTTTTCTTCTATTTTAGCAAGCTCTAAAACTCAAAAATATAAACCGTTTTCTTTATAGGAAGAAAGCAACACAAAAAAACGCCTCGAAAGGCGTTTGTATTATAGATCTATTTATAAGGATTGGTACAAATCATTGTATCGTTGACTAGCCGTATCCCATGAAAAGTCACGCGTCATAGCTTGCTCTTGGAGACCATACCAAGCCTGTTTGTCATTGTAGTAGACAGCCAAGGCTTCATCAACCGCCCAGTTAAACCAATAGCCAGACAAATTATTGAAGCTAAAGCCTGTTCCACTTCCATCAACAGCATTATACGGTTGGACCGTATCTCGAAGTCCGCCGACTTCATGTACCAGAGGAAGGGTTCCATAACGCATGGCCATCATCTGAGAAAGGCCACATGGTTCAAAGCGGCTTGGCATTAAGAAGACATCTGACGCTGCATAGATTTCTTGAGCCAATTGGACATCAAATGTGATATTCGCTGAAAGTTTGTCTGGGTAGGCTTGACCAAACCAAGCAAAGGCATTTTCAAATCCAGGATCTCCTGTACCGAGCAAGACAATCTGAATATCCTTTTGCAAAAGTTGATGCAACTCTTCTACCACAACGTCAAAGCCTTTTTGGCGTGTCAAACGAGAGACGATCCCAAACAAAGGTACATCATCGCGGACCGGTAGACCGACACGTTCTTGAAGAGCTCGTTTACTAGCTGCTTTACCTGAAAGATCTGAGAGACTGAAGTGATGAGTCAAGAGTGGATCCGTTTCAGGATTATACAGATCCGCATCAATCCCGTTAACAATACCGGTCACCTTGCCAGACTCCATCCGAAGGATCTGATCCAAGCCACAACCATATTCAGCAGTCATAATCTCTTGCGCATAGCTAGGAGAAACGGTTGTTACACGGTCAGCATATAGAATACCAGCTTTCATCCAGTTCAGGCAATCATTCCACCGAAGCGTTCCATCTGCATAGCGTTCAAATCCCACTCCGAATAGATCCCATAACATTCCTGGGTCAAACTGACCTTGGAATTCCAAATTATGGATGGTCAATACTGTCTTAATCCCATGATAAGCTTGAATCCAACGGTATTTCTCCTTCAGCAAGAAAGGAATCATCGCCGTATGGTAATCATGGGCATGAAGAACATCTGGAATGAAGTCAACTCGTTCCATCGTTTCTAAGGCCGCGAGCTGGAAGAAGGCAAAGCGTTCGCCATCATCGAAGTCACCATACACATGTCCTCTAAAGAAATAGTGTTGATTATCAATAAAGTAAAAGGTGACGCCATCGCGCACAATGCGTTTCACACCAACATATTGACTTCTCCAGCCAACCTTGGTCTCAAAATGCAAGACATCTTCAATTTGATCTCCAAACTTAGCCTCTACCATATCATAGTAAGGGAGGATCACGCGCACATCATGACCACTTTTCGCTAAGGATTTAGGAAGAGCGCCAATAACGTCTCCCAAACCACCTGTTTTAGAAAACGGTGCTCCTTCAGCTGCAACAAATAATAGTTTCATTAGACAATATCCTCTGTAACAATCGTTCCTTTTTTAACCACGACAGGTGCTTCTTCTGTCCCACGAATCGTCACACCAGCAGCCACTTCGACACCCTTATCCAGGATGGCATGTTCGACGATTGCATTTTCATGAATCACAACACCAGGGAAGAGAAGACTACTGCGGACTTCTGAACCTTCATGAAGGTGTACCCGGCGTGAAACAACAGAGCGTTCAACGGTTCCTTCTACAATACTACCAGAAGCAAATTGGGACGATTTGATATTTGAAGTCTTGGAATAATAAGTTGGCTCTTCATTCTTCACTTTTGTATACACCTTTTGATTTGGTGAAAAGAGCTTCATGAATTTTTGGTTTTCCAACATATCCAAGTTTGCTTGATAATAGGATTCAACTGAGTGAATATTTGCTAGATAGCCTGTATACTCAAAGGCAAAGGCATTGTATTCCACCGCCAATTCACGTAAGATATAGCGAAGTTTTTGTGGGTATTCTTTTTTGGCTTCTTCTTCAATTTTTTCAATCAACCAAGGAGTATCTACAATAAAGACATCTGTTGACATATTGTAGACTTCATCAGGATTCTTACCATCAAAAAGTTTTTGCTCTGTAACATGGTCTGTTTCATCAATTTCCAAGACAGCATTCACTTCAGAAATGTTTTGCAGATGCAACTTTTTATAAACCACTGTAATCGGACGATCAATGGTATTATGAAGGTGGAAAATCTGATTGAGGTCAATATTCATTAATACATCACAGTTCAAAGCAACTGTTTGATTAGAACCAGACCGTTTCAAATAGGTCAATAATTGTTGGTAGTATTCTGGCCCTACCGTTGTATTTTCAACCGGAGTATTATAGATTCCGAGGTAATAGTGGCTCAATAAAGTAGACAAGCCCCACTCACGACCTGAACGAATATGGTCAAAGACCGAACTAATATTTTCTTGTTGGAAAATCCCAAAAACACTACGAATACCAGCATTTGCAAGACTAGACAATGGGAAGTCGATTAAGCGGTATTTCCCATCAAACGGTAGGGATGCTACCGGACGATGGCTAGTCAAAGTGGACATATCATGATACCCAACTGTATTTCCTAAAATGGCTGAATATTTATCAATCTTCATCTGTTGCTACCCCCACTTTTTCATTGTAACCGACAACTTGTACTTCCTCTGTTCCATCAATCACGACACCTTCTGCAATGACTGCGCCTTCTCCGATAATCGCGCGTTTCACAACAGCTCCTTTACCGATAATGGCATTGCTCATCACGACAGCATCTTCGACAACTGCTCCTTCACGAACTTGAGCTTCTGTTGATAAGATGGAGTGTTTGACTGTACCGTCTACCGAACAACCATCGACGACAAGAGAATCTTCGATGTGGCCATGTTCCCCAAAGAAGTTTGGTGGTGAAATAAGGTTGCGTGAATAGATTTTCCAGTGACGATCGCGACTATCCAAGGCATTATTTGGATCGATATATTCCATATTGGCTTCCCAAAGAGACTCAATCGTACCAACGTCTTTCCAATAACCATTGAATTCATAAGCATAAACACTTTCGCCTGATTCTAGATACGTTGGAATGACATTTTTACCGAAGTCTGACATATCGATATCACTCTTTTCAGCAGCAACCAACATATTGCGTAGACGAGCCCAGTCAAAGATGTAAATCCCCATTGAAGCCTTAGTTGATTTTGGTTCAGCTGGTTTTTCTTCAAATTCGACAATCCGATTATTGGCATCTGTATTCATGATTCCAAAACGGCTTGCTTCCTTCAAAGGTACATCTAGGACTGCAACAGTCAAGCTTGCGTTATTATCCTTGTGTGCTTGAAGCATGTCATCGTAATCCATCTTGTAGATATGATCCCCAGATAGAATCAAGACATATTCCGGATTGATGCTATCGATATAGTCGATGTTTTGGAGAATCGCATGACTAGTTCCTTCGAACCACCGATTTCCTTCACTAGCTGAGTAAGGTTGGAGAATAGACACACCCGTATTGATTCCATCCAAGCCCCAGCTGGAACCATTCCCAATATGGCTGTTAAGGGCAAGTGGTTGATACTGTGTAATCACACCAACATTGTGAATTCCTGAGTTGGCACAGTTTGAGAGAGCAAAATCGATAATCCGATAGCGCCCACCAAATTGAACCGCAGGTTTCGCGATGTTTTTGGTTAATTTTCCAAGACGTGTTCCTTGCCCTCCGGCAAGAATTAAAGCGAGCATTTCATTCTTCATTGACTACTTCCTCTTTTTAAAGCTTGGACTCCCTTAGAGTCAACCGATCATCATTTTTTATCTGATGTTTTAGATTTCGTTTTGCGAACCTTCCGTTTCACCTTCCAAATGCTAGCCCCTAAAGCCGGCAAAGTAAAGGTCAAAGTTTGTTCATAATCCTTCCACAGTCCATCTTGAGACTGAACTGTCGGATTGTGCTCTTTCCAGACACCTCCCCATTCTTCTAATTCTGTATTCCAAATTTCTTCATAGACCGCTGATACAGGCACACCAATCGTAAAGTCCTTGCGTTCCACTGGTGCCATATTGAAAACGCACACCAAAAGATCACCTTTACGATTTTTCCGAACCATAGACAAGACGCTCTGATCCCGGTTATCTGCATCAATAATCTCTAAGCCATCAAAGCTATCATCAATCTCCCACAATTCCTTGTGTTCTTTGTAGAAATGATTGAGCTGAGAAGTGAAACGACGCATCTTAGCATTCATTTCATCCTCTAGATTGCCCCATTCCAGTTGCTCTTCTGACTTCCATTCCAAAAATTGACCAAATTCTGAACCCATGAAGAGTAGTTTCTTACCAGGGTGGCAGATCTGATAGGTTAAGAGGTTGCGAAGTCCAGCAAATTGATTGTAACGATCTCCCCACATCTTATGCATCAAACTCTTCTTACCATGCACCACTTCATCGTGTGAAAATGGTAGTAAGAAGTTTTCAGAAAATGCATACATGAAACTAAAGGTTACCAGGTTAAAGTCAAATTTCCGGTAGACGGGATCTTCTTCGTAGAATCGAAGGATATCATTCATCCAACCCATATTCCATTTATAGTCAAAGCCAAGTCCACCTTCTTCTTCAGGACCCGTGATCTTTTGACCAGCAGAACTTTCTTCTGCAATCATCATGACATCTGGGTGTTCGTTCTTGATAATCGCATTCAAACGTCTAAGGAAATGAACGCCTTCGTAGTTGAGGTTTCCACCATCAATATTTGGTGTCCATGGACCACTATCGTAGTCAAGATAGAGCATATTGCTCACAGCATCGACCCGAATCCCATCTAAATGATAGGTATCAATCCAAAACTTCAAACTAGAAATCAAGAATGACTGGACTTGATTCTTCCCTAAATCGAAGTTCAAGGCTCCCCATCCGTAGTTATGGGCCCGATGTTCATCCTGGTATTCAAAGGTTGGTGTTCCATCATAATAAGCCAAGGCATCATCATTGATAATGAAATGTCCTGGTACCCAATCCACGATCACTCCGATATTGTTGAGGTGGCATTCTTCCACGAAGTCTTGAAACTCTTCTGGACTACCATAAGTCTGCTCGAGTGCAAAATATCCCATGAGCTGATAGCCCCAACTCAAGCCCAATGGATGGGCCATCACTGGCATAAATTCCACGTGGGTGTAGTTCATCTCTACCAAATACGGAATGAGTTCATCTTTTAGTTGTTTGAAGGTGTAGGAACTGTGATCCTCATTTCGTTTCCAAGATCCTGCATGAACCTCGTAAATATTAACAGGTCGTTCCTTAAAACCAAGTTTTTTACGGCGTGCTCTCCAGAGACCATCTTTCCAGTTTTTCTCTGGAATGGTCTTAATAATAGATCCTGTATTGGGTCTCTTTTCCATCCATAACGCTAGAGGATCGATTTTTTGCACCTGATGGCCATTTTGTCGAGTCACCAAATACTTGTAAATATCTCCCTCTTTTGCATCAGAACTGAAGACTTCCCAGACGCCTCCTTCATTACGAACCATTGGAATTTTACGGTCTTCCCAATCAGTGAAATCACCAATCAGATCCACCGCCTGAGCATTGGGAGCCCAAACACGGAAGGTAAAGCCTTCTTGTTCTCCCCTTGTTTCCTTGTGAGCTCCTAAGTACTCTTGAAGATGGAAATTATCCCCTCTTCCAAATGTCCATAAGTCTGTGCTTCTATCCATATACTCACCTCTTTATTTTTGAAAGCGTTTTCTAATTGTTTTTATTTTACTATAAAATCACTTAATTTTCAAGTTGATTCCTGTAAAATCATGTAAAATTATCAGGAAAAGTTTTTCCATTTTCTTTCCCGAACCTTTTACTTCATTCCTTCGCTTTCCTCCTAATCTTACTTACGATTATACTATATATACGAGGAAAATTAAACAAAAAACCGAACATTTAAATCACTATTTTTATTACTAACTAGTTTATTACGAATAAAATGAACATTTTTATGTACAATGTAAAAAAAGACTAAGACAAATTTGTCTTAGTCTTGATCGACTCTTAGTCTACGTTCACGTATTCTTTTGAAAGTTCAAGAACTTCTTCCATTGTTGAACATTCAGTCAGAGCACGGTTAGCGTATTCTTGCATTTTAGCTGTGTCGAGTTTCTTCATCAAGCTACGTGTACGAAGGACAGATGTAGCTGACATAGAGAACTCATCCAAGCCCATTCCGACAAGAAGTGGAACGGCAGTTTGGTCACCGGCCATTTCACCACACATACCAGCCCATTTGCCTTCAGCGTGAGCCGCCTTGATCACGTTGTTGATCAAACGAAGGATAGATGGGTTATATGGTTGGTAAAGGTATGAGACTTGTTCGTTCATACGGTCAGCAGCCATAGTGTATTGGATCAAGTCATTTGTACCGATTGAGAAGAAATCAACTTCCTTAGCAAATTGGTCCGCAAGCATCGCAGCAGCTGGGATTTCAATCATGATCCCTACTTGGATATCATCTGCCACAGCAACACCTTCAGCAAGCAATTTCGCTTTTTCTTCTTCAAGAATACCTTTAGCTGTACGGAACTCAGTCAACAAAGCAACCATTGGGAACATGATCCGCAATTTACCGTGGACAGATGCCCGAAGCAAAGCACGCAATTGTGTACGGAACATTTGATTACCAGTTTCAGAGATAGAAATACGCAAAGCACGGTAACCCAAGAATGGGTTCATTTCTTTAGGAAGATCGAAGTAAGGAAGTTCTTTATCCCCACCGATATCCATTGTACGAACGACAACAGGTTTACCGTTCATACCTTCAAGAACTGCTTTGTAGGCTTCGTATTGGTCATCTTCCGTTGGGAAGTCTTGAGAATCCATGTACAAGAATTCTGTACGGTAAAGACCAACAGCTTCTGCACCATTATCGTTTACACCTTCAACGTCTTTAGGTGTACCGATGTTGGCAGCCAACTCGAAGTGTTTTCCATCAGCAGTCACTGTTTTCGCATCTTTAAGGAGAGCCCATTCAGCTTTTTGTTTCGCATAAGCTTCACCAGCTGCTTTGAACTCTGCAATTTGTTCTTCAGTAGGGTTGATCACCACTTCACCAGTGATCCCTGAAACAGCCAAAACATCACCATCTTTGACAAGTTCTGTAATGTTATTTGTACCAAGAACAGCTGCGATTTCAAGTGTACGAGCCATGATAGCTGAGTGACTTGTACGTCCACCAATATTTGTAACAAAAGCTTTTACATACTTTTTGTTCAACTGTGCTGTATCAGATGGAGTCAAGTCATGCGCAACCACGATTGCTTCTTCATTGATAGAAGCAGGGTTTGGCAATTTTTTACCAAGCAAGTTGGCAAGGACACGTTTGGTAACGTCACGAATATCTGCTGCACGTTCTTGCATGTAAGGATTGTCTTCCATTCCTTCAAAGATCGCAATGAACATGTCAGTGACTTCTTTCAAGCCAGCTTCTGCATTGATTTTTTTCGTACGAATTGTTTCTTTGATCTGACCAATCATTTCAGGGTCAGCAAGAACCATCATATGCGCATCAAAAACTTGCGCTGCTTCTTCACCAAGGCTTGCTACTGCATTCTCCCGAATAAGAGAAAGCTCGTTTTGTGAAGCTTCAAGAGCTGCATCCAAACGAGCTTCTTCTGCACTTGTATCTTCGACTGAAACAGTCTCAAATGATAAGTCTGGTTGAATGAGCAAATATGCCTTAGCAACGGCAACACCGTCAGATGCTGCAATTCCTTTTAGCATTTTTGTCATATTTTTAAGCCAATCCTTCTTTAGTCATTGTTTCTGAGATAGCTGCGATAGCATCATCAGCGTCAGCACCTTCTGCAGAGATTACAACGTCTGCTCCTTGACCAACACCAAGGCTCATAACACCCATGATTGATTTCAAGTTAACTGATTTACCTTTGTATTCAAGAGTAATATCTGAAGCAAATTTGCTAGCAGTTTGAACCAACAAAGTTGCTGGACGTGCGTGGATACCTGTTTCTGCCACGATGTGGAAATCTTTAGAAGCCATAGTTTGACTCTCCTTTTTAAAAATAGTTTTTGAGTTACCTTTTGATAACCCTTACAATTTGGTATTATATCATCTTTTGAAATTTTTTTCAAGATTTTTATCACTGACTTACAGAAAAAGACTGCGAAAAATCCCAATTTAGATACATTTTAAGAAGCACCTGAAGAACAGAGAAAATATCTTTTCAATTTTCTACTATATTATAAGTAACATTTTCCTCCGCTTTCAATGAAAAAAAGCAGTTGAACCACAGGATATTGATTCACCAAAAAATTATAACTAATTAAAGATGCTTTAAAGCCTATTCCTATCCCATTTCTTCGATTTTCACATTTTTCACTCACCACAATATATTGTGCTTTGAAAACCCCATTTCATCTCTTTGCACAATATTTAGTTTTATTTTGTTGACAAGTTGCTGGATTTTGTTTATACTGTTTACAGATTTATATTTCGATAGGAGAACGGAAAAGAAATGGTAACCATTTATTCAAAAAATAATTGTGTTCAATGCAAAATGACCAAGCGATTCCTCGATAGCAATCACGTGGAATACCGCGAAATTAACTTAGATGAACAGCCAGAATTTGTAGAGCATGTTAAGAATCTTGGCTTCAATGCTGCTCCAGTTATTCAAACACCGGATGAAGTATTTTCTGGTTTTCAGCCAGCTAAGTTGAAGAAACTTTCATAATAAACACAGTATTTTGCTTAAATAGGGTCTAGCGTTAGCAACCTAACACTAGACTTTTTACTTGGAAAGAGAGGACTTCTCCTCTTCATTTTTTTGAACTAGAAAAGGATTATTATGGGATTAAAATCTCTTGAAGATGTGACGTATTTTCGTCTTAACAATGAAATCAACCGTCCAGTAAACGGCCAAATCATGCTTCATAAAGATAAAGAAGCTTTGGATGCGTTCTTTAAAGAAAATGTTGTACCAAATACTAAAGCCTTTGACTCGATTACAGACAAGATTCAGTACCTTCTCGAGCACAATTACATTGAGAGAGCTTTTATCGAGAAATACCGTCCTGAATTTTTAGAGGAATTGGCCCAATTTATCAAAGACCAAAATTTCCAATTCAAGTCCTTCATGGCGGCCTACAAATTCTATAACCAATACGCTTTGAAAACAAATGATGGAGAATACTATCTTGAAAGCATGGAAGACCGCGTCTTCTTCAATGCTCTCTATTTTGCAGATGGAAATGAAGCTATCGCGCGAGATATCGCAAACGAAATTATCCACCAACGCTACCAACCAGCTACTCCTTCTTTCTTAAACGCTGGACGTGCCCGCCGTGGAGAATTGGTTTCATGTTTCTTGATCCAAGTAACTGATGATATGAATGCGATCGGACGTTCCATCAACTCTGCCCTTCAACTTTCACGTATCGGTGGCGGGGTTGGAATCTCCCTCAGCAACCTTCGTGAAGCTGGAGCACCAATCAAAGGGTATGAAGGAGCCGCTTCTGGGGTCGTACCTGTTATGAAACTCTTTGAAGATAGCTTCTCTTACTCTAACCAATTGGGACAACGCCAAGGGGCTGGGGTGGTTTACCTCAACGTCTTCCACCCAGACATCATCGCCTTCCTTTCTACTAAGAAAGAAAATGCTGATGAAAAAGTTCGGGTTAAGACTCTCTCACTTGGCGTCGTCGTACCAGACAAGTTCTATGAGTTGGCTCGTAAAAATGAAGAAATGTACCTCTTCAGCCCATACTCTGTGGAACGTGAATACGGAGTACCATTCAACTACATCGACATCACTGAAAAATACGATGAGTTGGTTGCGAATCCAAACATCCGCAAGACAAAAATTAAGGCACGTGATTTGGAAACTGAAATTTCTAAATTGCAACAAGAATCTGGCTATCCATATGTAGTCAACATCGATACTGCTAACCGAGCCAACCCAGTTGATGGGAAAATCATCATGAGTAACTTGTGTTCAGAGATCCTCCAGGTTCAAGAACCAAGCTTGATCAACGATGCCCAAGAATTTGTCCAAATGGGAACAGACGTCTCATGTAACCTTGGTTCAACCAACGTGGTTAACATGATGACTTCACCTGATTTTGGACGTTCGATTCGTGCCATGGTTCGTGCTTTGACCTTCGTTACAGATAGCTCTCATATCGTGGCCGTTCCAACTATTGACCACGGAAATAAACTGGCGCATTCGTTCGGACTTGGAGCTATGGGACTTCACAGCTACCTTGCGCAACAATTGATTGAATACGGATCACCTGAGTCTGTTGAGTTCACAAGTATCTACTTCATGCTCATGAACTACTGGACTCTCGTAGAATCAAATAACATCGCGCGCGAACGGGGTGTTACCTTCCACAACTTCGAAAAATCTGATTATGCCAACGGTAGATACTTTGATAAGTACACGACTGGAGAATTTGTACCAAAATCTGATCGCGTCAAAGAACTCTTTAAAGATATCTTTATCCCAAGTGCTGAGGATTGGGCAGAACTGCGTGCTAAAGTTCAAGCAGATGGTCTTTACCACCAAAACCGCCTAGCTGTCGCACCAAATGGATCTATCAGCTACATCAATGACGTATCTGCTTCTATCCACCCAATTACACAACGGATTGAAGAACGTCAAGAGAAGAAAATCGGTAAGATCTACTACCCTGCAGCAGGATTGTCAACGGAAACGATTCCTTACTACACTTCTGCCTACGACATGGATATGCGAAAAGTCATCGATGTCTATGCTGCTGCAACTAAGCATGTAGACCAAGGTCTTTCACTGACTCTCTTTATGCGCAGCGATATTCCAAAGGGTCTTTACGAATGGAAAACGGAAAACAAACAAACGACACGTGACTTGTCTATCCTTCGGAACTACGCCTTTAACAAAGGTATCAAGTCTATCTACTACGTCCGTACCTTTACAGATGATGGTGGAGAAGTTGGCGCCAACCAATGTGAAAGCTGTGTCATCTAATCCGCTATCCTAGATAGCTATCAAAAGTCGGTTCGCCGACTTTTTGTGCGGTATTCTATCAATTTATGGTAGAATAGTAACGATTGAATGAATTGAAAAAGAAAGTGATGCAAATGGAAACATACTACAAAGCCATTAACTGGAATGCGATCGAAGATGTCATCGATAAATCGACCTGGGAAAAACTGACAGAGCAATTCTGGTTGGATACACGTATCCCTTTGTCAAACGACTTGGATGACTGGAGAAAGTTGTCGAATAAAGAAAAAGACCTAGTTGGTAAAGTCTTTGGGGGATTGACCCTTCTAGATACCATGCAATCTGAAACAGGTGTTCAGGCTCTTCGTGCGGATATTCGTACCCCCCATGAAGAAGCTGTCTTTAATAACATCCAATTTATGGAATCTGTCCATGCTAAGTCATACTCTTCTATCTTTTCTACTTTGAATACCAAGTCAGAAATCGAAGAGATTTTCGAATGGACCAACACCAATCCTTTCCTTCAAAAGAAGGCAGAAATCATCAACGAAATCTATCTCAATGGAACTCCCCTTGAAAAGAAAGTCGCCAGCGTTTTCCTTGAAACCTTCCTCTTCTACTCTGGTTTCTTCACACCTCTCTACTATCTTGGGAACAACAAATTGGCCAACGTAGCTGAGATCATCAAGTTGATCATTCGGGACGAATCAGTTCACGGAACCTATATCGGCTACAAGTTCCAACTTGGATTTAACGAATTACCAGAAGAAGAACAAGAAAAACTCAAAGAGTGGATGTATGATCTGCTCTACACCCTCTATGAGAATGAAGAAGGTTACACAGAGAGCCTCTATGATGGTGTGGGCTGGACTGAGGAAGTCAAGACCTTCCTTCGTTACAACGCCAATAAAGCTCTCATGAACTTAGGACAAGATCCACTTTTCCCAGACTCAGCAGATGACGTTAACCCAATCGTCATGAACGGAATCTCAACCGGTACTTCTAATCACGACTTCTTCTCTCAAGTCGGAAATGGTTACCTTCTCGGTGAAGTAGAAGCCATGCAGGATGACGATTACAACTACGGACTATAATTCAAAAACCTTTCCAGACGGAAAGGTTTTTTGTTGCAATTTTTTCTGGTTGGATCCCCTTCTTAATTGAAAAAAGAGGCTGGGACAAAAGTCCTAGCCTCTCAATTGTCTTTGGATTGTCGAGCAAGACGCAGTGGTTGAGTGGTCTCTACTACGCTGATTTCATCAGCTTTTACAGCCCTACTCAACTTTGCGGAGGTGGGACAGAAATCGAATTCTAACGAATGACCGATTTCTGTCCCACTCTTCCTATTATTACAATTTACCTGCTACTGCATCCAACAATTCTTGGATCTTGGCTTGGTTGCTTCCTCCTGCCATGGCCATGTCTGGTTTTCCACCACCACGTCCATCGACGATTGGAGCCAATTCTTTGATCACATTACCTGCATGCACATCTTTTGTCTTGCTGGCTACAAGGACATTGACCTTGTCACCGATGGCTGCGACAAGAACAAGGACTTCTGAGTAGTCTTTTTGTTTCCAGTTATCCGCAAAGGTACGAAGGGCACCTGCATCTGATACAGAAACTTGGCTTGCGATAAAGCTGTGACCATTTACTTCTTGAACATGTTTGAAGACATCACCTGCTGCTGCAGCCGCTGCTTTTTCCTTCAATTCTGCATTTTCTTTTTGCAATTGACGAAGTTGCTCTTGAAGGCCTTCCACCTTGTGAGGGACTTCCTTAAGTTGAGGTGCTTTCAAGGTTGCTGCGACTGCTTTCAGTGCATCTTCTTGTTCACGATAAGCTTCAAAGGCTTCCTTACCAGTCACTGCCAAGATACGACGAGTTCCTGATCCGATCCCTTCTTCTTTAACAATCTTGAAGAGACCGATTTCAGAAGTATTGCCTACATGGGTACCACCACAGAGTTCCACTGAGTAGTCACCGATGGTGACAACACGGACTTCTTTACCGTATTTCTCACCAAAGAGGGCCATCGCTCCCATTTCTTTAGCAGTATCGATATCTGTTTCAATTGTTTCTACTGCGATTGCTTCCCAGATCTTCTCATTGACTTGTTGCTCAATAGCGCGTAATTCTTCAGGAGTTACGGCTTGGAAGTGGGTAAAGTCAAAGCGAAGGAATTCTACTTCGTTGAGAGATCCTGCTTGGGTTGCGTGGTTACCAAGAATATTGTGAAGAGCCGCATGGAGCAAGTGAGTTGCTGTGTGGTTCTTCATAACACGGTGACGACGATTAGTGTCAATGGCCAAGGTGTATTCTTGGTTCAAGGCAAGAGGAGCAAGGACTTCAACAGTATGGAGTGCTTGTCCATTTGGTGCTTTTTGAACGTCTGTTACAGTCGCTACGACATTTCCTGCCGCATCCAAGATTTGACCGTGGTCAGCTACTTGTCCACCCATTTCAGCGTAGAAAGGTGTTTCTGCAAAGATCAGTGATGCAGTTCCTTCTGAAACAGCTTCTACTTCAGCATTGTCCGCTACGATAGCTACCAACTTAGAAGGCAATTGACTGGCATTATAGTTAAAGACACTTTCAACTGTGATGTTTTGAAGGGTTTCATTTTGCATTCCCATAGATCCGCCTTTAACAGCTGATGCACGCGCACGTTCTTGTTGTTCCTTCATTGCTGCTTCAAAGCCTTCACGGTCGACTGTCATTCCAGCTTCTTCGGCAATTTCTTCTGTCAATTCTACTGGGAATCCGTATGTATCATAGAGTTTGAAGACATCTTGACCAGCGATAACCGTTTGGCCTTTTTCTTTCAAGTCTTCAACGATGGTTTGGGCAAAGTGTTGACCAGAGTTCAAGGTACGAGCAAAAGATTCTTCTTCACTCTTGATGATTTTTTCAATGAACTCTTGTTTTTCAAGTACTTCTGGGTAGTAGCTTTCCATGATCTTCCCAACGGTTGGAACCAATTTATACAAGAAGGTTCCTTCGATCCCCAATTTTTGACCATGCATAGAAGCACGACGGAGGAGACGACGAAGAACGTAACCACGACCTTCATTACCAGGAAGAGCCCCATCCCCAATCGCAAATGAAAGCGAACGGATGTGGTCTGCAATCACCTTGAAGCTCATGTTGTCTCCATCTGGATCATAGGTTTTACCAGACATCTTTTCAACTTCACGGATAATCGGCATGAAGAGGTCTGTTTCAAAGTTGGTCTTCGCTCCTTGGATAACGGCTACCAAACGCTCTAAACCAGCGCCCGTATCAATGTTCTTGTGAGGCAATTCCTTATATTCGCTACGAGGAACAGCAGGGTCTGCGTTAAATTGTGACAAGACAATGTTCCAGATTTCGATGTAACGGTCGTTTTCGATATCTTCTGCAAGCAAGCGAAGGCCAATATTTTCAGGGTCAAAAGCTTCACCACGGTCAAAGAAGATTTCAGTATCTGGTCCAGAAGGTCCCGCACCAATTTCCCAGAAGTTGTCTTCGATTGGAATCAAGTGACTTGGATCCACACCAACAGCGATCCAACGGTTGTATGAATCCTTATCATCTGGATAATAGGTCATGTAAAGTTTGTCTTTGGGGAAGTCGAACCATTCAGGACTTGTCAAAAGCTCATAAGCCCAAGTAATGGCTTCATCACGGAAGTAATCCCCGATGGAGAAGTTCCCCAACATTTCAAACATAGTATGGTGACGCGCTGTCTTCCCTACGTTTTCAATATCATTGGTACGAATAGCCTTTTGAGCATTGGTAATCCGTGGGTTTTCAGGTTTGATGGTCCCATCAAAGTATTTCTTAAGAGTGGCAACCCCTGAGTTAATCCACAAAAGGGTTGGGTCGTTTACAGGAACCAAGCTAACAGATGGTTCTACTGAGTGGCCTTTGCTTGCCCAGAAATCAAGCCACATTTGGCGGACTTGTGCACTAGATAATTGTTTCATGTTTTTCTCCTAATTCTTATTTAACTAATTGGCGCCAGTTTCCAACATTTCGACGTAATCGATGGCGACACAAAGCGAGATGACTAAATCCGCGTACTCGTCCTCATAGACCGATACTTGATAGGTCGAGGTGAGATGAAAGAGTTCTTTGCTAATCTCAGCGACGATTTGATCCCGATCATCGAACAATTTGAATTCCAGGTCCCAAATATTTCCCTGCACCCGAAGCCCCAAATCTTCGATTTCGTATTTGTCTCTGAAGAGCGTCAGCTTTTTATGGATATAAAAGCGGTCCCCATTCACCAACTCAACCTCAAATTTTGGAAGAAGGCTGATTGTTTTTTTGGTGATATGGCTAACTTTTTCTCCATTCTTATCATAAATGGTAAAAGTCTTAGGAATCTTAAGAAAGGATCCCTCAACCTGGTATTCGACATTTCCTAACTCATCTTTGATATCGAAGCGTTCGCCACCCAATCGAAATTTTTGTTTCACTTGATAGGTTCTCATCTTTTGATCTCCTTTGAAAAGCTTCAGAGAACGATTCACAAACAAAAGACAAGCCACTAAACGAAGGGCGAAAAACCGCGGTACCACCTTCATTCAATGAACTTGTCATTCTTCATTTTGTATGCAATTGTCTCAGCCGAGTAGCAAAATCATTTCCCTTCCATGGCTCGCACCCCCGCCACTTCTCTGATTCCGAGTAACAATGATTTATTCTCAACTATTTCATTATACAAGTTCCAAAAGGAACCGTCAACTATTTTTTAGATGATGAGCTGCTATCACTTGTTTGAACACCGATATTTTGCAAATATTGGTTGAAGGTTGATTTGAAGGCATCATCTTTGACCTTGATATTGGCATTGGTCATCGCTTTTGCAATAATGCTACGGATGTAGTTAGTATCTTGCTTACGACCGTCAACAATGATCTCTTTCAAACGTTTTTCGTATTTCTTCCAGTCAGAACCTTTTTCTGTCTTCTTATTCAATTTGACAATATAGTAGCTAGCAGAATAGTTTTGACCTGCTGAAACTGTGATCACATCTGAAATCCCATTTTCATCCAACTTAAAGGCAGCTTCTTTGACTTGAGATGGAACATCTGCTGTTCCTGAATCGAACTTGACTTCGCCACCTTTGTCTTTTGTAGCAGTATCTGTTGAATTGTCTTTGGCGATTTGGGCAAAGTCTGCACCTTCCGCTTTAGCTGCTTCCAACACTTCTTTTGCTTTATCTTCTGAATCCAACTTGATAATTTGTGCTGTTACTTCTGGTGTGTAAGATTCAAAAGCCGCCTTGTAGTCAGACTCTTTGATATCTTTCTTAGCTGCTTGGTTAACTGCATATTCCAACAACATATTGCTACGGATTTGTTTCTTCGCTGTTTCTTCCGTCAAGCCTTGTTGCGCCAAGTATGCATCGAATTGGTTCCCTAATTGTTTCTTTTGTTTAGCCAATTCTTTATCGACTTCTTTATCAGAAACTTTTGATCCATATTCTTTTTCAAAGACTTTATTGATGGTCATTTGGAAAAGAACTTGTTGAGCACCTTGGTTGGTTTTGATTTCATTATAGAAATCAGAAACTGTGATCGTGTCCCCTTTCATGGTCACGATATCTTTGTTTGTGCCATTGGCACACGCTGCTAGTGTTACGACTGATAGCAAGGTCACAGCACCCGCTACAAGTTTTTTCTTCATGAAAATTATTCTCCGTTCCTTTTTAAACTTATTCTATTTTACCACAAATTAGAGAGAATACCTTAAATTTACCTAAAAAGAGCTAGGATCTGGCAAGGTTACCGTCTCTGCATTTTTCCGAATCATCAAAATACCATCTCCAAGTGGCACCAAACTAGCGGTCAAATCTGGATGATTGAGAGTCGCATGAAAGAGATTTTGAAGCCCCCGGTAAATGGTTCGTTGCCCACGACGCACTTCCATGATGTCCTTGGCAACATCTCCTCCTTGGAAAATATCATCCAGTACCACGATTCCCCCAACCTCTAAGAGTTCGAGAATTCGTGGCAAAAAGACGATGTATTTAGACTTAGCAGAGTCCATAAAGACAAAGTCATAAGTCTCTGTTAAATCCTGCAAGACATCTACTGCATCTCCTTCAAGCAAGGTGATTTGTTTTCTTTGATCGTATTTAGCCAGATTTTCCTTGGCAAAGCCAATCATCTCTTCATTCCGATCAATAGTGGTAATTTGTGCATCGGGAGCATTTTCAGCCATTAAGAGCGCTGAAAATCCAATTGCTGTCCCAATTTCCAGGATTTTCTTTGGTTGTAGGGCTTGCAGGAGTAGTCTAAAGTAAGCTACCGTTTCATGCGGAATAATCGGAATATTTTCCTTGCGGGCGAATGCTTCTAACTCCTCCAAGGCACCTGCTACCGGTTTTTGACGCGTGCGCATAAAGTCAACGATCTCATCTTTAACCACTGGCCGGCGCATATTGTGGTTGGCATTTTTACTATAAGACTCTACCATCTTATGCGAGTCCTAATTTTTCTACTAGGGCTTCAAATTCATTCAAACGACGTTCAAAGACTGCAAAGGCTGCGTCCAAATAGTCTTCTTTTTCCATATCCACACCTGCTTTGCGGATGACATTTAGTGGATAATCAGAGTTTCCAGCCTTCAAGTAGTCGATATATTTGTCACGATCTTCTTGGGTTCCATGAACGATTTTTTCAGCTAGAGCTGAAGCTGCTGCAAAACCTGTTGAATATTGGAAAACGTAGTAGTTATAGTAGAAGTGAGGAATACGAGCCCATTCATATTGGATTTCAGGGTTGTCTTCTTTTGAAAGACCGTAGTATTTCTCATTGAGTTCTGCATAGAGGTTGTTCAAGAATTCACTAGTCAAAACGGTACCTTCTTGGTCTGCTTTATGGATAGCATGCTCAAATTCGGCAAACTGAGTTTGACGGAAGACGGTTCCACGGAAGCCATCCAAGAAGTGATTCAAAATAGCAAAACGAGTTGCATCGTCTTCTACTTCTTCTAGGAGACGTTCTGTCAAGATATTTTCATTGGTTGTAGAGGCAATTTCAGCAAGGAAAATAGAGTAGTCTCCATAGACATACGGCTGGGTTTCACGGGTATAGCTAGAATGCATACTGTGACCAGTTTCATGCACCAAGGTGAAGAGATTATCCAATGTATCTTGCCAGTTCAACAACATAAAGGCATTGGTATCATAAGAACCACCTGAATAGGCACCTGAGCGTTTTCCTTGGTTGACATGCACATCAATCCACCGTTCGCTAAAGGCACGTTTCACACGAGAAAGGTAGTCCTCACCCAAAACAGCCAAGACTTCTTCTGCTTTGGCCAACGATTCTTCATAGGTAAACTTGTAGTCTGTATCGGATAATGGCGTATACATATCGTACATCTTCAAGTCTGAGATTCCAAGAATTTTTGAACGCAATTGCACATAGCGTTGCAAGAGTGGCAAATGTTTGTTCACAGCTGCTACCAAGCTATCATAAACACTTTCTGGTACAAAGTTTTCAGAAAGGGCCGCTTCACGGGCAGAAGAGAATTTGCGAACTTTAGCATTAAAGTTATGAACTTTCACATTGGTTTGCAAGGTTTTAGCATAGGTATGTTGGTACTGTCCATAGACCTTGTAGAGACCTTCGTAAGCTTCTTTACGAACGGCACGATCTTTTGATTCTACCAAAGAAATATAGTTTCCATGGGTTAATTGAACTTCTTCGCCCTTGTCATCATGTACAGTTGGGAAAACAATATCTGCATTGTCCAAGATTTCAAAGGTTTCACCACCAGCCGCAAAGATCTCACCAGCTCCTGCAAGTAATTCCTCTTCTTTTTGAGACAAGACATGTTCTTTTTTCTCTAGCAAACGATCAAAATAATGACCATATTGTTCTAAGGCTGGAACCTCACTCACAAAGGCTTTGTATTGCTCATCCGTAATGGCCATGAATTCAGGCTCATAGAAGGCAAAGGTTTCACCTAACAAGCTATAAAGAGACATCCCTTTTGATTGGTACTCTTGGTATTTAGCCACTCGTGTGTCTTGGTCATTTTTCATATGGGCATAGACGTAGACCTTTTCTAAACGACGGCTCAATTCTAAATATGCATTGGTTGTATCCAACAGTGTTTGCGCTGAATCCAACAAATGACCAGCATAGTGGCTTGCTGCTTTAATATCTGCAGCTAAGCTAGCTGCTTCTTCTTCCCAAGCTTGATCTGTCGCAAAAATAGTCGACAAATCCCATTGGTATTTTTCATCAATTTCATTACGTTGTTTTACCATTTCGATTAATCCTCCAATGGTTCTATTTTAGCATAAAAATGAACATTTCGGGAGGATTTCTATCTTAGAAAGTTAGCTTTTCTGCTGAGCATAAAAACGTGGGGGATAAAGGATCTGAACAGGTTGGATCCCTTGCGACTGATAATAGGTCATAAACTGCTGGTAGTAATCTTCTACATCCTCTTCAATTTGAAGCAAGTTCTGTGAAAGGATCGGACGACAAAGAGGATAAAAGAAATCCAGCCCCAGTTCCATCAGATGGTTTCCCTGCAAATAGAGTTCTTCCTGAAGCTTCAGCCACTTTGGGTGACGATAAAAGAGTTGCTGCTGGATATACGTTAAAAATGTACGATCGAGCTCGACTGCCATTTGCCGCATGGGTTGTGAAAGATAAGGGGTCCGTAAGACTTCCAGTAAAGACCTTTGGCCAAAAGGGAAAACTTCTGTTTGATAATGCAATCGCCCTCTCAAATCCTCATGGATGAGGTATTGCAAACGCACTTCTTTCTTTTCAAGATCCAATTCCCAAAGATGGAACCCGCGATTCTGACTAAAATAAAGAAAACCAGCCTGTAGCTTTGTCAGTCTTTCCTTGAGCCACAACTTTTTACCAAGTAACCAATAGACCTGGTAACCATGGGATCGATAAGCATCGCTTCTCTCCTTCAAACGTTCTAAAGATAGGGAGCTACACTGCACTTCCAAAGCTAAGTTCTTGTCTACTACCAAAAGATCGGCAATTTGTTGAAAATCTGCTAAATAACTTTCTACTTCTGTATTAGACTCCTTAGAGGCCCAGTCATAAAGACTGGCTTTCAATTCCAGATGTTCAAAA
This sequence comes from uncultured Streptococcus sp., assembly GCA_963554405.1. Classification (GTDB taxonomy): domain Bacteria; phylum Bacillota; class Bacilli; order Lactobacillales; family Streptococcaceae; genus Streptococcus. The sequence continues at coordinate 39,534 of CAUVRI010000001.1, read as the reverse complement.
CTCTCCGCTTCGTGATGATAGGGACAATGCTGTAATTCTACATGAGCAAAATGAGCCCTTAGAACCGAGCCATTTTTTAGACGCACTGGACTATGACAAGCTAAGCAATAGAAGGGCCCTTCTGTCACAGCTGGGATCTCTTCCATACAGTTCCACCGCTTTTGATTGTTATCCATGGCAATAAACATAGGCCCACCTCCTCATCTATATCATTCGAAAAAAAATAAGAAAAAGGCTGGAAATTCCAACCTTTTCTTCCTTTTATTCTTCAGAATCTGAATCTGAATCATCACTGTCGTCATCTGCAACAGGAGATTTACTCAATTCTTTCTGCATATCTTTCATTTCTTTACGAGTACTTTCCAACTCTTCTCGAGCATCTTTCAAGCTTTCGATCAAAGCTTCACGGTCTTCTTTAGGAACGACTGTGCTATCTGAACCGATGCTTTTCAAGCCTTCATTAAAAATATCTTTTTGGTTTTCCAATTCTTGCTTCAAGGCGCTAACAGTTGCATCGTATTGCTCTTTTGCAGAACCTGTCACAGAAGTACCTGCTTCTTCGGTAAGTGAAACAGATTGATCCATTAATTTTGCAAACAACTTTTTGAAGTCCCCAACAGTTTTTGCTTTACTGATTTCAGCATCTGTTAAGAGGCTAGAAGATGACGTATCTTCTGAATCTGTTGAAGTATCCTTACTTTTCGAAGTGTTGGCAGATTTGCTCGTCACTTTAGTAGTTGATTGACTATTTGAAGTTTCCTTCTTTGTGTCTTGTTTGTTTGAACAAGCAGCTAGGGAAACAATCGTCAAAAGAGCAGCTGTCGATAAGATCATTTTTTTCATAAAATGGTCTCCTTTATATTTATTTTACCTCATTCTATCATCGAATACTTTGATTGTCAAATTAATCACTAGTTCTTAATAATAGCAAAAAAGTTGGACAAAACACTATGAGATCAGTGTTTCTGTCCAACTCCTCGATGATTAGTCATACAATTGTAACAATTTCATTAGTCTACTTTGCCACCAAAAAGGCCGTGAGCCTTCCCTTGGGGCATTTTTAAGGCAAAGCTCAGTAAAAAGACGATCCCTACAACCCCTGCTAAAAAGAAACTCATGACTTGGTAACCACCTCTTTCAATACAGAGGGCTGCGAAGGGTTGTAAAAGAATGGTTCCTAAATAACGAGCTCCTTGGACAATGGCCATGGCAAGAACCAAGTCTTTGCCATTCACCTGTTGGGCAATAAACCGTAAGGAGACCATAATCAAAACCATCCCTGTTGTATGCTTGGCTAAAAGAGTCAAAAGCACTTTTAAGAAGACAGGACTTGGAAGAGCGTAGACAGCATATTGAGCAAAAATAATCCCGATTGGAAGAGCGATCAAAACCCGTAAAGGCCAGTGGTCCATGAATCGATCAGAGAAAAAGATCAAGGGGGCTTCCACTACGACGGAGATAGCTACAACCGTAGAGGCAATATGGACTGGTAGACCACTATCCATGAGCAACTCAGGAATATAGGTATGACCAATATTTCCAACCCCTGAAGCCAAGCCAATCAAAATGATAAAGAAGAGATAAGGTCCATTATGAAGAAGAGGACGAATAGAGACAGGATGTTTTTCCTTTTCTACGACTGTCTCTTTTTTCTTCATTCGAACCGCACTTAGGCAGAAGAGACTCAATACAATGGTGATCAAAACCGTATAATAGACAGCTTGGGGGCTAAACTGATGATAGACCCAGCCGGCTATTTGAACACCGACCGAGTAGCCAATGGTTCCCCAAACGCGAATCTTCCCAAAAGCGTATGGACTTTGCGTTGCAAATACTTCCATCATGGGAGCTGTCCCATTCAAACAGACTAGAACAATCCCGTAAAAAACAGTCAGCCAAAAGAGATTGGGGGCCCAAAGAAAACCGAAGACACCACCAATGATCACACTTAGACTGAGGGTCGTCATTTTTACGATTCCAAATCGCTCATTGATATAACCAAAGAAGGGTTGGGCTACCATGGATAAGAAAAAGGCAATCGATACCAAGGTCGACACTTGAGTTGCACTATAGTGCTTTCCCATCAAATAGACGGAAATGAGGGTCGTAAAGAGAGAGGTGGACATAAAATAAAAACTATAGAGCAGCATATAAGCCGCATAAGAATTTCGGAATTTTTTCATATGAATCCTTTCTAAAAATATCGGAATGGGACAATGACAAAACCCAACTGACAATCAGTTAGGTTTTATTTTATTCTTTATTATAGCGCTTTTGAGCCTCTTTTTTGCGTCTCTCACGACTTTGTTTTTCAATCGAGAGAATGATGACAATAATGAGAATCGGAATCAAAATCAGGAAGTGATCCAGCGAAAGCCATTTACTGTGCTTAGCCGTTGTCTTTTTCCCACTTGCTGTTTCTTTGACAAGCTCTGGCTTGGCTCCTTCTTCCACCTTCATATCATCTCGGATACCTTCAGACAAGGTGTAGAGATCATTATCTACTGTCAGATAGCCATCTTTTACCGCAAGGGTCGGTTCTTTAGCACCTTTTTTAACCGTTGCATAGAAGGGTTTTTCGAGTGTATAGGTCTTGCCGTCAATCTTCTGGACACCCGCATCTAACAATTTTTTATAGCCAAAATCTTTATAAGCTTTTTCGATCAAAGCATTGCCAAACGGATGGCGGTAATATTCCCCATCTTGGTCTGCCCAATCTCCTACGCCCATAATGACAGCAATTAAGCGCTGATTGCCCCGTTTGATGGTCGCGATATAGTTGAAAGCTCCACGAGGACTTGAACCAGTTTTTAAACCATCCACACCTTTCAAGGCATACTTGGCTCCTGGCAATGAATAATTGTAGGTATCAAAGGTTTCCTCATACGGAGTTCCTTTTTTGACCGTGACTTGGGCTTGATTGGTATAGTTTAAAATATCTGGGTATTGATTGATAAAATGATAGACCAAAATCCCTAAATCACGCGCAGTTGTCTGGTTAGCCGCATCATTTGGATAATTGTTTACCTGATAGTAGCCTTGCAAGGTGGAGATGGCCGCCCCACTCGGGTTATTCCAGACCGTGTTGGTCATCCCTAATTCCTTAGCTTTGGCATTCATGCGCTCGATAAAGGCATCTGGATCATTGTTGGACATAAGATTGGCCAACATGAGGGTCGATACATTTGAGGATGGAACCACTGTCATGGTAATCAACTCAGGAATTGTGTAGTCTACCCCAGCAACAATATTATTGTTGGAGATCTCATAGATCTTTCCGATCGCTTGGTCTGAAGCGGTCGCCTTGATCACTGTATCCTTACTGATCTTGCCATTTGCCATATCTTCAAACAAGAGATAGAGCGTCATGAGCTTACTCATGCTGGCCGGATCTCTGACTTCATCGATATTGTCTTTCCAAAGAACATTGCCCGTATTTCCGTCAATAATAAGCGAAGAATGTGGACGGTTAATGGCTTGGACATTGTCATTTGGATACATCTTTTGCGCCATATCCACCAATTCATCCGCACTCGCTAGAATTGGCTGGCATAAGAGACTCAGAAGGAGGCAAATATGGATCAAATATTTTTTTATCATAAACTTTTCCTTTAAAACAGACTAATCAGCTGGAGGCTAAAATAAGCTTCTAGCCCTCATGCCCTTTCCTCTTGTCTCCCAGTAGATGAAAAGAGCTAATCACAGCAGATAATTACTTGTATTGTACCATATTTTGAAGCAGAAAAAAACCTATCTGGCCCGAATAAATCGGCGATAGGTCCTGTTTTTTATCGACTTAACAAGTTCAAAGCTTCCTTATCCGCAATAATGGTCACATTTGGATGTCCTTGAAGGGCACTAGCTGGCACTTTTTCTGTCCTTTCACCCTCTACTGTACCTTTGATCGCTTGGGCTTTTGATTCCCCATAAGCAAACAAGACAATTGATTTCGCTGCTAAGATATTGGCAATCCCCATCGAAATGGCTTGGGTTGGTACATCTTCGATCTTATCAAAGAAACGAGAATTAGCTTCAATGGTAGAGGCATCCAACTGAACTAAGTGGGTCTGACTATCAAAGGATGTTCCAGGCTCATTAAAACCGATATGTCCATTGCGTCCGATTCCCAAGATCTGAAGGTCCACTGGATGCTCTTCGAGTATTTTGTTATAACGGATCACTTCTTGATCGGCAGATTCTTCTACACCTGATGGGAGATAGCTTTCTTTGAACGGCTTGGCATCAAAGAGATTTTTCTCCATGAAATAACGATAAGATTGAGGATCATCTCCCGTCAACCCTACGTATTCATCTAAGTTCACACTGATTAGATTAGACAGATCCAAATCACTTTCACGAATTTGTTTATAAAACTCAAGGGGACTGCTTCCAGTCGCAAGACCTAAGGTTTGAGCACCTTCCTTTAAGGTTTCTTTTAATATATCAAAGGCAACTTTTCCACCTTCAATTTGGTCCTTTACTTCAATAATGTTCATTGGATAGACCTCCTATTTCTCTATGCTTTTATTATATGGTATAGACCAATTTTTGTCAAGTGAAACCGCTATCTTTTTCTGGCATTTTTTTCATTTTCAAGTCGATTCGTGATATAATGAAAGGTATGATTGTATCACTATTATTCATCATTTTTTTGATCGGACTCCTTGTCTTTCTCTTATCTTTCTTGATTCATCAAAGAAAGATTCTCAAGGTCCTGATCTTTTTGATGGGAATTTGCCTGATGCTCTTAGCTGTCGGGACTACCATCTATCTACTCACAAATTTATTATAAAAGGAGCGCAAATGAATACCAACGACTTTGACTTTGATTTGCCTGAAGAACTGATTGCCCAAACCCCTCTTGAAAAACGAGATGCTTCTAAACTCTTGATCCTGGATCGAAAAACAGGGCAATTCCAAGACCGTCACTTTGATGCAATTTTGGATGAATTGGAGCCAGGAGATGCTCTTGTCATGAACAATACGCGCGTTCTACCAGCCCGCCTTCATGGGGTAAAACCAGAAACAGGTGGTCACGTCGAATTCCTTCTCCTTAAAAATACCCAAGACGACTGTTGGGAAGTCTTGGCAAAACCTGCAAAACGATTAAAGGTAGGGGCCACAGTCAGCTTTGGAGATGGTCGCTTGACCGCAACCGTCGAAGAAGAATTGGAACACGGAGGCCGTATCGTTCGCTTCCACTATCAAGGCATCTTTTTAGAAGTCTTGGAAAGTCTTGGCGAAATGCCACTCCCTCCCTATATTCACGAAAAGCTTGCTGACCGCGAACGCTACCAAACCGTTTATGCTAAAGAAAACGGTTCTGCTGCAGCCCCAACAGCAGGTCTACATTTTACCCAAGAATTGCTCCAAAAGATTGAAGCAAAAGGTGTTCACCTGGTCTATTTGACCCTTCATGTGGGCCTAGGAACCTTCCGTCCAGTATCAGTAGACAATCTTGAAGACCATGAGATGCACTCTGAATTTTACCAACTTTCTGAAGAGGCGGCTGCGACCCTTCGTCAGGTAAAAGCTGCAAAGAAACGCATTGTAGCTGTTGGAACAACTTCTATCCGGACGCTTGAAACGATCGGAAATAAATTTGCAGGTGATATCAAAGCCGATTCAGGCTGGACCAATATTTTTATCAAACCAGGTTATGAATGGAAAGTCGTCGATGCCTTTTCTACCAACTTCCACCTTCCAAAATCAACTCTGGTCATGTTGGTTTCTGCCTTTGCTGGCCGTGAATTAACCCTCGAAGCATACCACCATGCTATTCAAGAACGCTACCGCTTCTTCAGTTTTGGGGATGCTATGTTCATCAAGTAAAGGAGTCTCTCATGAATAAAATTGAAAGCCGCCACCGCTTGATCCGCTCGATTATTTCTGAGCGTAGGATTCATACCCAACAAGAACTTCAAGAAGCCTTAGAAGCCAATGGCGTTCTCGTTACCCAGTCCACCCTTTCACGAGATGTCAAATCCTTGAATCTGGTGAAAATTAACGAGGGGGATAGTTCCTACTATGCCATGAACACCATCGCTCCTTCCCGTTGGGAAAAGCGCCTGCGGATGTATATGGAAGATGCCTTAGTCATGTTACGGCCGGTTCAAAACCAAGTCGTTGTAAAAACTCTTCCAGGTCTTGCCCAATCCTTTGGAGCTATCTTAGATGCATTGGAACTTCAAGAAATTGTAGCTACCATCTGTGGAGACGATGTCTGTTTGGTCATCTGCGAAGACAATCAAGGAGCTTTGGATTGTTTTGAAAAATTAAAAGAATTCACACCACCTTTCTTCTTTAGTAAATAAAAAGTTTGGAAACCAAGTTTCCAAACTTTTTTATATGGTGGCTAAGCGTTGAATGGCTTCTCGATAGATTTCCATCGCAGAATAGAGATCGTCAATTTTTGCACGTTCATTGGCTTGGTGCTCGGTCTGTTCTGCACCTGGGAAAAGAGCCCCAAAAGCGACACAATTTTCCATGGTCCGCGCAAATGTCGCACCACCAGAAGACATAGCTGGCGTCTTATCACCAGTTTCTTCCTGGTAGACGGCCATCAAAGAGCTGACTAAAGGACTATCCAAAGGAACATATAAAGGAGCCAGATAATCAAACTCTTCATATTCCAACTGATAACTAGCTGCAATTTCTCGCAAACGAGCTACCAAGGCATCCTTGTCTGCTAAGACGGGGATCCGAATATCAATTCCGATTTCCGATTGTTCTTGATCGATCACAAGGGTCGCAAGATTGAAGGAAAGATCTCCACTTGGTTCATCTTTGATTTCACCGAAGAGAGCTGCTCCTGTCGCGTCTTCACCAACAGCATCTGCGATAAAGAGCAAGGCTGGATGGGGTTGAATGAGGGATAAACTTTCCGCTAAACCGACAATGGCATTCACTCCTTCAGCCGCATCTTTAGAGTGCTTGGAAACACCCAAAACCGTTACAGAATTTTCTGTTTGGCTATACTGAACCCCACTTTGATCCAAAACAGGAAGCAACTCTTCCAAACGATGACCAGCATAGGTCGCCTTGTCTGGAACAACATTGAGGGCCTGACCAGCTTGTAAAGGAAGATCATCCCAACCTGGACCATGCAATTTCACTTGTAATAAGCCTTTTTCAGCATAGGTTAATGGGAAAGAAGAATCCGGTGCAAATCCAAGATCTGCTTGCTCTTCGATTTGGTTGTAGCGGTTCATACAGCGCCACAAGGTTTCTTCATCCGTCCCAAAGATAAAGCGGATTCGTTTGGTAAACTGGATGCCATCATCCAACAAACTCTTAACTGCATAGAGGGCAGCGAGGGACGGCCCCTTATCATCCTGCACACCACGACCTACTAAATAATCACCGACAATAGTCGCTTCAAAAGGTGGCGTTTGCCAATCTTTTAGATCACCGGCTGGAACAACATCCAAGTGACAAAGAACGGCCAGGAGTTCTTCCCCCTGACCGATCTCTGCATATCCATAGTATCCTTCAGGATCTATATATGTTTGAAAACCTAATTCTCGAGCAAGCTCTAAGGTTTTTTCTAGGACATCTTGGATAGCTTGTCCAAACGGTGTTCCATTTTCCCCTTCATTTAATACAGAAGGGTAAGAAATGATGGTTTGAAGCGAGTTTAAATACTGCTCTTTCACATCGTCCTTAATTCTATTTTTCATGAAACACCTCACTCACTTCTTATAGGAATGGAACGAAGGTTCCAAGAAGAAGGAGAACAATTGTTACTACAATGATAGCAACGACAAGTTTTGCCATGAATTTCCACCAAGTAGCAATGTTGATGCGTCCAAGAGCAAGAGCTCCCATTACAATACCAGAAGTTGGTGCGATCAAGTTCAAGACACCAGATGCTGATTGGTAGGCAGTGATGATCAAGCTAGGACGTACATGTACGAATTCTCCAAGAGGAGCCATGATACCCATTGTCGCGCTGGCAAGACCAGATGATGATGGGATCAAGAATGACATTGGCAAGTAGAAAATGTAAGTCAAGACGATGAAAACTTGAGATGAAAGTCCACTGAGTCCTTCTTTACCCCAGTTCAAGATAGTATCAGTGATCATACCGTTGTTCATGATGACTTGGATACCACGAGCGATTGCTACGATAAGAGCAACACTCAAGAGGTCAGCTGCACCATTCATGAAGGATGAAATAATTTTTTCTTCTTTCAATCCGTAAACAATACCGATTAAAATACCCATAAAGGCAAAGAGCATTGCTCCTTCAGGGAAGTACCATGAACCGAGAGCTTGAGTTGAAGTACCAACAATCTTACCAACTACTGGAAGGCCTGTTAACCAAGTATTAAAGTCACTGAAAATAGTAACATGGAGATCATTCCAAGGAATGAAACTCAAGACCATCAAGACAAAGGTCAAAACAAAGAGTACAAAGACTTGTTTTTGTTTCTTTGAAAGAGTTGAATTAACATTTTCATCATCTTCACCAACATTGAAGAATTTCATATCTTCATCACGAGTTGCATAGGTGAGAGATTTGGTTGGGTCTTTTTGGATCTTATCTGCATACTTGTAAACAAACCAAGTGCTAAGACCAGTTAAGACAACCCAGAAAATCAAACGAAGGATGATACCTTCACCAAGACCAACACCTGCAGTTGAAGATGCGATACCTGTTGCAAATGGGTTCAAGGTAGATGCCAAACATCCAATCTGTGAACCGAGCAAGATAATGGCTACCCCAGTCAAACTATCAAATCCAACGGCCATCATAACTGGCACAAGGAGAGGATAGAAAGCCATGGTTTCTTCACCCATACCATACGTTGTACCACCAAGAGCAAACAAAGGCATAAGAACCAAAATCAACATTTTTTCGCGACCTTTGTATTTCTTCACGATGGAAGCAATACCAGTGTCTAGCATCCCAGTTTCATTGACAACACCAAGGAAACCACCAACCATTAAGATGAAGAAGGCTACATCAATCGCCGCACTAGTTTCTTTAATCAACGAACCTTTTTCAGGTGTTGTTCCTAGCATGGCACGAACAGGAGCCATCAAGACATCCCAAATCCCTTGAGGATTTTGCGGTTGTGACTTATAAACACCATCCACAAAAGCTCCAGCTGGGATAATCCAAGTCAACACTGCCATAATAGCAATGATGATCAACAATACGGTATAAGATGAAGGCATCTTAAACCCTTTTTTAGCTTTTTCACTCATTTGTCTTCCTCCTAACGCAACAAAGTGTGAGTGATGTTTTACAAGAGTCTCTTGTAAAACGCTTACCTATAGATTTATTCTATCACAATAAGCTTTAAAATACTAGTTTTTTCCTAATTTTTCATTAGTCTTTTTGGATGATTGTTCCACTTTCAGACTCAATTAAAGCGCTAAGGTTTTCAAGTGATGTAATAACTGCTTTTCCTTCTGGGCGACCATTGACGAAGGCAATGGCAGCTTCCACTTTAGGAAGCATGCTTCCTGGTGCAAATTGGTCTTGTTTGATATATTCTTCCAATTGAGCCACATTCACATGTTCCAATTTCGCTTGGTCTGGTTTGTTGTAGTTCACAAAGACATAATCGACACCAGTCAAGACGATGAAGAGGTCTGCTTCTACCAATTCAGCCAAACGTTGAGATGCAAAGTCTTTATCGATAACCGCTTCAACACCAGTCAAGCTACCATCTGCTTCTTTCACAACCGGGATACCGCCACCACCAGCAGCTACCACGACTTGACCGTCGTTCAACAAAGTACGAATGGTATTGATTTCTTTGATATCCACTGGTTTTGGTGAAGCCACAACTTTACGCCAGCCACGACCAGCATCTTCTTTGAAAGTTGCACCTGATTTTTCAGCTTCTGCTTTTGCTTCTTCTTCTGAGTAGAATGGGCCAATTGGTTTGCTGAGGTTAACGAAAGCTGGGTCGTTCTTATCAACAACGACTTGTGTCACAACAGAAGCCACATCTTTTTCAATTCCTTCTTCAAGAAGAGCATTTTGAAGAGCGTTTTGAAGCCAGTAGCCAATGCTTCCTTCGGTCATAGCAACTAATGAATCAAGTGGGAAAGCTGGGTTCTTTTCAGAATTTGCAGCCAAATGTTGGAGCAAGAGGTTCCCTACTTGAGGACCATTTCCATGAGTGATGATCAACTCATCCCCATTTTTGATTAATTTAACTAAGTGTTTAGCTGTTTCTACAAGTGCTTTTTGTTGAGCTTGCGCAGAAGGATCAGATGAGAGAATAGCATTTCCTCCCAAAGCAACGACGATTTTTCTTGACATGAATTTTCCCTTTCTATAAAAAATAGGGGCAGGACTAAAGCTAGCAGTCCAGCCCCTATAGCTGTTGGTATACGGTTAAGTCTTAAACTTTTGGAATGTACAAGTTACCAAGAGTAGCTGCCATAACCGCTTTAATTGTGTGCATACGGTTTTCAGCTTGGTCAAAGTGACGAGCATATTTGCTGCGGAACACTTCGTCAGTAACTTCCATTTCTTCTACGCCGAATTTTTCAGCAACATCTTTACCGTAAACAGTGTTTGTATCGTGGAAGGCTGGCAAGCAGTGCAAGAAGATCAAGTCTTCGTTATCAGCTTTCTTAATCAAATCCATGTTTACTTGGTAAGGTTTCAAAAGGGCAACACGTTCTGCAAATTTGTCTTCTTCACCCATAGATACCCAAACGTCAGTGTAAAGTACGTCTGCACCTTTCACTGCTTCGTCAGCATCTTCAGTGATCAAGATATGAGCGCCACTTTCTTTTGCAAATCCTTCTGCCAATTCAACGATTTCTTTTTCTGGGAAGAGTTCTTTTGGTGAGAAGATGTGTACGTTCACACCAAGGATAGCACCTGTTACAAGAAGGCTGTTCGCAACGTTGTTACGGCCATCACCACAGTATACAAGTGTCAAACCTTCCAAACGTCCAAAGTTTTCTTGAACTGTCAAGTAGTCTGCAAGCATTTGAGTTGGGTGCCATTCGTCAGTCAAACCATTCCATACTGGAACACCTGAGAATTCAGCCAATTCTTCAACCATACGTTGGCTGAAACCACGGAATTCGATACCGTCAAACATACGTCCAAGAACTTTAGCAGTATCTTCTGTAGATTCTTTTTTACCAAGTTGGATGTCGTTTGCACCTAGGTATTCTGGGTGAGCACCAAGGTCGATAGCTGCTGTTGTGAAGGCAGCACGAGTACGAGTTGAAGTTTTTTCAAACAAAAGTGCAATGTTTTTTCCAGCAAGATAGTGGTGTTGGATGTTGCGTTTTTTAAGGTCTTTCAAGTGAGCTGAAAGTCCGATGAGGTATTCTAACTCTGCGCGTGTAAAGTCTTTTTCTGCCAAGAAGCTACGTCCTTGGAACACTGAATTTGTCATTCTAATTGTCTCCTATTTCTTTCTAGTATTGATCAGTAAGAAGGAAGAGCTGATCCCTCAAGACCAGCTCTCGGTCTTCTACATTAGATTTCTTCACGTTCAAATGGCATTGACATACAACGAGGTCCACCACGACCGCGAACCAATTCACTTCCGCGGATCTTGATCAAACGAAGTCCGTATTCTTCTAATTTCTTGTTTGTGACTGTGTTACGGTCGTATACGACTACCACACCAGGTGCGATTGTAAGAGTATTTGAACCGTCGTTCCATTGTTCACGAGCAGCAGCAACCACATTGCCATCGCCACAAGGGATCAATGTAACTTTTTCAACACCAAGGTTTTCAGCAAGCAATTCAGCCAAATCACCTTTTTCTTCAACGATCTTCAATTGTTCGTTTTCATAAGTTACAGAGAAGACGCGAAGGTTACCTTGGATTTCTGGGTGGATGGTGAATTTATCGTAGTCCACCATTGTGAATACTGTATCCAAGTGCATGAATTTACGGTTGTTAGCAAATTCGAAGGCCAATACTTTTTTGAAGCCAACGTTCTTCTTAAAGATGTTTACCAACAATTTTTCGATTGATGCAGCATCTGTACGTTGTGAGATACCAACTGCCAATACATCTTTAGAAAGTACTAACTCATCTCCACCTTCGATACGAGTATCTTCTTCACGGTTGTAGACAAGTTCAACTTTTCCACCGTAAACTGGGTGGTATTTGAAGATGTATTTACCATACAAAGTTTCACGGTTACGTGTATCTGCGTACATGTGGTTCAATGATACTGCATTACCAATTGTCGCAAATGGGTCACGTGTGAAGTACAAGTTTGGCATTGGGTCGATAGCAAATGGATAGTCAGATTCAACAAGGTCTGTCAATCCTTTTGCTTCTTCAGGAATTTCTGGAAGTTCAGCTTTTTGAACCCCTGCCATTGTTTTTTCAACCAATTCTTGGTTGTCTTCAATGCTGTGAAGCAATTCACGGATCGCAATTTTTGTTTGGCGTCCACGAATGTTCGCTTCTTCAAGGTATTCTTCGATGAACTGATCGCGAATTTCTGGAGAAGTCAATGACTCAGCAGCTAACTGTTCAAGATAAAGTACTTCGATACCTTCGTTACGAAGTGCTTCAGCAAATGCGTCGTGTTCTTTTTGAGCATCTTCCAAGAAAGGAATATCATCAAAAAGAAGACGTTCAAGATAGTCAGGCATCAAGTTTTCCAACTCTTTACCTGGACGGTGCAACATTACTTTTTTCAGTTTTCCAATTTCTGAGAAAACATGAATTGGTTTAGTTGACATCTGTCATCCTCCTTTTTTCTTTGAGCTTGTTCACAAGCTTATTACAGTTGTTATTATAGTCTTTAATGATACCGCTTTCACAAAGGATTCTACTTTTTGAATGCAAAGAATTTGGCGTTTTTTTGAATCTTTCCTATTTTTTAGTTAATATGAAGCGTTTTCTTTGCATATTTTGTCTTTTATATTATTTTCATGAATATATATTTTTTTGTAAAAAATAAAAAAAGATCAACAAATTAGTTGATCTCTTCAAAACTCTTTAAAAAGTAGGCTGTATCTAGAAAAGTTAGTTGTTTTCTCTCATACTGGATCTTATGAGAATCGATGAGTTTCTTTAAAACTTGATTGACAGTTTCTCGAGTTGTGGCTGCTAATTTGGCCATTTCCTTCATACTAATTGGAAATGGAAGTTGATTTCCAAGGCTTTCATAGTCCTTGCACAGAATGGCTAAGGATTGAATCACACGCTCACTGGCACTAGCTGTCACGACATTGCGCAAGCGCAACTCTTGAAATTCTAAGATGGAGGAGAGCTTTCTCATAATAAAGAGCAACTGCTCCTTACTCTCTTGGGCATATAATTCATAGAGATTGACGGGAATCACGAAACAACGCAAATCCGTCACCGCACTAGCTGTATAATGGTAACGCTCATCCTGGAACATCCCACCATAAGGGAACAGAGCCCCCTTCTTTATATAATCCATATAGGAGAATTGGTCAGACGAATCAAATTGCTCAATACGGGCAAAGCCTTTTGCCAGAAGAAAAATGCGCTCCCGCCTATCTCCTGCATAAAATAAAATTTGTCCTTTAGGGATATCCCTGGCATGAATTTCAACAGCTAATTTATCAAATAGCTCCACTGGTAGCGCAGAAAAGGCTGGATGCGAGCGGAGCAACTGGTAATCTTCCTTTGTAATCATGTCTATACTTCCTCTTATTACTATTAGTAGTATAACATACTTTTTATAGAAAAGGGAAAGAAGTCTCTTTAGAACAGAAAAGTGATTCGAAACACCAAGTCATTTTCATGATATTTTGTTAGAAGAAAAGGTCTGAGTTTTGCTCAGACCTTTTGTCGATTATTCATTCATATTGACACGATGCCATTCATTGATAACATAAGCCAGTTGCCCTAATTGATAAAGACCAACGCCACTGATTTCAGAACTTTCTGGAGTCGTACCTCCAAGTCCTGCAGTGTAGATGGCAACTAAATAAGGAGTCGATTCATGGACAATCGCATCCACATTAAGTGCTTCCGCAACATAACCTGGTTTTTGTTGAATCACCAAATCTGGCAAGAATTTTTTATAGTATTCACCTGGGAAAGACTCCCCGATCAGTTCTAGTAAATCTGCATATTTTTCTTGATGATTCCAAAGATATTCCAAGACATGGATGTAATAATCAGTTGTCGTTTTATTATCTTCGCTAAAGGTTTTAACCTCTGGTGAACGAGATTGACCATAGCGACTGAATAGCTTACGCGCTTGCTCCATTCCCCCTAAACGATCTGCCAAAGCATAGGCCGGGGTATTTTCAGAATAAACCAATGAATAGCGCTGCATATCAGGGATAGACATAGCTCCATCAAAGGCGGCAACGTAATTGTCATGCTCCCCTACATATTCATAGTAGGTATTGGTAATGTCAAACCGGTCTGTTAAATTCAGTTTGCCCTTTGCGACTTCATCCACCACCAACATGTTCAAGGGTAGCTTATAGGTACTACCTGCCGTCATTGGTTGGAGATCATTCATGGCAAATTGCTCTCCTGTAATGGCATTGCGATACGTGAAGGCAACTTGTGACGGATCAATTCCACTTTCCGCTAGGAAATCCTGAACAACCTCTACCAAGCCTTTATTAGCATAATCATAGACAAGGCCATAAGCGCTCATCGTTTCCATGTCTGCAACTACTACTGCTTGCTTAGCTTCAGGAGATTTGACACGTGGTTTTTTCGTCTCAGGGGTAGACTTTTCGATATCTTGTTCTTTTGCTTCTTTTGTTTTCTTTGCTTTTTTTTCAATTGCTGATGCTGTTGGTTGCGTAAGATGCAAGTAGCCCAGTGCGCTTGTTCCCACTAAGCACAATAAAATACTGACCGCAATCATGATCGAGCGTAGATTAAAATATTTTTTCATACGAGATTAATTATAAAAGATTCTACTGAAAATAACAAGAATTATCAGAAAGAGAAAACGGTTTCTTTTTAAAAAGTTTATTTCTTTTCATCAAAGGCTTATTTCCGTTTAAAGGAGCCCATAATTAGCTTAGCAATCTCACGCGCAATCGTCCGGAATAAGGAACTCAAGAAGGAATCCTTGGCTTTTTCAAGACTGGATTTTCTTGGGCGACCTGGACTGCGTTTTTGCTCTGCTTTTTCCACCGCAGCTCGTTCTTTTTCTGCTTCTTTTTGCTCTTCTTCTTGTGCTTCCTTGCTTGCTTTAGCTGCTAATTTTTCATAGGCAGATTCCCGATCAATCGTCGTCGCATACTTTTGATGGAAAGGCGATGTTGTGATCAAGGCCAATTGTTCACTCTCATTTAAGAGGTCAAAACTCGATTGAGGAGAGAGAATATAAGCACGCTCAACCACACTAGGCTGTCCCTTTTCATTGAGGAAAGAAACCAAGGCTTCCCCTGTCCCTAACTCTGTGATCACTGTTTCTGTATCAAAATCTGGATTTGGACGAAAACTTTGGGCAGCCACCTTAATTGCCTTCATTTCTTTGGGTGTATAAGCTCGAAGTGCATGCTGAACACGATTCCCAAGCTGTGCCAAAACAGATTCTGGAAGGTCTTGAGGATTTTGGGTAATAAAGTAAATCCCTACACCTTTCGAACGAATTAGGCGTACCACTTGCTCAACCTTCTCAAGAAAGAGCTTGCTTGCATCCTTAAAGAGAAGATGCGCTTCATCAAAGAAGAAAACCAGTTTTGGCTTTTCGGGATCCCCAACCTCGGGAAGTGTTTCAAAAAGACGAGACAGCATCCAAATCAAAAAGGTTGAGTACAATTTTGGTGAATGAAAGAGCTTTGTAGCCGAAAGAATATTGATATAACCACGACCAGATGCATCTAGTTGCATGAAGTCATTTAAATCAAGTGCGGGCTCTCCGAAAAACTGGTCTGCTCCTTCTTCTTCAAGAACCAAGAGACTTCTTTGGATGGCTCCGACAGATTGTTTGGTGATATTGCCATATTGGGCTGAATAGTCTGAACTGTGTTCATAGACTTCCTTTAAAAGGCTTTGCAGGTCCTTCAAATCAATCAAGGGCCAATCTTTCTCTTGAGCCACTTTAAAGACAATTGCGAGAATTCCTGATTGGGTTTCATTCAAATCAAGCAGACGAGACAGAAGCAATGACCCCATCCCTTCGACAGTCGCACGAACAGGATGACCAGCTTGGCCAAAGACGTCCCACAATCGAACAGGGAAAGCTTGTGGCTCAAACGGATCTGTGATCCCAAGAAGCTTGTAGCGTTCTTCCAGTTTTGGTGTCCATTGCCCTGCTTTGGCTAAGCCAGATAAATCTCCCTTGATATCGGCTAGAAAGACCGGAATTCCTTCTTTGCTTAATTTTTCTGTTAGGACCTTGAGCGTAACCGTTTTTCCTGTTCCTGTTGCACCTGCAATCAAGCCATGACGATTCAACATCCGCAAATAGATAGGCGTCTCAACAGCTCCTTTAGTAATGGTAATACTAGTCATTTCATTTCTCCCTGAATGTTTCAGTTTTCATTTTAAGGTTTATCTTTACCTTGCCTAGGCCCTTCAAACCAGGCTTCAGACAAGTAAGACACACTCCTACTAGTGTATCATTTTCCTGACCAAACGCAAGAAATTATACTCCGATTTTCCGGATGCACATAAAAAAATCTATAAGAGCCAATACTTGCTCTTATAGATTCCTTCATTTTGTTATTTTGCTGCTGCAAACAATTCATTAACTTTATTCCAGTTGATCACTGAGAAGAAAGCTTTGATGTAGTCAGGGCGTACGTTACGGTATTTCACGTAGTAAGCATGTTCCCAAACATCCAAACCAAGGATTGGTGTTTTACCTTCAGAGATTGGTGTATCTTGGTTTGCTGTTGAAGTCACTTCGAGTTTGCCTTCTTTGTTGACAACCAACCATGCCCAGCCAGAACCAAAACGTGTCGTTGCTGCTGCTGTGAAGGCTGCTTTGAAGTCTTCAAATGAACCAAATGTAGCATCAATCGCTGCAGCAAGTTCTGCTGAAGGAGCTGTTTGTTCTGGAGTCATCAATTCCCAGAAAAGAGCGTGGTTCAAATGACCACCACCATTGTTGATCACAGCTTGGCGAATATCAGCTGGAATGGATTCAACATCAGCTAACAAGCTTTCAAGGTCTTCTCCAATTTCAGGATGTTTTTCAAGAGCTGCATTCACATTGTTTACATATGTTTGATGGTGTTTATCATGGTGCAAATGCATGGTTTCTTCATCGATATAAGGTTCCAATGCATCATAAGCATATGGTAATTCTGGTAAAATGATAGCCATTTTATGGTCCTCTTTTCTTTATTACTGACTTGATGATAACGCAAACAGCTAAATTATTCAACTAATCTGCTTGCGATTTCATTCATCGTTAGACGCTATTCGCTACTTTCAACAGGGCCAAATCAAATAAGTAGTCTTTTTCATATGTTCCACTTTTAATCGCATAATCCGTCTCGATGAAGGTCGTCATAGCCTGCTTCAAAAAAGACAGGGAAAGCCTGCGGCTATCCCGTAAGGCAAACTTCACCTGGTAAGGATTGACCTTGCGTCCTGACAACTCCGACAAGCTCGCTACAATTTGGCTTTCGGATTGGCCTTCTTCTGAGAAAATTTTAACTTGAGAAAACATTCGGAATTGCCCCAACAAAATAGCGATCAATTTTATTTCATCTTCTCCTTGTAAGCGAAGATCCTTAACCAAATTCCTAGCTTGATCGATTTGGCGTTTGAGAATCATCTGTGTCAGATCAAAAATATTATCTTGCAAGGACTTTGGAACAACCTCCTCGATATCTTCGAGGGTAATCTGACCATCTTCTTTATAAGCCCGCAATAGAGCGAGATTCTTCTGTAACTCTCCAAAATCATAGCCAGATTTTAAGAGTAGCTGGTCCAATGAATCACCTACAAAGTGTAAGCCTAATTCTTGGGCCTGACTAGAAAAATAACGCTTTAAATCTTGCTCTTTAGGTGTTGTTGCTTCAATGATCTGGGCATCCCGTTTTAGGAGTTTGACTAAGCGACGCTTACTATCTAATTTTCCTTCTGCAAATATCACCAAACGGGTCGATTCAGAAGGATTTTCCAGATAGTTTTCAAATTGCTTCAGATCTTCATCGGTTAAATTGCGTTTCTTGGCAGTGGTCAGATCCAATAAGTGATCCAAAATCACGATTTTTTCATCTGCAAAAAAGGGAAGACTGACCAAATCCAGTTCGACCTCAGCATAGGAGGCTTCCTTCATATCAAAATAAGAATAATTCAAATCTGAGGGATCATAGCCTATTTTTTTTAAAATGTCTTTTTTTAACCATTCAAATTGACCTACATCCTCACCCGTCAAGACAAGAATAGGAGGCAGAGTTTGAACCGTCAGATGTTTAGTGTCGGAAATTGCTTGCATGAAACTCTCTTATCTCTATCAGTCTAGTGGATTTTGTGTTCAGCAGCCATTTTTTGTTCCAATGGTGGTTTTTCATCAGACAAATCAGGTGCTGCTACAAAATTAGGGATTTGCTCAAAGGAGTTGCCTCCAAAGTTCCCCCCTGTCGCTGTGACCTGTGGTTCAGAAGCCACTCCCATAGGAGTCTCTACTGGTTGTGGGAAGGTGTTTTTCCCTGGAAGCATCATGAGAATCAAGAGAGAAATAACTGTAATCACCCAGAGAAATAGGAAAATATCTAGTCCCGTCAACAAATAGAGCAGAACCGGACCAAGATTCAAAAAGATCCAAGACCAATGGATTCCCGCATCCCGCAAGCGACGTACACAAATGGCTTGACTGGGTACTAAAATGAGGAAGTAAAAGAATGCTAAGAAAGCGAGCGCCCATAAACCTGTCTTAGAATGAACAGTTGAAAAATTGAGCGTTTCTTTAGCATTTTGATGGGATAAAGAGGTCACGATGTAAAAAACCCAAAGAGGCAAAGAAATCAGGGAATTCCAGAAAAAAGCTAGCCAAAAATGGGCCCGACTGGTCTTACTTGAAAAATCTGCATACTGTATCCAAAATTGCTTAAATGCGTTCATACAATTCTACCTTTACATTGATTTCACTTTCTATAATAGCAATTTTCAGCATAGAAAGCAAACCTCTCCTCGTCTCTATCGGACTGTTTCTACCCTCCAATGGTTCCATCCAATCAAGCGAATCGCTCCCCTTTCATCGGTACGAAGATAAGAAATAGAGCGTTCCTCTAGACGATCGAGCAATTCTTTGTGAGGATGCTGGTAGCGATTTTTCTTTCCAACAGAGATCAAGGCCAACTGAGGATGTAACTGATCTAAAAACACATCACTAGAGGAACCTTTAGAACCGTGGTGGCCTACTTTCAAGACATCTACTTGTAATTGTGGATCGTTTTTCAATAGTTTTTTCTCTCCAGCTTCTTCCAAATCACCCGTGAACAAAAATCGTTTCTGATAGAACTGCCCATAGAGGACAATCGAATCATCATTTTTACCATCCCCCACTTCATCAGGGGATAAGACTTCTAGATGATGATCAAAAATAGGAAGTTGATCCCCTCTCTGGACTACTTTAATCGGACTATGAAGCTGTTTCAATTTCTCTCGAAATTGAGAATTGGTGAGACTGCCTGGACTGACATACACTTTTTTAACCGGGATTTGTTTGGCAACCTCCACCATATCGCCCATATGGTCCTGGTCTGTATGAGTCAAGACCAAAGCATCGAGTTTTCCAACACCTCGACTCTTGAGATAGGGAATCAAGGTTTGATCCGCATTGGCAGATTGACTGCGCTCTTGCCACTTTTCTCCACTTTTAAAAGTGACACGTCCTCCGACATCAATCAATATGGTTCTTCCTTTCCAATCGCGTAAAAAGATACTGTCTCCTTGACCGATATCCACCATGGTAATCTCATTTTCTAAAGGATGCTTGGTCCAACAAAAGATGAGTAGAATCATGCCTATTAACAGGAAACGAAGTTTTTTTTGCTTTCGAAGATCATACAAGATCCCTAAAAGAAGGAAGAGAGCGATCAGAGCTGGTCCCGTCGGCTGACCAAATACCAAAGGTAGCGACGTGAGCTTTGAAATCCAACGAATACACTCCTCTATGAGAAGAAAGAAACTGTTAAAAATTGTAAGGGGCTTTAGAATCGATAAGATAAATAGCACCGTTAAACCTGGAAGAAGGACAAGGTCAAATAAGAAAGAAAAGAGGAAGGTTAAAGGGAATGACCAGGGTTGAAAGACACTAAAGTAATAGGTCAAAAGGGGCAAAATCCCCAGGCTAATCCAGAAACTTTCCACTAGTAGCTTTTTAAGTCCGGAATAAGAACTGGTATCTACCAAGGTCAAAATAAAGGCGTAGGCACAACTCAAGACCCCTCCAGCTGTCAGGAGAAACTTGGGCACAAGCAACATTAAGATCATCAAGGTCATCGCCATATTCTCCATCCCTCGGACCCCCTTTTGAGAGAGGATCTTCTGCAAGAGGCTACGAACCACTGAAACAGAAAAACCTGTCAAGCCAGCATAGACCAAAGAAATTGGAAGCATCCAGATATCGACTGTCTCTTGCAAGATTCCTAGACGTAAGAGAGCTTTCCGGATCCCATTGATGAAAAAGCCAACCTGCATCCCAGATAAGGCGAACAAATGGATGATTCCTAAACTCGTGTAAAGCTGGTCCATCTCTTCAAAATCCGTATCTAAATAGCCAAAAAGAAGGCCGGTCATATACTGGTTCATCGGTTGCGGAAAGTGCTCCTTGCTCCAAACAATGGCTTGGCGCCTCCATTGAGATAGGCAATCGAAAACATTCCAAGTCTGTATAGGAAGTGCGGATTGGATCGCTTCAATTTTTATTTGATAGTGAATCCCCTGTGTTTCCAAATAAGACCGATAGTCAAATCCTCTAAAATTTCGCTGCCCTTCTGGCTCTTCTATAGCACCTTTATATGTCAACTCCAGCAAGTGGGTTTGACTTTGCCACTGCTGTTTTTCTTTTTCTGATTTTAAAGTGTAGAAGACTTGGTAGGTCCTTCCCTGATTTTTAGCACGAAAAGACAGGGCGTCCCCATTGATCTTGATGCTATCTGGAATCAGACGTAAGTGGGATGGGGGCTGACTTTCTGCTTGTACTGGATGATCCTGTAGTCGCTGAAAGACAAAGAAGACCGCAAAACAAAGTGTTGCTAAACCAAGACATAGCAAACTTGAGCGCTCCCCTTTATAGTGATGAACCGCTAAAACTCCCACTACTACTAGACCGCTGATCGAAAGCCAAGATGGTTGATAGATACTAAAATACAGCCATAGAAGCAAAAAGGCGAGATGGACAAGCGAAAAAGGAAGGTTTTTAATCCACCGTGAAAGCATCTCTTAGTTTCTCCAGTGTTTTCTCTCCGATTCCTGAAACATTTTTTAGATCATCCACTGATCGAAAAGGACCATTTGCTTCGCGATAGGCGATAATGTCCTGGGCACGTTTCTGTCCAATGCCCGATACTGTCTGGAGCTCTGATTCGGTTGCTCGATTTAAATGGACCTTGCCTGTTTTTTCTGCTGGTGCTGACGCAGTTACAGAACTTTCTGAACTTCCAAGTGCTGGAACATCCTCCCCTTCTTTAGCAACATAGATCACTGCTTCATCGGAGAGTTTTTGCGCCAAGTTGACCGATTGGCTATTGGCATCTGCTGTCATCCCGCCTGCCTTATAAATAGCATCGTGGACTCTGCTATTGGAGCGCAACTCATAGACACCTGGTTGTTTGACGGCTCCTTTGACATCGACCGTAATGATCTCGGGTGCATCAGATACAGAAGTCGTCGTCTTTTCTTCTTTGGAACTAGTGGTCTGCACCTTTTCTTTGCTCGAAGTTGAACTCGAAGCCTGATAAAGATCCGGTATGGTGGATGCACTTGACTGAGGTCGATGAAAAAGAAAATACCCTCCAAGTAAGAGTCCGATAGCTGTAAGAGCCAAAAAGAGCTTATATTCTTTGATTTTTTCGATGATATCCTCCATAAGAAACCTCCTCTCACTTTTATTATTCGTAAAAATAAAAAAAACTGAGAAAGACTCTCAGTTTTTTTACTTGTTTTTCCGATGTTTGTCTGGATCCCATACAAAGCTTGCCAGGTAACTAAAGAGCAAGGTCAAGATGCCCACTACTAAGACAAGAGGAATCAAAAGGATTTTTAACAAACGAATCAAGATAAAAGGTTTTGTTGGGGTGTTGATCGCTTGTGCTTCCGCATCCAAGCGATCAAATTCCTCCTGGATACGGCGGGCAACTTCTGCCACTCCTTCGTCATTCATCTTTTTAATATCCGAAATATCAATGGGATGTCCAAAGTTCATATCAATGCGTTCACCCGTTGCCAACCCTTTCAAGTCTCTTGGACCAGTATAAGTCACTGGCATGATACGGACCTTCGCCATTTTGGCAATGATGGCAACACCGCCTTTGACGTCTTGAGAATGACGACTTCCACTTGGGAACATAATCAAGGAACGGTTGCTCTTTTTCAGCATATTGACAGGATACTTAATGGCTTCTGCTCCCGGATTTTCACGGTCGATCGGAAATGCCCCACACATGCGAATCCACCAGCCAAAAATACGATTGGTGAAGAGTTCTTTTTTCGCCATAAAGATAAACTGCTTTGGCTTGGTTGCAAAGGCCATATAGACCGGATCCCACCAAGTTCGGTGAGGGGATACCAAGATGTAGTTCTCTTCCCGATCTGGAATATTGTCCTTATGATGGTAATGGGCATTCCCATTTAAAACCCACAGAATAAAGGCAACAAGGCCACGTAAATAGGTATAAAACATAGTTGTTCCTCAAATCCATTTCATTAATCTCTCAACATGATAGTCAATCATATTGAACCTTCTTTCTCATTATACCGTAACCTGATTTTGACCGCAAACTTTTTTAGATAAAAAATGTCTCAGCGGACCGATTCTAGATAGTCTTTTTCTCAAAAAAATGATATCATATTGTCTATGGAAACGAATGAATTAAAGGGGTTATCCCTCAGTGAAGTCCGCAAGAAAATGGATCGCGGACAAACCAATGATTTTACAACGAATACAAGTACCAGTACCTGGCAAATCATTAAGCGCAACGTCTTCACCTTGTTTAATGCCTTAAACTTTGTGATTGCCGTAGCCTTGGCTGCTGTACAGGCCTGGAGCAATATGATCTTTTTCGCGGTCATTTGCTTCAATGCCATTACAGGGATTATGACCGAGATGCGCGCCAAGCGGATGATTGATAAGCTCAATCTCATGAGTCGTGAGCTGGTGACTGTCATTCGAGACGGGGAAAAAGATGCGATTCCACCTGAGAAGCTTGTCCTAGGTGATCTAATGCTTCTGTCTTCGGGTGAGCAGATCCCTAGTGATGCTGAAGTCATGTCCGGTATTGCAGAAGCTAATGAGGCTATGCTGACTGGGGAGAGTGACCTGGTCTTAAAAGAAGTTGGTGATGAACTGCTTTCTGGTAGTTATATTGCCAGTGGTCAAGTCTATGCCCGTGTCAAGCGAGTTGGGGCAAACAACTATGCCAACAAACTGATGATGGAAGCCAAAACCTTGAAGCCTATCAATTCGCGTATTCTCTATAATTTAGCGAAAATCTCTAGCTTCACTGGGAAAATTATCATTCCATTTGGTCTCGCCCTCTTCTTTGAAGCACTATTGATCAAGATGCTGCCGATCAAGGATTCTGTCGTGAATTCTTCCACAGCTCTCTTGGGAATGTTGCCAAAAGGAATTGCCCTACTGACGGTTACGTCTCTTTTGACGGCGGTTATTAAGCTCGGCATGCGCAAGGTTCTTGTTCAAGAAATGTATTCAGTGGAAACCCTGGCGCGTGTGGATACCTTGTGTCTAGATAAGACCGGGACTATCACTCAAGGGAAGATGACAGTCGAAGCTCTCCATAGCTTATCCGAGCATTTTTCTGAGGAAACGATCCAGGTCATCCTCTCTGCTTACATGCAAAATAGCGAGGACACCAATCCTACTGCTCAAGCTATTCGCAAGGCTTATGGGGAGTTGGAGCATGCTTATACTGCAGAAAACATTATTCCTTTCTCAAGTGATCGGAAATGGGGAGCTATGCATCTATCCAACCTCGGAACTGTCTTTCTCGGTGCTCCTGAAATGCTGCTTCAAGAAAATCCAACTGCTGTCATCGAAGCACAAGGCCGTGGATCGCGCGTTCTCGTCTTAGCCCACAGTTCAGAACAGATCAGCATGCAGGAATTGAAACTGCCTGAAAATCTTGAAGGAATTGCCGTTATTGAGATTACGGACCCCATTCGTGAAGGGGCTTCTGATACCCTCGAGTATCTTCGCTCTCAAGGCGTGGATCTCAAAATCATCTCCGGTGATAACCCTGTAACAGTCTCTTATATCGCTCAACAAGCGGGCTTCAAAAATTATGAGAACTACATCGATTGTTCCAAAATTTCTGATGATCAATTAGTGGATCAAGCAGAGGAAACAGCCATCTTTGGACGCGTATCCCCTCACCAAAAGAAACTGCTCATTCAAACCTTGAAAGCAGCTGGTCGAACGACAGCTATGACTGGAGACGGGGTCAATGATATCCTCGCTCTTCGTGAAGCAGACTGCTCCATCGTAATGGCTGAAGGAGATCCTGCAACCCGTCAAATTGCAAATATTGTTCTTTTGAACTCTGACTTTAATGATGTTCCAGAAATTCTATTCGAAGGTCGTCGTGTGGTCAATAACATTGGACGAATCGCTCCGATTTTCTTCATCAAAACGATCTATTCCTTCCTCTTGGCTATTATCTGTATCGCCAGTGCCCTTTTCTTCAACGTCAATTATTTGCTGGTTTTTCCATTCATCCCTATTCAAATCACCTTGATTGACCAATTCGTCGAAGGATTCCCACCATTTGTGTTGACCTTTGAACGCAATATCAAACCGGTTGAAAAACACTTCTTAAGACGTTCCCTTCTGTTAGCCTTACCAAGCGCCTTGATGGTCGTCTTTAGTGTCTTGTTCATTCGCCTTTGGGGAGCAAGCCATGGTTGGTCTGCAGCCGATATGTCTACTGTATCCTACTACTTACTTGGATCCATCGGTTTCCTATCCGTTATCCGTGCTTGCCTGCCACTAAATATCTGGCGTGCGCTTCTCATCGTCTTCTCTGTAGTAGGATTCTACGCATCTGCGGTCGTGCTAAAAAACTTGATCGAGATTTCCCTCCTTACAGCCACTACTTTCCCAGTTTATCTGGCATTGATGGCCATCTTTACAGGAGTCTTTATCCTCACTACGATTCTCCAAAAATATGAATTTGATTAAAAAAAGTTGAGAGTAAAACTCTCAACTTTTTATGTTTTATCGATCTTTCCCCAAGCCTCTTTTCATGCTATAATAGAGCCATGACAGATATCGAATTAAAAGACGGCGAGCGCGTCAATCAACTCTTTTCAAGTGATGTGAAAATTATACAAAATCGGGAAGTCTTTAGTTACTCCGTGGATAGCGTCCTGCTCTCGCGCTTTCCAAAATTGCCCAAGCGGGGCTTGATCGTAGATCTCTGCGCTGGAAATGGGGCCGTGGGACTTTTTGCGAGTACTCGTACAGAGTCCCAGATCATTGGTGTCGAAATACAGGAACGTCTAGCGGATATGGCAACCCGCTCCATTGATCTCAATGGCTTGAACCAGCAAATGTCCATGATCACCGATGACCTCAAGCATTTGCCTCAACATATCGGGGGGAGTAAGGTGGATATTATCCTCTGCAATCCTCCTTATTTCAAGGTAGATGAGCATTCCAATCTCAATGAGAGTGAACACTACCTCTTAGCTCGGCATGAAATTACCACCAATTTAGATGAGATTTGCCATGTGGCCCAGCGAGTTCTCAAATCAAATGGTCGCTTAGCGATGGTCCATCGTCCAGATCGCTTTTTAGATATCATCGAAACCATGAAGCGTTACAATCTTGCACCTAAGCGGATCCAGTTTGTCTATCCCAAAGTGACCAAAGAGGCGAATATGTTATTGATTGAGGCGATCAAAGATGGCTCACTGGATGGTTTAAAAATTCTGCCTCCCCTCTTTATTCACAATGAAGACGGCAGCTATACAGACGAGATTCATGAGATCTACTATGGAAACTAAGGCTTACATGTATGTCCTAGAGTGTGCGGATGGCTCCCTCTACACTGGCTACACCACAGATGTCGAAAAACGCCTAAAGACTCACAATGCTGGAAAAGGCGCCAAATACACACGGGCTCGCCTCCCCGTTAAACTTCTTTACCAAGAATCCTATCCAGATAAACCCTCTGCTATGTCTGCCGAGTCTCTCTTTAAAAAGAAATCGCGCCAAGCAAAGCTAAACTATATCAAAAAGAACCGTCGGACTCCATAGTCCAACGGTTTTTCATTTACAAAATGGTGATACGGTACTGGTGACTCCGTGTTTCTTGAGGAGCCAACTGGATCACACCTTTTTTATCTTCGAAGAAATCGCCCTCTTCTGCAGATGTGGAAATACCCGTCCAAGGCTCCAAGGCAATGAAAGGCCCCTTGTTATTGGTAGACCAAAGGACGAGATTCTCAAAATCTGCAAAGGCAAATTCCAAACCTTTACCAGATTTTTTCGAGAGGAGCTGCACAGATTTAGAGGCTAACTGATCTAAAATAATGGCGTCTTTTTCAAACAGTTCATGGCGCAAAGGTAGGCTACGGCTATGGTCTAAAAATGGCGTCCGCTGCAGGCGATCAACCAAACCGGTTTCTGTGAACAAGAGAGGAACGCTACAGCTTTCTTCTTTTTCAAAAATCAACTCGTAGTCTTCATAGTCTTCATCTGCTAAAAGGGGACAACGAAAGGCTGGATGCCCTCCAATGAAATAAGGCATGACTTGATCTGACTCTAAATTTTGCACGCGATACGTGATGGTGATCTCTTTCCCTTTCAATTCATAATCGATTTCCACTCGAAAATGGTAGGGATAATTTTGCAGGCTCTCTTCGTTAGAGGTGATTTCAAAGACAAGACGATGGTCTGTTTGTTCTTTAAGTTCAAACTCTCTCTTGCGAATGAGGCCGTGTCTTGGTAGCTGACCTGTCTTCACTCCATCTTTTAGATGATACTGTACTTGGCCATTACGAACGCTCCCGCAAATCGGAAACAGAACCGGCGCCTGTCCTGACCAATACTCTGGATCCCCTTGCCAGAGATATTCTATGCCTTCTTTACTTCGAATGGAGCTCAATTCCCCTCCAAATGTCTTAAAGTGTACTTCTAGATCATCATTTTTTAATGCAATCACCATGGGCGACACCTCTTAATAATTAGTATAGTTATTATATTCATTATAACCTTTTAGAAGAGATTGTCAATTTTTATTTTTCTAGTCAAAAATTTTAAAAAAATAAGAAAAAATTCTTGACAAAGCTTAGAAATAATTGTAGACTTAATATGTTAACAGAAATATTCCATTTTAGGAATTCATTCTTTCTGTTGTCTGACTTTTTTGGATGCTCCTTATCATGATACATTTTTCTAAAAGAGTCAGTTATCATTTAGGTCTCCTTATAAATATACAAGGGTTAACAGCTGGTTAACCCTTGTATTTTTGATTTTCATTAAAAAAACGGCCTATTGCTAGACCGTTCTTAGGGCTTATTTATCCCCTTTGTTGCGGATAACAAATCCATTTTTCTTTTCATTGGAAGTACGATGAGGACGTTTGTTGCCTTTGCCTTCAAAGTCTCGGCTATTTTTATTGGACTTGCGTTTGAAATCACGGCGTCCACCTTCACGGTCATCTCTGCGATTGCGGTCACGACGTTGGTCTCCACGACGGCCATTTCCACGGCCACCTTTGCCTTTTCCACCAAAGCCACCACCGGATGGTTTAAATGGCAATGGTTTTTCACGCGCAATTTCAACTTCTGGAAGGCTGTCTGGATCTTGAACGGTCAAGCTCAAAATATACATAGCCAATTCTTCAGGAGTGAATTCTGCAGCCAATTTGCGAGCATCCTTGCCAAACTTCTCAAAGTTGGTCCGGATTTTTTCATCTTCAAAATCTCGCTCAATTTTCTTCAGTGCTACTTGTTTTTTCGCTTGGAAGGCTTCTTCTGCTGTTGCAGGTTTCATTCCCTTCATCCGCTTTTTGGTCAAGTTCTCAATGATTTGCAAATAGCCCATTTCATTTGGCGATACAAAGGTAATGGATTGCCCTGTTTTCCCAGCACGACCTGTCCGTCCGATCCGGTGAACATAGCTTTCTGGATCTTGTGGAATATCGTAGTTGTAGACATGGGTCACACCTGAAATATCCAAGCCACGTGCCGCAACGTCTGTTGCTACCAAGACGTCCAAGTTCCCATTTTTAAAGTCACGAAGGACTCGGAGACGCTTGTTTTGATCCAAATCTCCGTGAATTCCTTCTGCACGGAAACCACGAATCTTCAAGCCACGCGTCAATTCATCGACCCGACGTTTTGTCCGACCAAAGACGATGGCAAGTTCAGGCTGCTCGACATCCATCAATCGAGTCATGGTATCAAACTTTTCGCCTTCTTTGACACGAATATAGTATTGATCGACCAAATCAGTTGTCAATTCTTTGGCCGCAATCTTAACGTGTTCGGGTTCTTTCATAAACTGAACACCAATGCGTTTGATGGCTTCTGGCATCGTTGCTGAAAAGAGAAGAGTTTGACGTGTTTCTGGAACACGGCTAATGATAGCTTCGATATCTTCCAAAAAGCCCATGTTGAGCATTTCATCTGCTTCGTCCAAGATCAAGGTTTCAATATGATTAAGTTTCAAGGCCTTGCGCTTGATCAAATCTAGCAAGCGTCCAGGGGTTCCCACAACGATATGAGCACCTGACTTCAAGGCTTTGATTTGCTTTTCAATGCTTGATCCACCATAGACAGAGCGGACTTTAACACCCTTGCTGCGTCCAAAACGGAAGAGTTCTTCCTGACTTTGAACCGCCAACTCACGCGTTGGGGCAATAACAAGAGCTTGGATCACAGTATTATCGACATCAATCTTCTCCAAAGTTGGAAGACCAAAAGCAGCCGTTTTACCGGTCCCTGTTTGCGCTTGGCCGATGACATCTTTTCCTTCAAGGGCCAAAGGAATAGTTTGTTCTTGGATGGGGCTTGCTTCTACAAAGCCAGCTTTTTCGATTTCTGCTAATAATTCAGCAGATAAGTTAAATTCATTGAATTTCAATTCTTTCTTCTTTCTAAAAAGTGGTGCGAAGCCACTTTATCAAACTTCTTTCAATGCGAATACGCACTGATTGCATAGGAAGTCATCTTCCCGGTTACCTGTCGCAAGACTCATCTAAAGAAAAACTAGTCCGTCTGTTTAAGACTACATTTTCTTTAGAGAAAAATGTTTTGCGTCCTAACGGATGTTGTTGACTAGAATCGTTTTTTCAAACAAATAGGCAACATGATCCTATTTGCGGGAGTCTTCTTTCGAACAGAAGCCTTCCATCTGTTCAGTCTCCCCACCATTTCTCTCATACAAGTTTGCAACTTATCTAGTATAACATAATGAAGAGGCAAATGATAGTCAAAGGAGATTAATTTTATTTTTTAGGAAAAAATCCTGGATCGCTTGAAATCAGAAAAGTGACGCAAATCCTAGCCAGGACTGGTTTTCTTCTTGCGACCATTTCATATACTTCATCATTGGAGTATAAAAAAATCGGAAAACTTTTATTTTTTGGTAACTCTTATCTTGCGTTTTTACAAATAAATATGTATAATACAGTTAGTATCTAAAATATTTCTGTATAAAGAAATAGGATCATTTTATCTGATTCAACGATTTATTCTAAGTTCTGATTTATTTAGAACCACTCAGTACTATTAAATCTACTCCTACTATTTCCAAGAAGATTTTGTACAGTCGATGAACTATTCACACTGCCCCTTCTTTGGAGAGGAGGGCAGGTGTCTAGATGGTTCCTATTTCTCAGATTATTCTAGATACGAAGAGGCTCGGATTTCTCCAAGCCTCTTTTTTTATCTTTTTTTCACAATCCACCGCATGACCTTTGCCAAAATGAGCCATAATATAAAGCTACATAGGGATACATAAATCCAAGCATTGGGATCCTCTGTCATCGGAAGAGGAATATTCATTCCAAAGAAACCGGTGATAACGGCTAAGACCGCCAACAAGGCTTCAAAGATGGTTAGGGTGGTCAAGTTATCATTCAAGTTGTTGTTTAGGATATTGTTGTATGATCCAGACAACTGCTGTAAGACATTCGAAATCAACTCAGTCATCGAAACCAACTGACGCGCTTCGATCATGGCATCATCAAACTGCTCTTTTTCAACATCATTCATCCTGCGATAAATGGCATGCGCTTTGATATGTTCTAGCAACATCCGATTTTGCTTGGCTGCCGCGACCAGATACACCATACCGGTCTCAAGGTCAGACAGGGCATAAAGATTCTTGGTCGTCGTTGTCTTTCGAAGCAAACGATTGAGTTCATCTTTGTGCTTATCTAAGCGATCAATAATCGGATAATAAGCATTACTGATCATTTCAAGACCTGCAAAAAGCAACTTATAGATCGACAGCTCCCCATGGCTTTCCAAATAGCGAACCATTTGTTCAATGATATAGGCATTGTCCTGATTACTGATGGTCACGAGTCGCGTATCTTGAACGATAAAGGTCATGGGTATGGTTTCGTAATATTCCTTGTCCTTTTCTAAATCCAATACATTGTAGATAAAGGTGATCGTTCCGTTTTCTCGATTGTAATCCATATGGGCACGTTCGTTCTTATCCATCGCGTACTCAATGGTTTCTTTGTCAATATCGTATTTTTTATAAAGATATGAATTTTCAGCAATCAAATCCGAGTCGATATTGATCCATTTCCGATCTTGACCCAATTGTTTATCGATAAACATTCCGTCTCCTTTCTCAACTGTTCTCTATCAACATGATTTTTTATTTAAAGACCGCACTGGCTAATGCTTGCTGGATTTCAATGACACTGTTGTCACTCTTGAATTGTAAAACTTCTGAAGGTTCCACTGCTGAAGAGACCCAGATTTTTAATTCAGCATCCAAATCAAAATGACCGGAAGTTTCTACTGAAAATCGAGAGATGGAGCGATAAGGAAGGGATTTGTAGGAAGTTTTCTTTCCTGTTACTCCTTGCTTATCCACCAAGATCAAACGAAACTCGGTAAAGACGATCAAATCACGAATCAGGCTAAAAGCGAGAGTGACTTGCTCTCCAGGCACCAAAATATCTTCCAGATCTCTTTCTACTTTGTCAACATTTTTTTGAGAGGCATTGCCCATCAAACCACTTAATAATCCCATCATTTCTCCTTTATAAGCGAAAACGGACAAGATTCCGTTTTCTTATTTCTATTGTCATGGATCGGTTTTGAAAACTTTCCTTATCCCATCTTTTCTTCCAACTCAACGTCTGGATACTTGTCCGCAAACCAACGGAGGGCAAAGTCGTTTTCAAAGAGGAAGACAGGCTGGTCAAAACGGTCTTTGGCCAAGATGTTTCGACTTGAAGACATACGCTCATCTAAATCTTCTGGTTTGATCCAACGAACGGTCTTTTTACCCATTGGGCTCATGACCACTTCGGCATTGTATTCATTTTCCATGCGGTGCTTGAAGACTTCAAACTGGAGTTGCCCAACAGCACCTAGCATGTATTCACCTGTTTGGTAGTTGGTATAAAGCTGGATAGCTCCTTCTTGCACCAATTGCTCAATCCCCTTGTGGAAGGATTTTTGCTTCATGACATTCTTAGCAGATACCTTCATGAAGATTTCAGGCGTAAAGGTTGGCAGTGGTTCAAATTCGAACTTATTTTTACCAACTGTCAGCGTATCTCCAACCTGATAAGTACCAGTATCGTAAACCCCGATGATGTCTCCTGCTACGGCATTGCTGACATTTTCACGGCTTTCGGCCATAAACTGAGTGACATTTGATAGCTTAGCCCCCTTACCAGTACGAGGCAGGTTAACGCTCATGCCCCGCTCAAACTCGCCCGATACAATTCGAACAAAGGCAATCCGGTCACGGTGACGAGGGTCCATGTTGGCTTGGATTTTAAAGACAAATCCTGAGAAATCCTTATCATAAGGGTCGACAAGCTCTCCATCTGTCTTCTTGTGGCCATGTGGTTCTGGAGCAAACTTCAAGAAGGTTTCTAAGAAAGTCTGCACCCCAAAGTTCGTCAAAGCGGATCCAAAGAAGACTGGTGTTAATTCACCCGCAAGGATGGCTTCTTCTGAAAATTCATTTCCAGCTTCTTGCAAGAGTTCGATATCATCTTTTACTTGCTCATAGAAGGGGTTGTTGGCAAAGAGCTTGTCTCCGTCTTCTAGACTCGCAAAACGTTCATCCCCTTTGTAGAGTTCCAAACGTTGGTTATAAAGATCATAGAGTCCCTCAAAGGCTTTCCCCATCCCGATCGGCCAGTTCATTGGGTAACTGGCGATACCTAAGACTTCTTCCAATTCTTGTAAGAGATCCAGTGGCTCACGACCGTCCCGGTCTAGCTTATTCATAAAGGTAAAGACGGGAATGCCACGGTGTTTCACAACCTCAAACAATTTCTTGGTTTGAGCCTCAATCCCTTTGGCAGAGTCTACCACCATGACGGCAGCATCCACCGCCATCAAGGTCCGATAAGTATCTTCTGAGAAGTCCTCGTGCCCTGGCGTATCAAGGATATTGACCCGTTTGCCATCATAGTCGAACTGCATAACAGATGAGGTTACCGAAATCCCACGTTGTTTCTCAATATCCATCCAGTCAGATTTAGCAAAGTTTCCTGTTTTCTTCCCTTTTACGGTACCGGCTTCCCGAATCTCTCCCCCAAAGTAGAGCAACTGCTCTGTAATCGTCGTTTTACCAGCATCCGGGTGGGAGATAATGGCAAAGGTACGGCGTTTTTTAATCTCTTCTTGTACGTTCATATTCCTAATTCTTTCTCTTTTTATTTTCTGATAAATTTACAAATTCATCTTTACATCGGATCTCTCCTCAATTTCTCTATCTCTCCTATTATAGCGAAAATAGGCACTTTTTTCAACGATGATTCTTCTTTGAGAGCAAAAAGAAAGACTAAAATCCGTAGATTCTAGTCCTCTCATCATGACTGTTAGAAGGCTCCAAATCCTCCGCCACCGCCACCATCAGAAAAGCCACCGCCGTCAAAGCCACCACTGCCATCTGAGGAGTTAGTAGAGAAGCTTGAAACGCTATAGGAATCATCAGCATAACTCATCAAGGTAGAGCCGTCTAGGAAGGAATTTGAGGAGGTCGTTAGCCAAACAACAGTGTCCCAGTTTTCATATGGCAAGGAAATCTGATGATTTTTGAGTACCTGACTCACTTTTTTAGCTTGACCATACATAGTTGCATAGACTAGGATACGATTCCATAGAACAACACTCTCCAGTTCTGCTTGATTGAAATTTGGAATACTTTCGATCATATTTCGAAAGGCCATCCATTCAAATTGTTCATCCAAGTTCTCTAAGGATTGGAGATGTTCTTCGCGAATTTTCACAAGAATATAAAATGGAATGAAGAAGACGACCAACAATACAATCATCCAAAAATAGAAGGAAGATAGGTGGGAACCAAATCCAAAAGATAAGAAACACATGCTCACAAATAAGATCAGTAAGAGCCAAAAATGTAAGGCACAGCCTGTTTTTGAAAAAGCTTCTTCTTTTTCAGATAAGTCTCTAAAATAAGAAGGCAATCCTAATTTCGCAATCTCCTTCTCTACCCCTTTTGACAATTGCTGGGCATCTTTTTTTAACAGTGATTGAACGTCATTTCCGACCTTTCGAATACGGTCTCGTTGGGTGTCTGATTTAGCAGCTCGAAAGTCTTTTTTTAGGGCTACTTTGTCGATTTTATACCTTGAAAATACTTCACTGATATTGATTTGAGATTCTTGATCAAAGATCATTTCAATAAACTTCAATTCAAAATCAGCCAAGCCTTCATAATGGAGACAGGTCAAGGTTTCCCCATTTTCATCCCTAGTCAACCGAAGATTTCCTCGATCAATAAGATCTAACATGGTTGCCTGGATGAGATGATTAAATTTTAGTTGCCCCTTCTCTCTAGACATCACCATCCGTTCAAAATCAAGTTGATACAGTGCCTTAGCTAGGACAAGAGGAGGTAAATTCTGTGGTGGTTCGTATAATCGTACTCCTTTTGCAATCCGACGAGTTCTGGTACTGATAAAATACCGGATCCATGGAATGAAAGCTAGGATAAATAAAAGAACCGATACAATTGGAACGACCTTGAGTAGAAGGGTCCGATAGAGGAACGTTTTTTGTTCAATGGATTTCTCTTTTTTGAGAAATTTCTCTTTTCCATTTCCCTTGTTAATCTCATTTGCTTGGTCTCGACGCAGGGCCTCTGTCATTGGCCAATAGGCATGCAGTTCGAGCTTACCATTTTTTGGAAAATCCTTTGTCCAAATATGATAACCAGTTGCAGTCCGTTCGACTTGGGCTGGTGGATTAAAGTAACCAGTATGGGCATACAGTTTTCCCTGCTTGGCATCCAAGCCATCCACATAAAAATCTAATTTCGCGACTTTCTCATCTCCATCTGAAATAGGAAACCAATTCAGTTCTGCAATATCCTTGTAGAAAGTCAAGAGATGATCAATCTTCCATTTTACTTTGATCTTGACCGTTCCTCCGACGATACGGGCATTGTATATTTTTAATTGCCGACCATCTTCCAGGTCTGTCTCCTCTACACGAATCTCACGTTTTTCCCCATCCACATAGGCTTCCACTTCAGGATGACGATGAATCTTAAACCCTTTTGGAAGAGGATCAGCGCTTCCTAAGGTCACATATTGACCATGATAGCCTGTCTGAAACTGATAGGTAATCTCTTGTGTAAATGTTGCTTGGCTATCTTCCTGCAATTGGAGGTGTCCTACATAGGATTCAATCGAATAGCGAACTTCATCATCTGCATGTGCGATCGTGATTGTACAAACCAAACTCCAAATGAGGGAAATCATTAGCAAGAAACGCTTCATATATTCTCCTTTAATATAAAACAGGGTTGAGACCAAGATGTCCCAACCTTCCTACTTGTTATTTTCTCACTTTCACCCGCTCACTTCTGCGACTGAAGAACTGATTAAAGAGTAATAAAGCAAGGGCTAAAATACTGGATACAACCAGATAATTGAGCCATACCTTATCCCCTCTCATA
Organism: uncultured Streptococcus sp.; assembly: GCA_963554405.1. Classification (GTDB taxonomy): domain Bacteria; phylum Bacillota; class Bacilli; order Lactobacillales; family Streptococcaceae; genus Streptococcus. Next base: position 4,290 of record CAUVRI010000001.1, on the reverse strand, counting down.
ATCGGAGGGCGGGCCATCAAGCCATAATTTCCTCCCGTCAATTGATTGACTCCAACCAGGAATAAATCTAAGGCAAAGGTATAGAGAACAATCTGACTATTTTTTAAGAGGTTTCGATCATACCATCTCAAAAGATAAATCAAGGAATTGATGAGGAGACAGTAATGTCCGAGGAGGAAAGAAAAACTCGTAATATGAGGGAAAGTGTAGGGATCAAAGACTGGATAGCCCAAGGCAAAGATGGCTCCACTCACTCCCATCAAGGCAAAGAACTGTTTACTTTTCCAGCGGTCTGGTAAAAACAAGACCGCAAACATGGCCAAACGACAATGATAAAATGGTAAGCTATTGGACCAAGGAATGTGGTAGGCAAAATACCAAAGATACAAGCAAATTAACTGGAAGCCTTGTAAGTATTGAAAGCATTTGCGAAATTGCTCATTCTGATAATAGCGAAGTGACATCATAATCGCTGCCACAACGAACAAGACCATCACACTATACCAAAGTGCTGAGATTGCTGGTGGTGCTGTTGATTCTGTAGTGAAAAAATGATGCATAAAATCTCCTTATTTAAACAGATTTAGGTATTCTTCTTTTCTTACTGTACTGAACGATCGTATTGATGAAAATCAGTGTCCCCGTCATGAGAACTGTCACGATGAAATAGTTGAGCACAAGGCCATGGTCACCGATCACAGGAGGCCGACGCATAAAGCCGTAGTTTCCACCTGTTGCGAGATTCGCAAGCTGAATAATGGCATTGATCCCAAACGTCATCTGACAGATTTTCCAAACAGCCCCTTCTTCCACCTGGTAGGATTGAACCAGATAGATCAAACAGTTGGCCAAGAGAGCCCAGTGACCAAAGACATTGTTGATCGAGGATACGTGAGGAAAAGGGTAGGGATAAAAGACGGGATGAACCAAGGCCATAATGGAGCCAAAGACTCCCACGAGGGCAAAATATTGCTTGAAGCTGCTCTTAGGAGCTAAGAGAATAATCCACATAGCCATCCGGCTATGATAGAAGGGAAGACTCTCTGAAAGAGGCAAGCGAGCAGCTAGATACCAAGAGTTGATGATGAGCAACTGGATCAACTGCCCCCAATACCAAAATTTTTGGTAGGCTTTAGAGTGAGCAAATCGAATGGACAGAACTCCCACTACCACCAATGAAGTCGGCAATAAGAAATACCAGACTCCTAATTGAGGAGGGGCCGTTGGTTGACTGGTGAAAAATAAGTCCCAAAGTGTCATGATTTCTTTCCCTTATCTGCTCTTTTTATTCTGAACGCGAAACGATACTCTCTTCGACCATCTTGTATTTGTATTTATAGCGTTGATTGACCAAGCAAATACCAGCTACCATCACGATGCTGACCAAGAGGTAGTTAAAGAGAGCACCGTGGTCTCCAATGATTGGTGGACGTCGTAAGAAGCCGTAATCTCCTCTGGTCAAAAGGTTGACCAAAAAGATGACTGCATTCATGCCAAAGGTGATCTTAACAATTCGTAAGCTATCTTGCTTTTCCGACTGATAAAAATCTTGCAGGTAAATCAAACTATTGGCAAACAAGGCCCAGTGACTAAAAATCAGATTGAGCACAGTAATATGGGGGAAGGGGAAGGGGTCAAAGGCTGGATAAACCAAGGCCGCAATGGATCCTAGAACTCCCAACAAGGCAAAATATTGCTTGATATAGGTCCCTCTCGGTGCAAAGAGGATCGCAAGCATAGCCAAGCGACAATGATAAAAAGGCAAATTATCTGTCAAAGGCATGTGGGCTAGAATATACCAAGCATTGATGGTCAGGACTTGAATCAATTGTGCCCAGTACCAAAAGCGTTGGTAGCTTTTTGACTGCGCATATTTGATAGAAAAGTAGCCAACCACCAACAAGGAAACTGGTAGGAAAAAATACCAGAGTCCAAACTCAGGCGGGGCTGATTTTTGGTTCGTAAACAATAAATCCCAAAGTGTCATTTTTATATCCCTTTAATTTATAGATCGTTTTTAATCACAATACAAATCTCGTTTCCCATCATAAACCTCCCAAAGGAAATTCAATTGTTCTTCTGTATTGCGCTTGGTAGAAAGAGCAGGCATTTTCCCTCTCTCAAAAAATGCAAGATCAGAAATTTCCTGATTCTGTTGAAAACTTCCATCCAGCAATTCACATTCAAATACCAATTTCACATATTGGCGGCTTTGCAATTGGTAGCGATTGGTATCAAATACTGCCAACAACCGATTGACACGTGCTACATAGCCCGTTTCTTCTTGGATTTCCTTTAAAATATTTTCTTTAGGAGAATAGCCAACCTCACCAAAACCACCCGGCAAAGCCCAGGTCTCTTCTCCCTGACCTTTCACCAGACAAAGTTTTCTATCTTTGACAATCCAAGCCCTAACATCAATTAAGGGGGTGTCATAATAGTTTGTCGGTCGAAACAAATCCGATAATTCTTGTGAATTCAGATCAGTCGTTTCTCTCACAAGATCCTGTAAAATTTCACGAATATCCTGGTAGCGCTCTTGATCAAATGGATCTTTTGAGAAGGCTAATCCTGTATTGGTGATTGAAATCAAGCGCTGAATGTCCTTCAGTACATTATTACTTACCATTCTCCAACTCCTCTACCAATTTGGCTAGATTCATGGAATTGCTCCCCTTAATAAGGATTTGGTCTTGCTCTTTCAAGCTTTCCTTGACTTGTTTGACCATGTCCTCAAACTGGTCTTCCTCAGCTGTTTTCTTGAAATAATAGACATGTCCGAGTGGGAACATCTGACTCGCTAACTGAGCCAATCCCGCAATGTCTTGGCCGTAGAAAATAACCGTATCCAAGACATCTGGCGAGAGGCTGAGAATCATTTGGTTGTGTAGATCAATAGATTGCTCCCCTAGTTCTTTCATATCTGCCAGGACGGCTAATTTTCGACCATTTGGATTAGCAGGAATAGTCGAGAAGGTTTCTAAAATCAAACGCATAGCCGTCGGATTAGCATTGTAGACATCGGATAAGATATCTGCTCCATTACTGGCCTTTTTCCATTCTGTCCGGTTGCGCGTCAATTGCAAGGTTTCAAAACTATCACGAATTGCAGCTTCACTCACTCCTTCTTTCAAAGCAACATAAGCTGCAATCATGGCATTGGTCGCATTGTATTTTCCTGTTACCGGAAGATCAATCGCTTCTTCTAAGAAATTAGCTCGGAAAGTTAAGCTATCCTTTCGCTCAATTAACTCAGTAATAAAAATCTCCTCGTCTGGCCCAAAGCGAACCACTTTTTGTTTTTCAGGGAGGTAGGCATTCACGATCGGATCAGCTGGAACCACCAGAAGGCCACCTTCAGGCATGCCATCCGCAATCTGGAGTTTTCCTTTTGCGATCTCACTTCGATCTTTAAAGAATTCCAAATGGGCTTCCCCAATCAAGGTGACAATAGCAGCTTTTGGATGCGCCAGTTCTGACAAGAGATGGATATCTCCTAGATGGTCTTGCCCCATTTCAAGGACGAGTTTGTCTGTCCCTTCTGGCATATGGAGAACTGTATAAGGAAGACCAATTTCATTATTATAGTTTCCCTGTGTTTTATAGGTCAGGTAGGTAGTGGACAAAAGCTGTGCCAACATATCTTTTGTGGTTGTTTTACCATTTGACCCTGTCACCGCAAAAACATCCACTTTTGTCTTTTGAAGATAGGCTGCAGCCAGGGTTTGAAAAGCACTCAACACATCTTCCACCAAAATATAAGGGTGGCCTTCTACCACTTTCTCTGAAAAAGTGGCTACGGCTCCATTTTCAAAAGCAGTCTCAATAAAGTCATGACCATCACGCGCTCCCTTTAAGGGAACAAAAAGGTCTCCAGGCCCAATCAAACGGCTGTCAAATTCCGGCTTGACGAGGGCCACATCTTCAAATTGGCTGATATCATTTTTTGCGTGTACTAGATGAGCAACTTCATGTAATGTGAGATTCATATCCGACTCCTCAGTTCTCCGTAGCGTCTTCCCCAAAGGTCTAAACGCTCGTTTCAAATTCTTCTCATTATACCATATTCTAGACCACAAAAAAAGTGGCTGGGACAGAAGTCCTAGCCTCTTGATTGTTTTTGGATTGTCGAGCAAGACGCAGTGGTTGAGTGCTCAAAGCACTGCTTTGAGGTGGTAGATAGGACTTGCTAAGCAAGTTTCCTAAGTAGTTGTTCGCTTTTCAAGTTTCAAAGATGCCCTACTCAACTGTGCGGAGGTGGGACGACGAAATCGAATTCTAACGAATTAC